>DATBRS010000271.1:0-5445 GCA_036560185.1 Myxococcota bacterium
GCCGTACAGGACGCGGCGGACGAGGTAGTTCAGCACGCGCGGCTCATGCTTCGCTCACTCCGCCAGCACTTCGCCGCGCGCGTTGGTGCGCTCGCGGCGGCGCAAGCTGCGCAGCGTGACGAGCACGGCGGCGGCGACGGCGACGGCGACCAGGCCGAGCGGCCAGCGCACCGGTCGATTCCAGGCGGCGAGCCGCGCGACGCGCTGATCGACGTCGAGGCGCAGGTAGCGCCCGTGGTCGCGAATCAAGATGGCCGGCTTCGAGTTCTTCACCCAGCTCTGCTTCGCGGTCGACGCGTGCGGAAAGAAGCCCATGCTCCAGGGCGCGTCTTCCTGCAGCATGCGCACCGCTCGGTCGATCACCGCCTGCTTCGCCGGCCCATCGTCGAGCGTCTTCAGCCGTTCGAAGAGCGCGTCGAAGGCGGGGTTTTGGTAGTTCGCGGTGTTCTCGCCGTCGGAGACGCTCTTGGCGTTGGGCCCGTAGAAGAGAAACAGGAAGTTCTCGGCGTCGGGATAGTCGGCGTTCCAGCCGAGCCAGAAGACCTGATGCTTGCCCTTGCGCACCTTGTCTTGGAACTGGTTGTTGTCGGTGGCGCGCACCTCGAGCTGGACGTCGACCTTCGCGAATTGGCGCACCACCCACTCGATCTCGGGTTTGCGCTCGGGCGTGGGCGGCGCGTAGAAGTCGTAATTGATGACGAGCGGCTTGCCGGTCTTGGCGTCGCGGCCGCGCGGATAGCCCGCCTCGACCATCAGGCGCTTGGCCTCGGCCAGCGAGCGGCGCACGGCTTTGCCGTTCACGACGCGATGCGTGAACGGGTTGACGCCGGCGAGCGTGCCCTCGCGCGAGCCGTAGATGCCGGCCGGCAGCGGGCTCATCGCGGTCTCGCCCGCCTTCTTCGGGAAGATCTTCGAGTACTCGTCCCAGTCGATCGCGATCGTGATGGCCTGGCGCAGCTTGCGGTGGCGCTCGCGCTCCTGCTCGTTCGCGCCCCAGCCGATCGTCGGGTCGATCATGTTGAAGCCGATGATGTACGAGTTGACGTCGCTGTATTGCGGGAACTCGAAGCCCTTGCGCTCGTAGTCTTCGCGCACGGAGTCGGAGTCGAGCATCTCGACGCGGTAGCTCTTGCCCGTGTCGGTGCGCTCGAAGACCTCGAGGTCGTAATAGCCATCGCGGAATTTGCTGCGCGTCGAGATGCCCTCGCGCTCGACCGTGGCGATGATGCGATCGAGGAACGGGGTCGGCTTGCCGCAGTCGGCGAGCAGCCCGGCGGCGGCGTCCTGCGGCGTGCCTTCGCACGGGTACGGCACGCCCCGATAGTTCGGGTTGCGCTCCATCACGATGCGCCGGTCCTTGGAGAAGTCGGTGACCATGAAGGGCCCCGTGCCGACCGGCCAGGTGTCGAGCGACATGCCTCGCTCGGCCATCCCCGGCTGGGCGTAGAAGGCGTCCGCCTCCCACGGCACCGGCGCGAGGAACGTCATCTGCATCCAGTATTTCCATTGCGGGTACTTGCCCTTGATACGGATGCGCAGCAGGTGCTTCTCGGGCGCGGTCGCGCCCGCCAGCGGCCAGCGCCGGAAGTCGAGGAACGGCTTGTCGAGGCTCGCCGGATCGCGCCCCGCCATCAGCTTCGCGTCCTCGCGCTTGATCAGCGCGGAGTAGTCGCGCAGCCCGATCACGTACTCCGAGAACACGCCGAAGATCGGCGTGGTGATGCGCGGCGTCGCGTGGCGCTTCAGCGCGTAGACGAAATCCTCGGCAACGAGCTCGCGCGTACCGCTGTACTCGAACTCGAGCGGCGTGCGGCGGTCCCCGATGCCACCCGGCGCGAGCGTGTGGTAGCGGTAGCGGCCGGCCTCGTCTCGCGCGAAGGCGGGATGCGGCTGGAACATGATGCCGTGCCGGATCGGCACGTCGTAGACGCTCTCGGCGATCGCGTCCGCAGGCGCGTCGTCCGGCAGCCGCGCACCGTCGCGATCCAGGTAGATCGGCGTCACCACGCGCTCGGCGGCCTTCGGCACCAGCTCGAACGGGCGCTTCAGGTAGTGGTAGCCGTAGAGCGGCTCGTACACCTGATAAGTGACGAGCGTGTCGTTCGACCAGTAGGAGGCGGTCGGATCGAAATGGCGCGGCGTGGTCTCGACGATCGAGGAGAACAGCGTGTTCGTCGCCGACGCGCCCTTGGGCCACGGGCTGTTGTCGCAGCCGAGCGCCAGCGCGAGGCACGCGGCCAGAGCTCTCCCCCTCGCTGCGCGGCTCATGGGCGCGACTCTCCAGGCGCCGAGGGTACCTGCGCCGCTCTCAGCCGAAACCACTCCGGCTCGAGAACGGCGTTCAGCTCGGCGTCCCTGAATTCGATCAGCGCCCCGCCTTTCTGAAACGCGAAGTCGAGCGCGATGCGGTACGGAAACGCGCTCGCGCCTTCCCCTCGCCAATCCCCGTACGTCGCCCGGGCGAGCTCCTCGCCGCCCGCGCCCGCGAGCACGTGCGCTTCAGTGAGCCTGCCCGCCGCGTCGAACGTGACGCTGCGATCGGGCCACGCGAGCCGCAGCTCGCCGGCGGGGCCGGCCGCAGCGCTCGGCGCCTCCTCGAGCAGCGCCGGCGCAGCCATCAGCAGGCCGACCGCCTCGCTCGGCAGCAACGGGATGCGCGCGATGCGCCAGAGCACGCCCGCGTCGACGGGGCCCGTTTCGATCTTGCCCGTCTCCGCGCGATACAAGTCGTACTCGGCGCCGTCGCTCGCGAGCACGAGCGCGCGCTGGCCGAGCACGCCGATCACTTCGATGCGCAGCTTCGCGTCGCGCTCGGCGAGCACGAGCTGGCGCGAGAACGATTCGCCCGCCGCGCCCGAGAGCGAAACGCGCGCGTTCGCGCGCAGCGAGCGGCGCGCGGGGACGTACGCGCGCAGCCAGGCCAGGCGCTCTACGGCGCGCGCGTCGCCGGCGGCGAGCGGCGTCCAGGCGGGCGCCGCGGGCGGCGGCGTCTGGCAGGCCGCGACGGCGAGCGCGCACACGAACGCGGCCAGCGTTCGCGCGGCGCGCGCACTCATTGCGCGCCGAGCTCGCGGCGCAGGCGCTCGAGCTTCGCGCCGAGCTCGGGCTGCTCGCCGGCGCGCGGCGTGAGCGTGACGGCCTGCTCGTACTTCTCGAGCGCCACGCGCTTCTGCCCGAGCGCCAGGTAGACGTCGCCCAGATGCTCGGAGATGACCGGATCGCCGCCCGTCAGGGAGTGCGCCTCCTCGAGCTTCGCGCGGGCGGATTCGAGCCAACGCGACGCCTCGTGCGTATCGCCCGCCGCGCGTGCGGCTCGCGAACGCTGGAAGAAGACCCAGCCGAGGCTGTCGGCGACGAAGCCGTCGTCCGGGCGCCGCGCGAGCGCGCGCTCGATCAGCGCCTGCGCCTCGTCGAGCCGCTCTCCGCGCTCGGCGAGCGAGTAGCCGATGAAGTTGAGCGCGCCGGCGTGCTCCGGATCGAGCGCGAGCGCGCGCTCCATCGCCGCGATCGCGCCCGGTAGGTCGCGCGCCTCGCCCCGAACCACGCCGATGTTGTAGAGCGTCTCCGCGTCGGCGGGGCCACCCTTCAGCATCGCCTCGAGCTCGGCGACGCCGCCCGGGACGTCACCGCCCTTGGCGACGAGGCTCGCGTGCAGGTACGCGAGGGTCTGCGTGTTTTTCACGGCCTGCGCGCGCTCGACCTCGATGCGCGCCGCAGCGAGGTCGCCCTCGGCCTCGAGGATGCCGGCGACTTGGATGCGCCCGTCGACGAAGCGCGGGTGATTCTCGGCGATGCGGTCGAAGGCGAGCAGCGCGCCTTCGAGATCGCCGGAGCGCCGGCGCGCGATGCCCAGGAAATACGCGATCTCGTACTGCTCGGGATAGAGCTCCGCTACGCGCGCGAAGCGCTGCTCGGCCTCGGCGTAGGCCCCGCGCTGCAGATCGAGCAGCGCGATGCGCATGGTCGTGCGCAGATCCGCGGGCTGATGCTCCTCAGCGCGCGCGAGCGAGCGGCGGCCGTCGTCTTCGCGCCCGAGGTCGAACTCCGCCTCGGCCTTCGCGAGCCAGGAGGCGCCGTCCTCGGGTGCGCGCGCCAGCAGCTCGTTCAGCACGCCGAGCTCGCCGAGCCGATCGCTGCGGCCGCGCCGCAGCACCGCGATCGCCGCGAGGAACTGCACCTCTTCCGGATGCGCGCGGTCCGCTTCGCGCAAGATCTTCTCCGCGCCGGCGGAGTCGCCCTGCTTCTCCGTGACCTCCGCGAGGTTCAGCCAGCTCGCGGGCACTTCCGGCTCGGCGTCCACCTGCCAGCGCGCGACTCGGCGCGCCTGCTCGTAGATGCCGCGTTCCATCCACACCTGATAGAGCTGCGTCGCGGCATCGCCGTCGACGGGGTCGCCCGCGGCATCGGTGAGCACGTCGACCACGCGCGCGAGATCGCCCGAATCGCGATACGTCTCGGCGAGGAACGCGCGCAGCCACGGGTCGTCGGCGTTCAGCGCGAGCGCGCGCTCCGCGTACTCGCGGGCCTCGGGCGCCTTGTCGAGCCGGAACGCGAGCTGCGCGAGGCGCACGAGCAGGAACGCGTCGTTCGGGTCGCGCGCGAGCAGCTCCTGATAACCGGCGTAGGCGCCGTCCAAGTCGCCGTCGTGTTCGCGCTGCTGCGCGAGCAGGAACGCGAGCTCGGGCGAGTCTGGCGCGGCGTCGGCTGCGCGCTCCGAGCGCTGCTCCTCAGCGAGCGGCGCCGCGCGCTGCGCTTCCGGCTCGGGCGGGGGCGCGGGCGTCGCGCACGCCGCAGCGCCCAGCGCCAGCGCGAGCAGCGCAGCTCGTTTCATCTCCGAGCGCCCGCTACGCCCTAACGGCCGACGTAGCCGTGCGTCTCGAGATACGCGAGCACGGCGTTCACGCTCTGCTCGAGCGTCTGCTTGCCCGTCTCGAGCAGCAGCTCCGGCTTCAGCGGCTCCTCGTAGGGCGCGGAAATTCCGGTGAACTCGGGAATCTGGCCGGCGCGCGCCTTCTTGTAGAGGCCCTTCGGATCGCGCGTCTCGCAGGTGGCGACGTCGGCCGCGACGTACACCTCGATGAAGTCGCCGCTCGCGAACAGCGCGCGCACCTGATCGCGATCCGCGCGATAGGGCGAGATGAACGACGTGAACACCAGCACGCCGCAATCCGTGAACAGCTTCGAGACTTCGCCGATGCGGCGGATGTTCTCGGTGCGGTCGTCGGGCGAGAAGCCGAGGTTCTTGTTGAGGCCGTGGCGCACGTTGTCGCCGTCGAGCACGTAGGCGAGCTTGCCGCGCTTCACCAGCTCCGCCTCCACCGCGACGGCGACCGTCGACTTGCCCGAGCCCGAGAGGCCGGTGAGCCACACCGTGGCGCCGCGCTGGCCGAGGTTGCGCTCGCGATCGGCGCGCCCGATCTGGCCCGCGTGCCACGTGATGTTGGT
>DATBRS010000272.1:0-12897 GCA_036560185.1 Myxococcota bacterium
CGGCGTCGCGCGCGAGCTGACCGTCGGCTTCATCGACATCGGTGGCTTCACCAGCCTCGCCGAGCGGCTCGGCGCGGAGGCCGTGGTGGCGCGGCTGAACGAGTACTTCGAGGCGGTGTGCGGCGCGGTGCTCGCGCGCGACGGCACGGTCAACGAGTTCGTCGGCGATGGCGTCGTCGCATATTGGGGAGCGCCGATGCCGCAGGCAGATCACGCGCTGCGCGCCTGCCTCGCGGCGCTCGCATGCCGCGACGCGCTGGCAAAGCTCGGCGAGAGCTGGCGCGCCGCGGGGCTGCCCGAAACGCGCTTCCGCATCGGCCTGCACACCGGTGAGCTCGTGGTGGGCGAGATCGGCTCGGAGGAGCGGCGCGCCTACCGCGCCGTGGGCGACGCGATGAACCTCGCCGCGCGTCTCGAGAGCGCGAACAAGCGCTACGGCACGCGCATCCTCGTGTCGGAGGTGACGCGCGCGCAGGCCGGCGACGCGATCCTTGCGCGCGAGATCGACCGCGTGCGCGTGCTCGGCCGCAGCCAGCCGGTGCGGCTGTTCGAGCCGCTCGCGCCGGCGGGCGAGGCGAGCCCCGAGCTGCGCGCGTTCGCGGCGCGCTGGGAAGAGGCGCTCGCGCTCTATCGCGCGCGCGAGTTCGCAGCCGCCGCGCGCGCGTTCGCGGCCCTCGCGCCCGATGCCGCGGCGAGCGTGCTGCGCGCGCGGGCGGAGGCCTTCGCGGCCGCGCCTCCCCCCGGCGCGTGGGACGGCGTGCACGAGCTCGAGGAGAAGTGAGCCGGCGTCCGCACGCGGGCCTGCGGCGCGCGACTCCGCTCTGCGCAACGTTCTCGGCAACGTCCCAGGAGGTTCCATGTCGCGTTTTTCGCTCGCGCTCCTCGCACTCTGCTTCCTCGCCGGCGCCGCGCTCGCCGACGAGAGCTGGTATCCCTCGCGCTACGGCGCGGACGACCGCATCGGCGCGGCGAACAATCTCTCCGCCGGTGGGACGAAGCGTGCGGCGAAGCTGATCACGACGGGGAAGACCTACTCGCTCGGCATGACGACTGGTCCCGATTCGCTGGCCTACCCGCCGCGCAAGTTCGGCATCGTGATCACGCAGTCGAACGACGGCACGGGCGCGCGCAGCGGCGAGAACCTCGCCACCGGGAACGACGACATCCTGATGACCTACATGGGCGTTGGGTCGCAGCTCGACGGGCTCGGCCACCTCGGCATCGATCACCGCTACTACAACGGCCTGCCGGCGCAGAAGTTCGTGGCGCCGAGCGGCCTGCTCGAGCTCGGCACCGACACCGTGCCGCCGATCGCGACGCGCGGCGTGCTGCTCGACATGGCGGCGCTGCGCGGAGTCGAGACGGTGCCCGCCGGCACCGCCTACAACCGCGCCGAGATCGATGCCGCGCTGAAGCGGCAGGGCACGCCGCCGATCGGCAAAGGCGACGTCGTGATCTTCCACTCGGGCTGGCAGAAGAAGCCGAACTCGGACCCTGATAACCAGAAGCTCCTGCACCCCGGTGTCGGCGTCGAGGGCGCGAAGTACCTCGCGAGCCTCGGTGTGGTGGCGGTGGGCGCCGACACGATCGCGGTCGAGGTGATCCCGTTCGAGAATCCGAACCGCCCGTTCGAGGTGCACCAGACCTTTCTCGCGAAGAACGGCGTCTACATCCTCGAGAACATGGTGACCGGCGAGCTCGCCGCGGATCGCGCCTACGAGTTCCTGTTCGTGCTCGGACAGCCGAAGTTCAAGGGCGCGGTGCAGGCGGTGATCAACCCCGTCGCCATCCGTTAGGGAAAGCGCGATCGCTCGCGGCACATGGCCCGCTTCGCTCGCAGACGCCGGTTCGCGCGCTGGACCTGGCGCCGCCGGCTCGTCGCGGCGCTCTTGCTCGCGCTCGTCGGCCCGCTCGCGCCGGTCGCGTGCTTCCGCTTCGTCGACCCGCCCGCGAGCGCCTTCATGCTGCGCGACGGCGTCCAGCGCCTCGTCGCGGGCAAGCCCTGGATCGCTCACGACTGGGTCGACTACGAGGCGATCGCGCCGGCGATGCGGCTCGCGGTGGTGGCCGCCGAAGACCAGCGCTTTCCGACCCACGACGGCTTCGACTTCGAGGCGATCGAGAGAGCCGTCTCGCACAACAAGCAGAGCGAGCGCAAGCGCGGCGCCAGCACGATCTCGCAGCAGGTGGCGAAGAATTTGTTCCTGTGGCCCCAGCGCAGCTGGCTGCGCAAGGGCTTCGAGGTCTACCTCACGGTCGCGCTCGAGACGTTCTGGCCCAAGCGCCGCATCCTCGAGGTCTATCTCAACATCGCGGAGCTGGGCGACGGCGTTTACGGCGTGGGCGCGGCGTCGCAGAAGTTCTTCGGGCGCGCTCCCAGCCGCCTGAGCGCGGCCCAAGCCGCGACGCTCGCGGCCGTGCTCCCGAGCCCGAGGAAGATGCGCGCGCGCTCTCCGGGGCCCTACACGCAGCGGCGCGCGCGCTGGATCCAAGGACAGATGCTCCAGCTCGGTTCGGGCTACCTCGCGGAGCTGTGAAGCCGCGCCTTCGCGCTTTACCGACCGGAGCGTTCGCTCGATGAGTCAGTCTGCTCTCGAGGGGTCGCGTGCGTCTCCATCCGCTCGTCGCCAACTCTGCGCTCGCGCTCTTTGCATTCGCGGCGAGCGTCGCGCTCGCGGAAGGGGCGCTACGCGTGCTCGGCGTGGAGCCGCTCGCGGAGCTGTTCGGCGGGCGCGACGTCTTCGTGCGCGCATCCGCCGACCCGGAGATCGGCTATGAGCTCGTGCCCGGCGCGAGCGGTGCGGCGTGGGGCACGCGAGTTCGCGTCAACGGCCGGGGGTTCCGCGGTCCGGAGCCGCGCGGCGACGCGGAGCTGCGCCGGGTGGTCGTGCTCGGCGACTCCATCGCATTCGGGAACGAAGTTCCCGCCGGCGCGGAGTTTCCCGCGCGCCTCGCCGAGGTGCTGGGCGCGCGCGACCCGCGCTTCGAGGTGCTGAACTTCGCGCTCGGCGGCTACGACTCGCTGCAGGAGCTCGCGGTGCTCGAGCGGCACGCGCTGGCGTTCGCGCCCGAGCACGTCGTGATCGCTTACTGCCTGAACGATGCGGGCATCGTGTCGACCAATCGCGAGTACATCGAGCGCGTCTCGCGCTATCGCGACGACTTCTGGGTGAGGCGGTCGCGCCTCGTGCAGTTCCTGCTCCACCGCCTCGACCAGCGCTCCCACGCAGCATTCCTGCACGAGATGAACCGTCCCGAGCGCTTCCGCGAGCTGTCCGCGGGCCGCATCGACCCGATCGCCGCGGACGAGCGCGAGCTGCGCGCACTGATGGCGAGCGCCGCCGACTGGCATCCGTCGGACTGGTACCGCGACGAGGCGCGCGTCGGCCGCATCCGCTTCGCGCTGCGCCGGATCGCCGAGCTCTCGCGAGCTCGCGAGTTCGAGGTGCACATCGCGATCTTCCCGTGGCTCGAGGCGCCGGGCGGGGCGTATCCGCACGCGGCGGTCCACGCGATCGTCGCGAGCGAGGCGGCGCGCGTCGGATTCGCGGTGACGGACTTGGCCGATCCGTTCACCGCGGCCGGGCTCGAGTCGCTGCGCGCCGCGCCCTTCGATCGCGTGCACCCGAACGCCGAGGGACACGTCCTCGCCGCGCGCCTGGTCGCGGAGCGGCTGCTCTCCGCCGAGTGAGACCCGGCGCGGCGCGCTCGCATCCTCGCGAGCGCGTTCGCTCGAACGCGCGGGCGGGCTACGTTGCCGCGCCGCACTCGCAGGAGCTGGTCATGCCCACGCATTGGAAGCGCGATCTCGAGACCGACGGCAAGAAGTTTCGCGATTGGCTCGCGCGCACGATCCCCGGCGCGTCGAGCGTCGAGATCACGCCGCTCGCGTCGCCCACGAGCTCGGGCTTCTCGAACGAGACGCTGCTGTGCGAGGCGAGCTGGCGCGAGGGCGCGGCGCAGCGCAGCGAGTCGCTGGTCGTGCGCGTGCAGCCGATCGGTTATCAGGTCTTCCCCGAGTACGACATGGCGCTGCAGTTCAAGACCATGCAGCTGCTCGGAAAGACCGACGTGCCCGTGCCGCGAGCGCTCTGGCTCGAGCCCAGCGATCTCTCGATCTTCGGCGCGCCGTTCTACGTGATGGCGCGCGTGAACGGGCGCGTGCCGACGGATCAGCCGCCGTATCACGTCGGCGGCTGGATGCACGACGTCTCGCCCGCCGAGCGCCGCGCGATCTTCCTCGGCGGCTTCGAGGCAATGGCGAAGATCCACCGGCTCGACGTCGAGAAGACGGGCTTCGGCTTCCTGCGCAAGCCGGGCTTCGCGAACGGCCTCGAGCAGGAGCTCGCCTTTTACAAGAAGTATTTCGCCTGGGCGGCGGAGGGCCGCGAGCAGCCGATCGCCGAGCGCGCGCTCGCCTGGCTCGAAGCCAACCGCCCCAGCGGCGAGCCCGACGGCATCGTCTGGGGCGACGCGCGCATCGGCAACATCATCTTCGACGGCACGCGCGTGGCCGCGGTGCTCGACTGGGAGATGGTGACGGTCGGCAGCCCCGAGAAGGATCTCGGCTGGGCGGTGTTCCTCGACCGCCATCACAGCGAGGGCATGAGCACGCAGCGCCTCGCGGGCTTCCCGAGCTACGACGAAGCGATGGAGCACTACCAGGCGCTCTCCGGCCACCGTGTGAAGCACCTGCACTACTACCAGGTGTTCGCGGGCTTCCGCTTCGCGGTAGTGATGATGCGCATCGCGCAGCAGCTACGGCACTACGAGCTGATGACGGCGGAGCAGAGTCGCGCGATGGAGCAGAACAACACAGTGACGCAGTTGACGGCGAAGTTGTTGGGGGTTGCGTCGCCGGCGGAGATGATGCGGGGGTAAGAGCCTCGGGTGCGGGGAGCGCAGTCGCGGCGGGGCCGGGGGCGGCTGCGGCCGATGGCTCGGCTTCGGCCCCTCTCTTCTGGGCGTCCCGTTGCGCGATGGAGAACGCGCTACTTCGCGGCGTTGCGTTGCCGGATGCTCGGGGCCGGCCTGTGCTTGATTCGGCCGCAGCCGCCCCCGGCCCCGCCGCGTCTGCGCGTGCTCGTGTTCGTGCCTGCGCTCGGAGCTGCGGGAACGGCGATTTGGGTGGGGAGGCGCGGGTAGGCGCGGCTTTGAGCCGCGCCTCCCGCGGGCGCGCGTCGCAGAGCCTCGCGCGCTCAGTTCGGCAGCGCGAAGGCCATGAGGGCGTCGCTGGGCGGCGTTTGAAGAATTCCGTGGCCGCCGGCCGCGATCACCACGAACTGACGGCCCGTGGGTGTCAGGCGGTAGGTCATCGGCGTCGCGTGGGCGCCGGTCGGGAGGCGCGTGCGCCACAGCTCCTCGCCTGTCTCGGTCGAGAACGCGCGGAAGTAGAAGTCGGTCGTGGCGCCGATGAAGACGAGCCCGCTCGCGGTGGTGATCGGCCCGCCCAGGTTCGGCGTGCCGAGCGGGAGCCAGAGCGGCCACGGCGCGCGGTCGCGGGTGGTGCCGAGCGTCACCGCCCATTTCTTCTCGCCGGTCGTCGTGTCGATCGCCACGAGCTGGCCCCAGGGCGGCGGCGTGCACGGCGCGCCGAACACGGACAAGAGCGGCATGCGGTCGAGCGCGTAAGGGGTGCCCGCCTGGGGCTCGAGGCCAAACGGGTTCTCGGACGCGTGCTGCGCCTTCTGTTCTTGCGGGACGAGCTGGATGCGGCCCGCGATGCGGTGCAGGTTCGTGATCACGATGCGCCGCAGCGGATCGACCGAGACGCTCCCCCAATTCATGCCGCCGACGTAGCCCGGATACTGGACGCTGCCCTCGAGGCTCGGCGGCGTGTAGATGCCTTCGTGTCGCAGCGCCTCGATCGCGTCGCGGCACTTCGCCTTGTCGTAGGGCGTGAAGCCGAACGCGTCGTCGGGGGCGAGCGTGAGCGGGTGCAGAGGCTCGGGCTTGGTGGTGAACGGCTGCGTCGGCGCGAGCTGCTCGCCCGGCACGGCGCCTGCCTGCGGAACGGGCCGCTCTTCGACCGGGAAGAGCGGGGCGCCCGTCTCGCGGTTGAGGAAGAACAGCATGCCGAGCTTCGTCGGCGCGATCAGGCCCGGCTGCGTGCCGCCCGAGCCGCGGAAGTCGAACAGCACGGGCTGGGAGGCGACGTCGTAGTCCCACACGTCGTGATGGACGGTCTGGAAGTGCCACGCCACGTGGCCGTCGTCCGCGCCCAGCGCCACGATCGAGCTCGAGTAGTAGTCGGCGCCCTTGCGATGGCCGCCATAATAATCCGGCGAGGTGTTCCCGGTCGGCACGTAGACGAGCCCGCGCTCGGCGTCCACCGAGAGCGCGCTCCACGCGTTCGTCGTGCCGCGCTCGTAGAGCACATCGGCGCCGTGCGGCGCGAGCCCGGGCTCGCCCGGCAGCACGGGATCCCACGCCCAGGCGAGTGCGCCGGTGCGCACGTCGTAGGCGCGCACCACGCCGCCGGGCGCGTCCACGCGGCGCGAGTCGAGCACCATCGCACCCGTCACGATGCGGTCGTGCACGATCACGGGCGGTGACGTCACGCCGTATTCACCGGGCTCGATGTCGCCGACGCCCGCCGCGAGGTTCACGCTGCCGTTCACGCCGAACTCCGCGCACGGCACGCCGGTCTTCGCGTCGAGCTCGATCAGGCGCGCGTCGATCGTGCCCATCACGATGCGCTCGCTGCACGCGGCGTGGTAGTCGGCATTCGGGTCGGTCCACTGGGAAACGCCGCGGCAGTTGATGATGTAGAACTCGCTCGCGTCCACCACCGGATCGAAGCGCCAGCGCTCGCGGCCGGTCTCGGGATCGAGCGCGAACACTCTGTTACGGGGCGAGCAGTAGACGAGCGAGCCGGCCGCGATGATCGGCGTCACCTGCAGCGAGCTCTTGCCGAGGCTGGCGCTGCCGTCGAGCACGTCGCCCGAGCGGTGGATCCACGCGAGCTCGAGCTCGCCGACGTTCGCGGGCGTGATCTGCGTGAGCCGCGAGAAGCGTGAGCCGCCGGCGTCGTTGCCGTAGGCGTCCCAGCCCGAGATGGGGCCGGTGAGATCGGGCGGGCCCTCGGAGCAGGCGGCGAGGACGAGAGCGAACGAGAGCACGAGCGCGCGTCGGAGCATCGGTTTCCTCGAAGGGCGCGCAGGATATGCACAGCACTCGCGCCGCCGCCCGCGGAGTCGCCGCATGCCCGCGAGCGCGCGGGCCGCGATACGCTGCCGCCTTCTTCACCTCCTGCCGCGACGGAGACGCCATGCCCAGCAAGACGCTTGCCCTCACCCCCGACGAGCTGCTCACCACCACGCGCGCCGTGCGCAAGCGTCTCGACTTCGATCGTCCGGTGGAGCTGAGCGCCATCCGCGAATGCCTCGAGATCGCGCTGCAGGCGCCGAGCGGATCGAACGCGCAGGGCTGGCAGTGGGTCGTCGTCACCGACGCCGCGAAGCGCAAGCAGCTCGCCGACATCTACCGCAAGGCCTGGGCGATCTACGAGAACGCGCCGTTCGCAGCGGACAAGCTCCACGCGGACGATCCGAGCATGAAGCCCGTGCAGGAGCGCGTGTTCAGCTCGGCAAAATTCCTGGCCGAGAACATCCATCGCGCGCCCGTGCTGCTCGTCCCGTGCATGGTCGGCCGCGTCGAGGCGGGCGGCGCCATCGGCCAGGCGAGCAGCTACGGCTCGATCCTTCCTGCCGTGTGGAGCTTCATGCTCGCCGCCCGCGCGCGTGGCCTCGGCACGGCCTGGACGTCGATGCACCTGATGTTCGAGCAGGAGTCGGCGAAGGTGCTCGGGATTCCGTACGAGCAGGTGACGCAGACGGCGCTGATCCCGGTGGCCTACACGAAGGGGACGGAGTTCAAGGCGGCGCCGCGCAAGCCGCTCGACCCGGTGCTGCACCTGAACGGATGGTGAAACGGGGGCGCGCCCTGAGAGCGCTCCCGGCGCTCGCGGGCCTCCCCCGAACCGAGCTTCCCCTTCGTTCTGGGCCGCAGCTGCGTTCGCGCGCCAGAAAAAATGTCGGGCCGGCGGGGTGCGCTGCGTCCAAGGAACGAACCGCGCGAAAGGAGACCCGATGGAGTTCGTTCTGTTGTTCACCGAGCCGAAGGGCGCGCCGGCACCGGATGCGGCCGGAATGGCCGAGATGGGCAAGCTGGCCCGCGAGCTCGCGGAGCAGAAGATCCTGAAACGCGGCGCGCCGCTCGCCCACGAAGCCGCCGCCGCGACGGTTCGCGTGCGCGGCGGGAAGCCGCTCGTGGTCGACGGCCCGTTCGCGGAGAGCAAGGAATCGATCGCCGGGTTCTGGGTAATCGACGTGCCCGACCGCGACGCGGCGATCGAGCTCGCGAAGCGCTGTCCCCACGCGCGCCACGCCTCCGTGCTCGTGAGCCGCTTCCTCTACCGCGGCGCCTTCGACGATGCGGAGCGGGGGACGCCGTTCCTGCTCGTGTACCGGATGGAGCCCGGGCTGAGCGACGCCGACGGCGCGAAGGGGCGCGAGATGCGCGCGTTCGGGGAAGCGCTGCTGCCGCCGCGGACGCTGATCGAGACCGGGCGCCTCGCCGACGATCAGGAAGCGCCGGCGCGCATCGAAGTGCGCCGCGGGAAGCCCCTCGTCACCGACGGGCCGTTCGCCGAGGCGAAGGAAGTGGTCGGGGGCTACGGCATCGTGCGCGTCGCCGGCCGCGCGGAGGCGATCGAGCTCGCGGGCCGCTTCCCGCACGCGCGCTGGGGACCGGTCGAGGTGCGCGAGATCCTGTTCTTCGATCGCGTGTGAACGAGCTGGCTGTGTCTCCGGTCACGCAGCGCGGCCGCGATCCGGTCGATCGCATCGCGGAGGAGCCACTCCTTCCATGCGCCTCTGGTCCTACGCCCTGCTCATGACCCTCGTCGCCGCCGGAGGCACCGCACTCTCGTGGCGCCTCTTCAGCGATCGCACGCGCCTCGACGCGGCCTACATGGCGTGCTCGGAGGAGCTGCTGCCCGCGCAAGTGCGCGCCCAGCGCTCGGGCGAGCGCGCGCTCACCTGCGAGGCGACCCTGCGCGACACGACGACGCGGGTGCATGCCAACGACCTCGCGTTCGTCGAGATGGAGAGCGATCTCTCGGCGACGCGAGAGGAGCTGACGGCGCTGCGCGCCCAGCGAGTCGAGGCCGACAAGCGCATGGCCGCGATCGCGAACATCCAGGCGCGCTTCGCCAAGATGATCGATACGGGCGAGCTGAAGGTGACGGCGCGCCGCGGCAGCCTCGTGGTCGAGCTCCCCGCGGAGGTGCTGTTCCGCTCCGGCTCCGCGGACCTGTCCGAGAAGGGACAGCTCTCGGTGCTCGAGGTCGGCTTCATCCTGAAGCAGCTCCCCGATCGCCGCTTCCTCGTGGTCGGCCACACGGACAACATCCCGCTGAAGAGCGCCGGCTTCGCCGACAACTGGGAGCTCTCGACGGCGCGCGCGCTCACGGTGACGCACGTGCTCGTGAAGGCGGGCATGAAGTCGGAGACGCTGCTCGCGGCCGGCGCCGGCGAGCACGACCCGCTGCGCGGCAACGCGCGCCCGGCGGATCGGCAGCGAAACCGGCGCATCGAGATCCAGCTGCTGCCCGCGATCACGGAGTTGCCGCCGCTACCCGCGACGCTCAGCGAGGCGCCGGCGGAGGAAGTGGCGGCCTAATCGATCGCGACGCGGCTCAGCCGAACACGATCACCTGCCGTGCCACCTTGCCGGCCTTCATGTCGGCGAACGCCTGGTTCACTTCGTCGAGCTTGATTCGCCCCGAGATCATCTCGTCGAGCTTCAGCCGGCCGTCCAGGTAGAACTGCACGTACTTCGGCATGTCGATGCGGAAGCGGTTGCCGCCCATCATCGAGCCGAGGATGCGCTTGCCTTGCAGGACGATGTCGAGGCCCGCGAGCGAGACGTCGACGCCCGCCGGCACGACGCCGACGAACACGGCCGCGCCGCCCTTGCGCACCATCATCACCGCTTGGCGGCAGGTGCCCGGCGTGCCGATGCACTCGAATGCGTAGTCGACGCCGCCCGGCACTTTCGCCATGAGCTGCTGCACCGGATCGCCGGCGCTGGCGTCGATGCCGTCGGTCGCGCCGAGCCGCTGCGCGAGCTCGAGCTTCCACGGCGCGGTGTCGACGGCGACGATGCGCGAGGCGCCGCCGATGCGCGCGCCCTGGATCGCGGAGAGGCCGACGCCGCCGCAGCCGATCACCGCGACGCTGTCGCCCGGGCGAACGCGCGCGGTGTTGAGCGCGGCGCCCACGCCGGTCGTCACGCCGCAGCCGATCAGCGCCGCGCGATCGAGCGGCATCTCGGGATCGATCTTCACGACCGCGGTCTCGGGCACGAGCATCTCTTCCGCGAACGCCGAGAGGTGGGCCATCTGGAAGATCGTCTCGCTGCCCTTGCGCAGCCGCGGCGCGGCGTCGCGCGCGCGCATGGTGGCTGCGCCGCCGCACAGGTTCGGCTCACCGCGCAGGCAATAATCACAGTTGCCGCAGAAGGCGCTCAGGCAGCCGATCACGTGGTCGCCGGGCTTGACGTGCGTGACGTCACGGCCGATCGCGAGCACGATGCCGGCCGGCTCGTGCCCGAGCACGCACGGAGGCGGCACGGGCAGCGCGCCCTCGAGCACGTGCAGATCGCTGTGGCACACGCCGCACGCCACGGTGCGGATGCGCACCTCGCGCGGGCCCGGATCGTCGATTTGGATCTCCTCGATCGCGAGCGGCTTGTTATAGGCGCGCAGCACGGCGGCTCTCATGGCGTCTCCTCGGCGCCGGCGCGGCCGGCGCGGGTTCGGGTCGGCGCTGCGCTCAGGCGCGCAGCGCCTCCGGATCCTGCTGCAGCTCGACGGTGTTGCCCGCCGGATCCGCGATCCAGATGATGCGCGCGAGCCCCTCGCCGAGCTGGCGGAACTCGAGGCCCGCGGTGCGGATGTCGGCGAGCGCGACGTCGAGATCCTCGACGTACCACGAGACGTGGGTGTTGGTCGGCTCGCGCAGCTCGCCCTTCTTCGGGAATCCGATCAGGTGCATCTGCGTGCGCTGGTTCTGGATCCAGAGCGCCTTGTCGGAGCCGAGCGTCGGCGGCATTCCGGGAAACGCGATCGGCACCTCCGGAATGCCGAGCAGCTTCGTGTAGAACTCGCGCGCCTCGGCGACGTGCCCGGCGACGTTGAAGGCCATGTGGTTGATGCGCGTGATCTTCATGCGCGCCTCCTCTTCGCGGGAGCACGCTATCACGCGCGCGCACCGAGCGGTCGGCGCGCCCGGCCGGCTCGCGATACGGTGCGCCCGTTCCCACCGAAGGAGATTCCCGTGATCAAGCTGTATGGCGTGCCGCAGTCGCGCGCGAGCCGCTGCCTCTGGATGCTGGAAGAGCTCGGCGTCGCCTATGAGCTCGTGCCGGTGAGCTTCGCGGGCGACAACAAGAAGCCCGAGTACCTCGCGCTGAACCCGAACGGGCGCGTGCCGACGCTGGACGACGACGGGCTCGTGCTGTTCGAATCGCTCGCGATCAACCTGCATCTGGCGCGCAAGTACGACGGCGGAAGAGGTCTCTGGCCGCAGTCCGCGGACGATCAGTCGCGCGCGGTCCAGTGGTCGCTGTGGACGGCGAACGAGCTCGAGCCCCACGTGATCGCGCACCTGCTGAACACGCGCATGCTGCCCGAGAATCTGCGCGACGCGGCGAAAGCCAAGGCCGCGCAAGAGGCGCTGCCGAAGCCGCTCGCGGTGCTCGACGCGAAGCTCGCGGGCAAGCCGCACGTGCTCGGCGCCGACTTCACGGTCGCGGATCTGAACATCGCGGCTGTGCTGACCCTCGGTTGGCGGTTGAAAGCGTTCGACGCGGCGGGCGTCCCGAACGTGAACGCGTGGCTCGAGCGCGTGAATGCGCGGCCTGCGGCGCAGCGCGCCAGCGCGCGGCGGGTCTGACGGGCGCGCGCTCGTGAGCCTGGTGCGCGAACAGGGCCGGCCCGCGGCCGATCGCACGCCCGTCATCGTCGGCGCCGCGCAGATCGCGCAGCGCGCGGACGATCCCGCGCTCGCGCGCGAGCCGCTGCTGCTGATGGAGGACGCGCTGCGGGCTGCAGCGGAGGACGCCGGCGCGCCGGCACTGCTCGCGCAGGCGGACAGCGTCGCGATCTGTCAGGGACTCACGAGCTACGCCAACCCGGCGGCATGGCTGGCAGCGCGCTTCGGCGCGACCGCCGAGAGCGTGCTCGGCTCGATCAGCGGCACCAGCGTGCAGCAGCTGGTCGCGGATGCGGCCCTCGCGATCGGCGCGGGCCGGCGCGAGCTCGTGCTGATCGCGGGCGGCGAGGCGGAGAGCAGCGCCCGGCGCCTTCGGCGCGCGGGCGGAAAGCCGGCGCGCAGCTGCGCCGAGGGGCCGCCGCCGGACCGCAAGCTCGGCGTCCAGCTGACGGCCGCGGACTGGAAGGGGCCCGACATCAGCGCCGGGCTGTCGTCGCCGGCGGCGTGCTTCGCGCTGTTCGAGACGGCGCTGCGGCACCGCCTCGGCCTGAGCGTCGAGGAGCATCGCGCGCGCATCGCCGGGCTCTGGTCGCGCAATGCGCGCGTCGCGGCAGAAAACCCGTATGCCTGGGTGCGGCGCGCACCGAGTGCCGAGGAGATCGCGACGCCGGCGCCTGATAACCCGTGGATCGCGGCGCCGTACACGAAGCTGCTGGTCGCGAACATGGTGGTGGATCAAGCGGCGGCGCTGATCCTCACCTCGGCGGGGCGCGCGCGCCGGCTCGGCATCCCCGAATCGCGCTGGATCTACCCTCACGCGAGCGTGCAGGCGGTGCTGGTGCGCGAGGTGTCGCGCCGCGACACGCTGGCCACCGAGCCGCCGCTCGCGCGCGTCGCG
>DATBRS010000273.1:0-37152 GCA_036560185.1 Myxococcota bacterium
CGAGTCGTTCCAGCCCTGTTCCTTGAAGATCGGGCCGAGCAGGAACGGACGCCACGCGAGCTCGACGCCTGCCGTGCGCGCGATCTCTTCCACGCGCATCGCGGCCGGATACGAGTACGTGCTCGCGAACTCGAACCAGAACTCGACTCGATTCATCGGCACGCTCCTGCGGCGAGGCGCGCGAGCTCGCTCGCGCGGTTGCGTCGCAGCTTCACTCCGTTCATGCGGGAGGCGCCGCGAGGATTTCTGCCGCGGCGCGCTCGCCCGAGCGAACGGCGCCGTCGATCGCGCCGTGCGAGATCGTCGCGGTCTCGGTGCCGGCCCAGTGCACGCGCCCGAACGGCGCTCGTAGCAACGGGCCGTAGCGCGTGAGAGTGCCGGGCGTGAAGTGCGCCATCGAGCAGCCGCGCGACCACGCCTGCTTCCACCACGACGTCTCGACGTACGCAGCCGGCTTCGCTGCGCGCGGGCCGAAGCGCGCCGCGAGCGCGCCCAGCACCGCCTCGCGACGCGACGCTGCGTCGAGCGCCTCCGCGCGTTCCGCGACCGGCCCGAATGCGAACGCCGCGAGGATGCCCGCGCCCCCGGACGGAGGGCCGGCGTCGATCGTGAGCTCGACGAGCGAGCCCGGCTCGGCCGTCTGCCCGCTCAGCCCGTCCGCGCGCCAGAACGGCTCGTCGTACACGGCGAGCGTCTTCGTCGCCTGCCCGCCGATCGCGTTGCGGTAGAGCGTCTGGCGATCGTCGGGCAGCGCTGGATCGAAGGCGATCTCCAGCGCGAGCGCCGGCGGGACCGACACCACGGCGTGTCGCGCCGTGACCTCGAGCGCGTCGCTGGCGACGACGACGCGATCGCCGGCCTGCGTGATCGCGCGCGCGGGCGCGCCGAGCCGAAGCGACGCGCCGAGCGCGTCGGCCATGCGCCGCGCGATCTCGCCGGCGCCGCCGTGCACGAGATTCTCCTGGGTGCCGTTCTCGATCGAGAAGAGCGTGTCGATGCTGCCGTGAGCGTGCGCCAGGTAGAGCAGATGGAGCAGCGACACCTCGGAGAGATCCGTCGTCATGAGTCCGCGCAGCGCGGACTCGAAGAGATCGCGCGCGATGTCCGTTCGGACGCCCGATTGCGCGAGCCACGACGCGACGGAGCGCGCGTCCCAGTCGGCCGCGCGCGGCGCATCCCACGGCGCATCGAGCGGAACCTTGCGCGCCATCCGGTCGAGCTTCCGGTTCGCGAGCGCGAGCGTCACCACCGCGAGCGGGCTGATCTTCGGGATCAGCCCGGTGTAGCGGCGCGTCCGGCCGCCTCCGATCAGGAGGTGCGAGCCCGCGACCCAGGTCTTGTACGTGCCGACCCCGAGCTCGCGCGCGAGGCCGAGGATCGCGCGGTGCTCCGGCCCGATCCACGCGCCGCCGCGATCGACGTAGCCACCGCTCGGGAGCGAGTCCGTCCAGATGCGCCCGCCGACGCGGTTCCGTGCCTCCAGAACGATGACGGACTTCCCGGCCGCGCGGAGGCGACGGGCGGCGGTGAGTCCGGCGTAGCCAGCGCCGACGATGCAGACGTCGCAGTCGAATCGTTCGGGCATGCGGCAGCGAATCCCTCGGCAACGACTCTGGCGAATCGCGACGACTTCACCGCTTCGAGGTCACGTGCCGCCAGGCCCTCTCGAATCACGGCTCGAGCGGGCCCGAGCGTCTCACAATTTCGCTCCGTTCACTGCCCATACTCTTTGGGCACCTCGACGACGCAGAAGAGATTGCCGTCGGGGTCCTCGAGAACGACGTAGTCGGCATCCCTGCCAGATCGCCACGGATACCGGCGCGCGCCCAGGCCAACGAGTCGCTCGATCTCCCGCTCCTGGTGGGTCGTGTAGAGGTCCAGATGAAGCCAGCTGCGCCTTCCCGAGCGCGGTGCAGGGGCCTGATCGATCGAGATGTTGGGGCCTCGGCGGTCCGGATCGCCGAGGATGACGAAGCCGCCATTCGGGTCCGCGTGCTCCACCTCGTAGCCCAGCGCCGCCTGCCAGAAGGCGACCATGCGGTCGTACTCGAAGCTACGTACGACGATTGACCCGATCGCGACTCGCTCGAACCTCGGCTTGACCGACATGACCCCGACATCCGACCCGCGCTCATCTGCGGCTTCGCTGTTTGACGCCGAACTCTACCGACTCGCGGCCCCAGCTGGCCCCGCGGATTCGCGCTCGAGTCTTCCAGCCGCAGCGCCGCGACTCACTCCCCCTCGATCGCGCACCACTCCGCGTTTCCGAGCGGCGTCGCCGGCGCGAGCATGCGCGCGATGCCGCGGTGCGCGACGACCAGCACGCGCGCGCCGGGGTAGCGCGCGCGCAGCGCGGCGAGCGCCTCGCGCGCGCGGGCGCGCAGCATCGCGTCGGATTCGCCGCCGCCCGGGCGCGCGTGCTCGTCGTGCGAGCGGAAGCGCGCGTATTCCGCGGGCCAGCGCGCCTCGATGCTCTCGCGCGTGAGCCCCGTCCAGATGTCGATGTCGCGCTCGCGCCAGCGCGGGTCGCGCTCGACCGCGAGGCCGAGACGCGCGCCGACGATTTCCGCCGTCTCGAAGGCGCGCGCCAGATCGCTCGCGACGATGCGCTCGATGCCCTCGCTCGCGAGCCGCTCGGCCGCTCGCTCCGCCTGCGCGCGGCCGAGCGCGCTGAGCGAGGGGTCGCCGAGGCCCTGCCAGCGGCCCTGTGCGTTCC
The DNA here is from genome assembly GCA_036560185.1 of Myxococcota bacterium. GTDB lineage: Bacteria > Myxococcota_A > UBA9160 > UBA9160 > UBA6930 > VGRF01. The sequence continues at coordinate 2,717 of DATBRS010000273.1, forward strand.
ACTCGGACTGGCCGTGCCGTAACAACAGGATGCGGCTCAAGCGCTGGCCTCGATTCGCTGCACGCGCGGCGCTTCGCTCAGAGCCGCTCGGCGGCGCCCACGAACGGCGCGGCCCTGTCGAGCTTGCGCAGCAAGTCCTCGAGCGAGCGCGCCGCGACGGAGACGATCAGCTGGTCGACGCCCGCTTCGGCGAAGCGCGCGAGCGTGTCGGCGCCGAGCGGCTCTCGCCACGCAGGCGTGGCGTAGATGCGGATGTCCCTGCGCTTGCGGCCGGCGCGCGCGAGCCGCGCGCTCAGCTGCGCGATGCGCTCGCGCGCGCTCGCGGGCGTCAGGCTGAACCCGTACCAGCCGTCGCCCAGCTCGGCGACGCGCGCCAGCGCGGCGTCGCTCTCGCCGCCGAACAGCACCGGCGGGTGCGGCTTCTGCACTGGCTTCGGGAATTGGCGGCACGCCGCGAGCTCGTAGAACTCGTCCTTGTAGGCGGAGACGTCATCGCACCAGAGCGAGCGCATCACGCCCAGGTACGAGCGCGTGCGCTCGCCACGTCGCTCCCACGGCACGCCGAGCGACGCGAACTCCTCGCGCAGCCAGCCGACGCCCACGCCCAAGTCGACGCGGCCGCCTGATAACCAGTCCAGCGACGCGACCGACTTCGCGGTGTAGACCGGGTTGCGCTGCGGCACGAGCAGCACGCCTGTGCCGAGGCGGATGCGCTTGGTTGCGCTCGCGAGGAACGCGAGCGAGACGAACGGCTCGAGCGGCCCCATGTCCGGGCCGCCGCCGAGCCGGCCGTCCTCCGAATACGGGTACTTCGACGCGTACTCGTCGAAGAGCACGACGTGCTCGGGCGCCCAGAGCGAATGGAAGCCGCGCTCCTCGACCGCGGCGCCGAGCGCGTGGACGTAGTCGGGCGTGGCGACGGGCGAGCTCGCGGGCGCGATGACGCCGATCTTCATGCGGAGCCTCCTCGATCGCGAGACGGAACCGCGCTGCCGGCCGCACTGCAAGGCTGCGTTCGCCTCGAACGCGCGATTGACGAACGCCCCTCGAGGCGCCGCGCTCAGCGGAAGAGCCGCTTCTCCGGGCCGATGCGCGCGACGTGAGGCGCGAGCTTCTCGGCGTCGAAGCCGTAGAAGCGCGCCGCATTTCCGCCGAGCATCTGTGCGATCTCGGCTTCGGGCAGGCCATGGAAGGTCTCGAGCTGCTGCTCGCGCGTGAGCGGCCAGGAGCCTTCCGGATGCGGGTAGTCGCTGCCCCAGCCGATGTTGGCGATGCCGATCTCGTGGCGCAGCTCGGCCTCGCGCCGCGGCATGCACGACGCGCCGATCAGCACGTTGCGCGCGAAGTACTCGCTCGGCTTGCGCTTCAGGTGGCTGCGATAGTCGCCGAGCTTCTGGGAATAATGAGTCACCTCGTAGCGCTGATCCTGCAGGCGCAGGTACTCGGGCGCCCACACGCCGGTGCCCTCGGTGATCGCGACCTTCAGCCGCGGAAAGCGCTCGAACGCGCCGCCCCAGAGCATGAAGGTCAACGGCCGCACGTTCCACCACGCGACCTCGCTCACGTAGATGCCCATCGCGCCAGGCCCCACCGGCGCGCTGCCGACGGGCGGCGGCCCGAAGTAGTCCTCCATCGGCGACGGGCCCGAGTGGAAGTTGATGACGACGTCGAGCTCCTGACACACCGCCCAGAGCGCGTCGTACTTCGGATGGTGGTAGGGCGCGTGCTTGCCCCACATCACAGGGATCATCGCGGACGAGAGGCCGTGCGCGCGCGCCCAGCGCACCTCGCGTACCGCTTCCTCGACGTCCCAGAGCGCGGGCACGATCGCGACGCCGGCGCGGCGCTCGGGCGCCATCGAGACGAGCTCGGCGAGCCATCTGTTATGGGCGCGCGCGCCGGCCCACTGCAGCTCGGGCACGACGTTCTCGGTGGGCAGCCCGAGCGCCGCGCCGAAGGGCGGCGAGTTCATCTCGGTGATGCCGTCCGGGAAGATCACCTCGGCCGCGATGCCATCGCCGTCGAGCACGTCGATGCGCGCGTCGTGGTTCCACGCGCCGCTGAGCGCGCGCTCGCGGCCGCGTCGCCACTCCGCGTTGATCTCGGCGACGAGGAACTGCTTCTCCGCCGAGCGGGTCATCTGCACCTGGATCGGCAGCGCGTGGTCGAAGGCCTCGCGGTACTTCGCGTCGAGATAGTCGCGGTACCGCTCCGGCGGGAGGCCGGCGTGGCAATCGCTCGAGATCACGAGGAAGCGGTCTGATGTCGCCATGCGTGCCTCACGCCACCGGCTGCGAGTAGAACTGGCGCGCCCACTTCCGGAACTCGGCGAGGTATGCGTCGGCCTCGCACAGCACGGGGCGCGCGCGGTGCACCTTGTTCGACCAGATCGGCAGATCCTGCTGCACGCCCTGGGTGAGGCCCGTCATGAACTCCTCGCCAAAGAAGTCGACGATGTTCTTCGTGGCGGTGAGCAGCCAGCGCGAGTGCACCTTCTTCTCTTCCACGGGCGTGGTGGACGAGTACATCAGCAGGCCCGCGCCCGGGATGCCCTCGGTGCGCACGGCCGTGAGGCCGAGGCCCCAGGAATCGCGCACGAGCTTGCTCTTCTCGAGATACTTCGCCCACGGTCCCTGGGACACGAAGTCGCTGACGATCCGGTAGTGGCGGCCGTCCGCCCCGTACTCGATCGACGACGGCGGCGTCTCGAGCGAGCGGTGCACGTATTGGAAGTGCACGGGGTCGTTGTTGTTCTCGTGGGTGTCCTGCACGTGCGCGGGCAGCACCAGCTCGAACGTGCGCGGCTCGGACCAATCCGCGGCGCCGATCTCGGGCAGCAGCGGGAAGTCCCACTCCGGCGGCTTCTGCTCGGCGTGGTACCACGCGAACACCATGCCGTTGCGCTCGACCACGTCCCATGCGCGCACGCGCGCCTTGGCCGGGATGCGCTCGCAGTACGGGATCGTCGTGCACGCGCCGCTCTGGCCGTCGAACTGCCAGCCGTGGAACGGGCAGCGGATCGTCTCGGCCATCACGCGGCCGCCGTGCCCGAGATGCGCACCGAGATGCGGGCAGAACGCGTCGACGAGCCGCGCTTGGCCGGAACGCGTGCGGAACAGCACCAGCTCCTCGCCGAAGTAGTGCACCGGCTTCACGTCGCCTTCCCCTAATTCCTTGCTCCACGCCACGGCGAACCAGCCGTTCGGCAGCGGCAGGTGATCGTCTTCTCTCTCACGCAGGGCCATCGGTCATTCTCCGGGTCGAGCGGCGAGCGCATCGGCGAGGAAGCGCGACGCCGCGTCCGCGTGCGCGCGGATCGGGTGGTCTTCGAGATTCGCGAAGTCGAAGATCAGCACGTAGTACGTGCCGAGGATCATCTGCGTGAGCGTCTCCGGCGCGTGCCGGCGCGTGAGCTCGCCGGCCGCGAGGCCCTCGCGCACCAGCGCATCGAAGGCGGCGTGCAGCCGGCGCGCGTGGTCGGATTTCTCCGCCATGCCGTGCACGGTGTGCACCAGCTCGGTGACGAGCTCGCGGTGCATCGCTCCGCCCTGCTCCACACGCGCCGCCATCTGCGCGAAAAAATGCGCGAGGCGCGCCGCCGTCGTGCCGTGCTGCTTGCGCGCGGTCTCGACGTCGACCAGCAGCTCGTCGAGTGCGAGCACCGCGATCTCGCGCAGCAAATCCTGCTTGGTCGCGAAATAGTTGAAGAGAGTCTTCTGTGCGACATCCGCCCGCTCGCAGATGTCGGCGACCTTGGTCTCCGCGAAGCCGCGCTCGCTGAAGAGCGCGGTCGCGGCCTCCAGCACGCGGCCGCGCAGTGCGAGCTTCTTGCGCGCGCGGCGGGATGGATCGGCGGGGGCGTCAGTGAGCATCGCGGCGAGCACGCTACCTCGATCGTACAGTCGAGTGCAAGATTCTAGTCGGGTGCATCGCCATCCCCCGAAGCGCACCCCCGGGGTGGCCCATTGGGGCCAGACCCCGATGGGCCGCTGGAGCCGTCGCGGGAGGGCCATCTGCGAGCTCGACCGCACAGATTTCCCTAGCAACGGCGCGGATTTCCTCGATACCACGCTGCACGCTGCGGCCACTCTCTCGGACCATGCTGCGCCCTATCTCTCTGCTGCTCACGGTGCTGACCGGCTTCAGCGGGCTGGTCTACGAGGTGGCGTGGCAGAAGTACCTGGCCACGCTGCTCGGCTCGCACAGCGAGGCCACCGCGGCGGTGCTCGCGATCTTCCTCGGGGGGATGGCGCTCGGCTACGAGCTGTTCGGGCGCGTCGCGCGGCGCATCGCGGCCCGAGCGGGAGCGGCCGGCGAGGCACCCGCGCTGCTCCGCACCTACGGCGCGGTCGAGGCGAGCATCGGCCTGTGGGCGCTCGCGTTTCCGTGGCTGTTCGGCGCTGCGCAGCGCGTCTCGTTCTTCGTGCCGCCCGGACACGAGGCGCCGTCCTTCGCCTTCGACGTGTTCTTGTGCGCGCTCTTGTTAGGGCCGCCGACGATCGCGATGGGAGGCACGATCCCGCTGCTCACCCAGGCGCTGTCGCGCTCGGTCGCGGAGTCGACGCGAGTACACGCCTGGATCTACGCCACGAACACCGCGGGCGCGTTCGCCGGCGCGCTGGCGGGAGGCTTCGCGCTGGTGCCGTGGCTCGGCCTCGACGGCGTGCTGCGCGCGATGGGCGTCGTGAACCTCGCCGCGGGCGCGATCTTCATCGCGCAGGGGCTCGCGAGCGCGCGCCGCGCGCCGCCCGGCGCCGACGCGGCGCCGTCGGCCCCCTCCGCCGCGGCGGAGAACGCGCCGCCGAAATCCGCCCCGGCTCACGCCGCGACCGGTTCGATCGCGAGCTACGCGGGCATCGCCTTCCTGGGCGGCTTCGCGATGATGGCGCTGCAGACGGTCGCGAATCGCATCGGCGCGCTCTCGCTCGGCTCTTCGCACTTCACCTTCGCGATGATCGCGGCGCTGTTCGTGTTCTGCATCGCGCTCGGCAGCTTCGCGGTCGCGTCGCTGCGCACGATCCCGCGCGCGCTGATCGTCGGCTCGCAATGGGCGCTCGTCGCGCTCGCGACCGCGCTCTACTTCGCGGTACCGCGCGCGCCCTACGCCGCGCACGTCGTGCGCTCGCTCTTCCGCGACGTGCCGCAGGCGTTCGCGCTGTTTCACACCGTCACCTTCGTCGCCCTGCTCGCGCTCCTGGCTCTGCCGATCGCACTCTCGGGGGCGCTGCTCCCGCTGCTCTTCCACCACCTGCGCGACCACCGCGGCGAGCTCGGTCAGATCGCGGGCCGGCTCTACAGCGCGAACACGGTGGGCTCGCTCGTCGGCGCGCTGCTCGGCGGCTACGTGCTGCTGTTCTGGCTCGATCTCGACGACGTCTACCGCGTCGCGCTCGCCGCGCTCGCGCTCTCCGCCGCGCTCGTGACGGCGCGCGTACTCGGGGCGCGCGCTAGCCGCGCCGGCGCCGCCTGCGGCGTCGCGCTCGCCTGCGCCGCGCTACTGCCGAGCTGGAACCCCGAGCACCTCACCGCGGGCGCCTTCCGCATGCGCCAGCCGACGCTCGAGACGTTCGCGGGCTCGCGCAGCTTCTACGCCACGCAGGCGCGCGGCGTGAAGCTGCTGTTTCACCGCGACGACCCGGTCAGCACGATCACGGTGATCGAGGCGCCTTATCAGGGACGCGCCACGCGCTCGATCGTGAACAACGGAAAATCTGACGGGAACACGAGCGTCGACTACGCGACGATGTGTTACGCGGCGCTCGTCCCGGCGATCCTGACGGATGACCCAGCGCGCGCCTTCGTGATCGGCTGGGGAACCGGCGTGAGCGTCGGCGAGCTCGCCCGGCTCGACGGGACGAAGCTCGTGCGTGCGGCGGAGATCTCGCCTGCGGTGATCGAGGCCGCGCCGCTCTTCGACCCCTGGACCTTCGACGCGCACTCGAGCCCGAAGGTCGACATCGTTCGGCGGGACGCGTATCGCGCCCTGCTGCATTCGTCCGACACCTACGGCGTGATCCTCTCGGAGCCGCCGAACCCGTGGGTCACCGGCGTCGAGATGCTCTACAGCCAGGAGTTCCTGAGGGCCGCGCGCGCGCGGCTCACCCCCGGCGGGGTCTACGCGCAGTGGATCCACGGCTACGAGAGCGACGATGCCACGCTCGCGTTGGTCCTCCGCACCTACGCGACGGTGTTCGAGCAGGTCGCGATCTGGTTCACGCGCACGAACGAGATCCTGCTGCTGGGCTTCAACTCGTCCCAGGGATACGCGCCGCGTGAGCTGTTGCAGGCGCGTTTCGAGCAGCGCGACTTCCGCAAGGGCATCGAGCGCTGTGGCGCGCGCAGCTGGCGCGAGTTCATCGCGCACGAGCTGCTCGGTCCCGGCCTGATCGCTCCGGCTCCGGGCGAAGTGCACACCTTGCGTCACCCGATCCTCTCCGATCGCGCGGCGCGCGCGTTCTTCGCTGGAGGCGAGGGGCGAGCGCCCTCCTTCGCGCCGTCGATCGACGGACCGAGGGTCCCGGCGTTCGGCCTAGTCGCCGCAGAAGTGCGCGACGCGGACGAGGGGACGCTCCAAGAGATCACTCGCCAGATCTGCAGCAGTGGACGCCCGCTCGAGTGCGCCACGTGGCATGCCCATTGGGAGCAGCGCTTTCCGGGCTCCGAAGCGCGAGCGCGGCTGTGGCAGCAGACTCGGGCGGTGATCGCCGCGAACCGGGATGCCGCCGCGCTCCAGGTCACTCGGCTCACCGCGCTGTATCGCGGCGAGGCGCCCAGGTTCGCGAACGTAGGCCCGGTCGAGTCGGCTCGCCTCGCGACGGAGCTCTACGCGCGCCACTTCGTGTACGCGATTCCGTTCCCCGCCGAAGGCCTGCGGCACGCCTTCAGCCGCTGCGAGCGCGGCGTGGCGGCGCTGGCGTGTCTCGACGCGCGCCGCGAGGCCGAGCGGCAGCTGGCGGCTCCGCGACCGCTCGGCGCTACGCAGACGGTCGAACCGGCGCGCCGATCCGGCGCACGAGGAACGTGACGCCCGCGCACGCGGCCAAGCTGATGAACAGGCCCACCAGCAGGCTCCGCCGTGCGTAGCGGAGCTCGATCTCTCCGTCGTCCGGTCCGATCGCGACCGAGAGCAGACCCTCTTCCGACGACACCGCCCTCCCGTCCAGGGCATACCAGTGCGGGTCGAAGTTCTGGTTCACCACCAGGCGACCGCCCGTCGCGCCGCGCACGCGATAGCGGAGCCGGTTCGGCGACCAGAGGAGCGTCGACACCGATCCCGAGGTTCCGCGCAGGTGCACCTCGCCCCGGTAGCGGGCGGATCGGAACGGCACTGCGCCGCGCGGCACGTTCGCGGATTCATAACAAGCGACGAAGCCCGCGTTGCGAAGGAACGCGGGGTAGTGCGCGCTGTGCGAGCCGTACACGAGCATCCGGCCGTACGGCTTCGCGAGGAAGCCGCGGTCGTCGTAGTTCGGCAGGCCGACGATCTGGCGGAACTCGGGGAACGCGCGTTGCGGCATCGGGGGAATCGGGAACGCGGCGCGGTGAATGGGGCGCGTCACGAGGAATTGATCCGCGAGAATCAGCCCCAGCAAGCAGACCGCGAGCGCGTCGCCGCGCGAGCTTCCGAGGCGGCGCCGCAGCTCGGCGCGCAGCCACTGCAGCCCGGCTCCCGCGATCAGGAGACCGCACATCAACCAGACGAAGCGGTAGCGCTCCGCGTATCGCATTGCGGAGAACACGGGAAGCTCGCGCAGGAGCTGAAATGGCCCGAACGGGAGCCGGTCTCCGAACGAGAGTGCGAGGAACAAGGCGCCGAGGGCGACGAGCTTCCAGTGCGCGCGGCCGCGCGCCAGCACACCGATCAAGAAGAGCGCGGCCACGACCGGACCCACGTACATTCCGAGATCATCGAAGTCCGCGCTGATGCCGCGCAGGAACTCGCCGGGCCGGAACTCCGGAAAGTGCGTGACAGCGACCTCGAGCCGTTGATCGCGGCTGAAGAGTCCCACGCCGAGGCCCTGCAGGCTGAACCCCGTCGGCTGCTCGGGCTCACGTGGGAACTCGCGCATGTACTCGATCGCGGGCAGAACTCTCACGGCGCCGAGTGCGAGCGTGCTCGCCCCGAGCGCCGCCAGCAGCGCAGCCGCGCGTCCGGAGCCCTGCGTGCGAGCGGACAGCGACGCGTAGAGACCGAGGAACAGCATCGAAATCGCGAGCGGATAGACGCCGCCGCCGAGGAACATCGACACCAGGCAAGCGCTCGCAGCGAAAACTGCGCGGAGATCACCGCGCAGGGCCCGGGCGAAGAAGAGGAACGCCCAGGGCAGGAACGCGAGCGTCGTGTACCAGATGATCCCGGCTGAGACCGGCAGCGCGTAGAACGAGCCCAGGAAGTACACGATCGGCGCCAACCACGCGCTGATTCGATCCAGGCCGATCTCGCGCCCCGCGGCGTAGAGGCCGAGCTGTCCGACGATCGCGTGGAGCAGGATCTCGAGCTTCATCGCGAGCGTCGCGCCGAGCCAGAGGAAGAGCGGCGCGGAGAGCGCGAACACGCGCGAGCCAGGATGCGCGGCGATGTCCGTGCCTCCGCAGATCCAAGGATTCCACTGCGGAACCTGAGCGAAGCCAAGCAGCGTCAGCCGCGCGGCCTCGTGATGCGCCGCCCAGTAGTCCCAATCTTCGATTCCCCAATAGCCAAGTCGGCTGAAGATCGGAGCGAGGAACGCAGCGGCGAGGAACGCGGCCACGGTCGCGGCACCGGCCAGCTCGCGCGAGCGAAGGCGAAACGGAGGGTCGAGCCGGTCGGCGGACGCCATCGTGCCCGAGCCTGATCGCGCGCGTCGGCTTCTGCAACTCGCGGTGGGCTTGCCGTGCGTCTAACGTGCGGCGCGCGGGAGTACGACCCATGGCCGAGCTGATTCTCCATCACTACTGGACTTCGCCGTTCACCGAGAAGGTGCGCCTCGCGCTCGGCCGCAAGGGCCTCGCTTGGCGCAGCGTCGAGCAGCCGACCATCATGCCGAAGCCCGAGCTGCTGCCCCTGACCGGCGGCTACCGAAAGATCCCGGTGATGCAGATCGGCGCGGACGTCTACTGCGATTCGCAGTGCATCCTGCGCGAGATCGAGCGGCGCCACCCGTCGCCGAGCATCTATCCCGACGGCGCGGAGGCGACGCACTGGGGCCTCGCGTTCTGGTCCGACCGCGTGCTGTTCCAGGCCGCGGTCGCCGTGATCTTCGGGCAGATGGCGGACTCCGTTCCGAAGGAGTTCATCGACGACCGCTCGAAGATGAGCGGCCGCCCGTTCGACACGGAGCAGATGAAGGCCGCCGTGCCGCTGATGAAGGAGCAGCTGCGCGCGCAGCTCGACTGGATCGATGCGCAGCTGCGCGACGGCCGGCCCTACCTGTTGGGGCGCGAGCCGGGGCTCGCGGACTTCACGACCTACCACTCGGTCTGGTTCCTCCAGAACTTCTATCCGCCGGCGGCGGCGCTGCTCGAGCCGCACGCGGGCGTGCGCGGCTGGGCCGAGCGCGTGAAGGCGATCGGCTACGGCGCGCACACGCCGATGGAGCGCAGCGAGGCCCTCGCGATCGCGAAGGCGTCGCAGCCCGCGACGCAGGCGGGCGTCGAGCCCGGCGAGCCGAACGGCTGGCGCCCGGGCGACCGCGTCGCCGTGATGGCCGACGACTACGGGCGCGACCCGATCGCGGGCGAGATCGTGCGCGCGTCGGCGCAGGAGATCGCGATCCGCCGCCACGATGCCGAGGTCGGCGACGTGGTCGTGCACTTCCCGCGCGCGGGCTTCCTCGTCGTTCGCGCGTAGCCGGCGGGGCGCTCCGGCAGTTGCCGGTGACTTGCCGCTCATTGCGGGCGTGCGGCGCGCGAGAGTAGGGTTGCCGCACCAGGGCGAATCGCGCGGGGCAGCATCCACATGGCGAGCGTTGCGACGGCGCCGAGTGCGCAGCGTACGGGCTTCATCGCGACTCCCGCGTTCGACCTGATCTTCTTCATCCTCGCGCCGTGGCTGTGCCTTGTGTTCGGCGTCGTCCTGCTCGCGGCGCCGTGGTCGAACCAGGCCGCCCCCTTCATGGGCGGCGACCGCACGCGCTACCAGCTGTTCGTCGCGGTTTGGATCTACGGACACCTCGCCGCCGTGGTGTTCCGCAGCCACCTGAACGGCGCGATCTTCCGCAAGCACCCGCTGCGCTTCAGCGTCGTGCCGATCGCGGTGTATCTCGCGATGGCCTGGTCGCTGCCCGTGTTGTTATTCGGCGCGCTGCTCGCTTCGGTCTGGGACGCCTACCACACCAGCATGCAGAACTTCGGGCTCGCGCGGATCTACGACGCGAAAGCCGGCAACCCGCCCGAGCGCGGGCGCGCGCTCGACCTCTGGATCAACCTCACCGTCTACATCGGACCGCTGATCTGCGGCGCGTCCTTCATCCCCACGATCGAGGGTCTGCGCCAGTTCGAAGCGGTCGGCTGGCAGGCGCCGTCGGCTCTGCTCGCGTGGCTCAGCGCGCACCAGCCGGCGCTGCGCAGCGCCGTGCTGTTCGGGGGCTCGGCCTTCGTGATCTACTACGTGTTCACGTACTTCGAGCTCGCGCGGCGCGGCCACCGCATCTCGCGCCAGAAGGTCGCGCTGCTCGCGTCGACGGCGCTCGTCACGATCTTCGCCTTCGGCGTACTCGACTGGTTCCTCGGCTACGCGATCACGAGCCTCTATCACGGGCTGCAGTACTTCGGGATCGTGTGGTGGACGGAGCGCGGGCACCTCGGCGAGCAGCTGCGGCTGCCGAACCGCGTACTCCCGCTCGCGCTGCTCTTCGCCGGCGCGATCGTCGCGGCGGGCCTCGGCTACGAGGCCGCGCTGCAAGCCGGCACACGCGAGGTCGCCGGCGTGCTGCAGGCGGGCGGCGCGGGCCCGTTCTGGCTGTTCCCGATCCCGTTCACGATCTCGCTGATGCACTTCTGGTACGACGGCTTCGTGTGGTCCGTGCGACGCCGGGAGGTCTGATGTGGCGAGCGTGAGCGAGACGCCGATGCGCGCTCCGGCCGCCTACATCGCCGGGCCCGTCTACGACTGGATTTGCTTCATCCTCGCGGCGCCGCTGTCGATCGCGGTCGTGTGGCTCGCAGCCCAGCTCCCGTGGTCGTCGCGAGTCGTCACGGGTCTCGGCCAGCCGCGCGCGCGCTTCGAGCTGCTGGTCGCGATCTGGACCTACGGGCACCTCTTTTCCGTCGTCTTCCGCAGCCACTTCAACCGCGGGATCTTCGCGAAGCACCGACTGCGCTTCACGCTGGTGCCGGCGGCGCTCTACGTCGCATTCGCTTTCTCTCCGTTCGCACTGGTGGCGGGCTTTTTCCTGAACGCGATCTGGGACACCTATCACTCGAGCATGCAGAACTTCGGCCTCGGCCGGATCTACGACGCGAAGGCCGGCAACGATCCGGCGGCGCATCGCAGCCTCGACATCTGGATGAACCACGTCGTCTACATCGGGCCGATCCTCGCCGGTGCGAGCCTGCTCCCGACGCTCGCCGGCCTGAGAGCGTTCCCCACTGTCGGTTGGGAAGCGCCGGACCACGCGTTCCGCTGGATCTCGGAGCACCGGCTCGCGATTCGCAACGCCGTCTCGGTCGCGGGAGCCGCTTACGCCGTCTATTACGTCGACGCGCTGTTACGGATGATCCGCTCGGGCTATCGCCTGCCGATCCCGAAGGTCGCACTCCTGCTCAGCGTCGGCGTGAGCTCGATCGCGGTGTGGGGATTCCTGCCGCCGCTCGAGGCCTTCCTGATCTCGAACCTGTTCCACAGCCTGCAGTACTTCGGGATCGTGTGGTGGACGGAGCGCAGCAACCTCGCGCGGACCTTCCACACCGCGAATGCGCCCGGCGGTCGCTGGGTGACGCTCGCGATCTTCGCCGTGCTGATCGCGGCGGCCGGCACCTTCCACGCGAGCGTGCAGCGCGACTCGTGGCGCTGGCTGATCCCGATTCCCCTCGTGATCTCGCTGATGCACTTCTGGTACGACGGCTTCGTCTGGTCCGTGCGCCGCCGCGAGGTGTGAGCAAGCGCCGCGAGCCAGAGGCGAGCGAAGTCAACGCGCTAGCGCGCGCCGCGCACGAGCCGCCCCGGCAGCGCGCCCGTGTGCTCTCCTTCGCGGAACGTGACCTCGCCCGAGACGATCGTCGCCGCGTACCCGCGCGCGCGCTGGATCAGGCGCCGCGCACCCGCCGGCAGATCGTGCGCGACCTCCGGCAGCGCGAGCTCGAGCTGCGCGAAGTCGATCACGTTCGCGTCCGCTCTCAGCCCGGGCGCGAGCACGCCGCGGTCGCGCAGCCCGTAGAGGTGCGCGGTGTCGCGCGTCATCTTGCGCACGACCCACTCGAGCGGAAGCCGCGGGCCGCGCGCGCGATCGCGCGCCCAGTGCTTCAGCAAGAACGTCGTCATCGTCGCGTCGCAGACCGCGCCGCAGTGCGCACCGCCGTCGCCGAGGCCGAACGCGCTGTCGGGATGCTCGAGCATCTCGCGCAGCGCCTCGAGGTCGCCGTCGTGGTAGCTGAGGATCGCGAGCATCAAGAGCTGGCGGCCGTCCAGCTCGAGCATCTTGTCGTAGAGCACCTCGTACGGATCGCGGCGCTCGCGCTCGGCGATCGCGAGGATCGAGTTCTCAGGGCCGGGCTCGTAGTCGGGCGGATCGCCGAGCGGGAAGATCTTGTGCAGGCCGGTCGCGATCAGCTGCGTCACGATCGCGACGCCGCGGTCGCCGTCCGCGGGCGGCCGCTCGGCGAGGATTTGCGCGCGGATCGCGGGCTCGCGCAGCTTCGCGACGCGCTCGGCGAGCGGCAGCGCGGCGAGGCGCTTGTAGGTCGGACGGTGCGAGAACGGGTGGAAAGTTTGGTGCCCGATCAGCAGCATCGTCGGGCGCGAGCCCACCTGCGGCGTCAAGCGCGCGCCCTGCTCGTTCGCCGCGCGGCAGAGCTCGAGCACGTGCCGATACTGCGCGGGCTCCACCTCGTGCTGCGACAGCGCGAATGAGACGGGCCGGCCGGTCTCGCGCGAGATCCGGCGCATCCAGCTCACTTCCTTGTCCGGCGCCGCGAGGTCCTCGCCCATCACGCCGGCAGGCGCGAGCTCGATGATCCCCTTGCCGAGCTTCCCGAGCTCGCGGCAGATGCCGAAGATCTCGTCCTCGCTGGCGTGCGTGCCGGGCACCACCTCGCCGTCGATCGCGCGGTGCATCAGCGTGCGCGACATCGAGAAGCCGAGCGCGCCCGCCTCGATCGCCTCGCGCACGATCGCCGCCATCTCGCGCACGTCGTCCGCGTTCGCGGGCTCGTTCTTCGCGCCGCGCTCGCCCATCACGTAGGCGCGCACGGGACCGTGGGGCACCTGCGTGGCGATGTCGAGCGCGTAGCGGCGGCGAGCCAAGGCATCGAGGAACTGCGGGAACGTCTCCCACTCCCAGGCGATGCCCTCGTGCAGCGCGGTGCCCGGAATGTCCTCGACGCCTTCCATCAGGCCGATCAGGAAATCCTGCTTGCCGGGGCGCACCGGCGCGAAGCCGACGCCGCAGTTGCCCATCACGAGCGTGGTGACGCCGTGCCAGCACGACGGCGTGAGCAGCGGATCCCAGGTCGCCTGGCCGTCGTAGTGCGTGTGGATGTCGACGAAGCCGGGCGTGACGAGCTTGCCGCGCGCGTCGATCTCCTCGCGGCCGCGCTGCGCGACGTCGCCGAGCGCGGCGATCTTGCCGCCGTCGACCGCGAGATCCGCCTCGCGCGGCGGCGCGCCCGTTCCGTCGACGATGGTTCCGCCGCGGATCACGAGATCGTGCATGCGTCGCTCCTCGGTGGCCGGCGGCCGTTGCGCACTCCGAGATAGCACCGCGCCCGCCGAAGCATCACTGCGCGCTCCCGCCGCCCGTGAGGCTCTCCCACGGCACGGGCGCGCGCACGGGAATCGCCACTTCGAGCCCGCCACTCGCCGCCGCGCGCACCGCGAAGCTCTCGACGCCGCGCCGAATCGGCATGCGCACGGGCCGGCCGTCGCGCAGATCGAGGCGCCCGCCGTGGTGCGGGCACTCGAGCACGGTGCCGTCGATCGCGCCGCCTTCCAACGAGACGCGCACGTGCGGGCACGAGTTCTCGATCACGTAGGGCGTGCCGCCGGCGTTGCAGAGCAAGAGCCGGCGCGAAGCCAGCTCGAAGGCGCGCGTCCCACCGGGCAGCGGCAGCGCGACGGGAATCGGCTCCCAGCGCGAGCCGTCCGCGGCGGCGCCGTCAGGCAATGCGCCCCTCGACGTACTTCATCAGCGTGTCGTGGTGATGCAGGATGCGAACCTCCTGCGTGCACAGATGCAGCGCGCGGAACGCCGCCGAGCTCATGCCGCGCTGAATGCGCGGCAGGTTGTAGAGATCCTCGTCCATCAGCTCGCCGCCGCTGCACTTGCCGGTGAGCGTGTCGCCGCGCGCCGCGTTCAGCCGCAGCGTCTCCGGGCGCGGCACGTCCTGCGTGGGCGCGTTCAGCAGATCCCAGAACTCGAACAGCATCTTGTTGGGGTCGTCGGGGTGCGGCCGATGCGAGAACACCCAGACGAACATCGAGTGCGTGTTGAACGTGACGTTGGGAAAGATCGTGTAGTGGAAGTCGTCGCACATCTGCGACTCGTTCAGCTGCGAGAAATCCGCGCCGAGCAGCGGGCCGAGTCTGCGGACGCCCTCGGCGAACGCGGCGCGCGCCTCGCGCTCGCCGCCCTCGAATTTGTCGACGTCCACGCCGACGCGCCGCAGGAACATGTCGCGGATGCCCGGCGTCACGCTGCCCGCGCCGGGGTGCCGCGGGCTCGCTTGCACTTCGGGGAAGATCATGCGCGTGTGCTTGTCGTAACAATCGTAGACCGTGCGCACGTCGTCGCTGAACTCGGTCGTCCAGGCGTGGGTCGCAGACAGGTGATACGCCTCGTTGAAGGCGTCGACGCTCGTCTTCCAGTTGCAGTCGATCTCGATCGTCGCGTGAAACTGGATCTTCCACTTCTCGAAGCCGTAGGGATCGAGGTGCTCGGGAATCACGCCCAGGTAGTCGCGCAGCGGCGCGGCCTGCGGATCGAGGCACACGAACACGAAGCCCGCCCAGCTCTCGCAGCGCACGGGCTTCAGCGAGAGCTTCTCCGCCGGCACGCCTTGCTTGAAGCAGTGGGGATCGAGCGCAGCGGCCAGCTTGCCGTCGATGCCGTAGCGCCAACCGTGGAACAGGCACGAGAACTCCTCGGCGTGCCCCCGGCCCGGCTCGCGCAGGCGGTTGCCGCGGTGCATGCAGACGTTGAAGCGCGCCGCGAGCGAGCCGTCGCGCTGGCGGATGATCAGGACGGACTCGGCGCCGATCTCGAACGTGAAGTAGTCGCCGGGCTTCGCTGCGTCCTGCTCGCGCCCCGCGAGCAGCCAGACTCGCGTCCACATGCGCTCCCACTCGAGGCGCGCGAACTCGCGGCTCGTGTAGCGCTCCTTGGGAATCGGCACGTAGTCGAGCGCCGGCTCCGGCTGCTTCTCCATCGGCGTCGGCATCGGCCATCTCCTCCGAGCGTTCGGGCGCTCAGCTGATAGCGCGCGGCGCGCGAGGAGCGCTATCGCCGCGGCACGCGCGGCGCGCGGTCGAGGAACGCGAGGATGCGCATGCGCGCGCCCGCGAGCTCGTCTCCGCTGCTGGGCAGCGTGCGCGCGAGCGCACTGATTCGCTCCGCTTCGTCCGCCGTGAGCGGCGGCGTCGCGCGATCTCCCGCGATGCGCAGCAGCGGGATCGCGCGCCGCACCGGATCGCTCGCCTCGAGCTCCGCCAGCAGCAGCCGCGCGCCCGTCGAGCCTGGCGCCGTCACGAGCAGGCCGACGAGCAGCGTGCGCGCCTCGGCGTGAGCAGCCTCGCTCGACGTGTGCACGCGCCAGGTCGCGCGCAGCAGCGCGGCGTCGGCGTAGAACGGATCCGTCGCGCTCGCTTCGCGGAGCGCGGGCTCCTGCGCTTCGAGCGCGGCGAAATCGCGGGCGCTCGCGGCCGCGAAGCCGGCGACGACCGCGCGCTCGAGCGCGCTCGGCTGCCCGCTCGCGAGCGCCGCAGCGAGCGCGCCCGTCTCGCCGAAGCGGCGCGCGCAGCGGAGCGCGAGCGCCCGCGCGCGCGCGTGATTCGGGTCGCGCGCGAGCACGCTCGCGAGGCGCCGCTCGGCGACCACGCGCCTCCCGCCCACGAGCGCGAGCTGGGCGGCGAGCGCTTCGCGGTCGTCGGAGTCGGTGAGCGCGCGCAGCGCCTCCGCCGCGCGCAGCGGCGCCGCCTGCTCGACGAAGCGCGCGGCGCGCGCCTCGAGCGCGGGCTGCGAGAGCCGGCGCTGCGGCGACGCGCGCGCGAGACGCTGCGAGGGCTGCGAGAGCAGCGACGTTCCCGCGCTGATCACTCCGGGCGAGCGCATCTGGAGCAAGTTCCGGTCGTCCGTAATGAGTGGCGCCCCGGCCGCGAACTCGGCGGCGTCGGCGTCGTCGAGCCGCAGCCAGGCATCCGCATGCGCGGGCGAGAGCACGCCGAGCCGCGCCAGCGTCTGCGGGTCTTCCGCGAGCAGCCGCGGCACGCTCTCGGCGGCGGGCGCGAAGGGCGCGTCCGATGCGACGAACAAGATCGCCCCGTACGGCTCGTACACGCGCACGTGCGGCCATACCGCGCGCACGGTCGCGACGATCGAGCGCAGCAACGCCTCGTCGATGAACGCGGGCCCCATCCACTGCACGAACACGCCGCGCGGCGCGAGCCGCGAGCGCACGAGCTCGAAGAACTCGCGCGTGTAGAGGTGCGAGGCGCCCGCAGTCCATGGGTGCGAGGCCTGCGCGACGATCGCGCCGAAGCGCGAGCCGGAGAGCAGCAGCGCGCTGCGCGCATCGTTCTCGTAGATCCGCACGCGCGGATCGGCGAGCGGGTCGACCGCGCGCAGCGGTGAGAGCGTGCGATTGGCGCGCACCACCTCGGGCTCGAGCTCGATCACGTGGATCGCGGACACGCTGCGCGGGATGCCCTCCACCGAGAGCCCGCCGCCGAGGCCGACCAGCGCGACGCTCTCGGCCTCGGGGCGCACGAGCGAGGGCAAGCCGCCGAGCCAGCGCGCGGAGGCGCCGACGTCGAAATCGGCTTCGCTGCTCACGACCAGCGACTCGGGCAGTCCGTTGTTGCGGATGCGATAGCGCCCGATCTCGTCGCGCGTGACCAGCACCGTCGAGCTCTCGCCCACCGCGGAGAACACCACCGGCGCGATCGCGAGCTTCGCCTCCAGGGGCGTCGAGTGGAGCAGGTGGATCGGCTCGCGCGGCGGGAGCAGCGCCAGCACGAGAAAGCCGAGCGACGCGAACGCTGCGGCCGTGCGGCGCTGCGGCCTCGCGAGCAGCGCGCTCGCGAGCGCGAGCACGAGGCTGGTCGCGACGCAGGCGCGGACGAGACCGCTGAAGCCGAGTGCCGGCAGCGCCCAGTACGCCGCGCCGAGCGCGCCCAGGATCGAGCCGGCTGTGTTCCAGGCGTACACCCGCGCGCTCGCGGCGCCCGCGTCCTCGGCGCCGCCCGCGTGGATGCGCACCGCGAGCGGGTAGGTGGCGCCGATGCACAGCGCAGCGGGCAATAACAACGCGAACGCCGCGCCGGCGTTGGGCGCGAGCGCGATGTCTTCCCCGAGCGCGAGCGGCAGCCAATCCGCAGCCGCGAACGCCGCGAGCGAGAGCGCCGCGACGCCGAGCTGTACGAACGCGAAGCCGGTCGCGGCGCGCGCGGCCGTGCGCGCGAGCCGCGAGGCGAGCGCCGAGCCGAGCGCGATGCCGAGCAGGAAGCTTCCCAACATCGTCGCGAACGCGTAGACGCTCGCGCCGAGGCGGTGCGAGAGCAGGCGCGTCCACAGCACCTCGTAGCTGAACGAGACGACGCCGGAGGCGGCGATCAGCGGAAGCACCCAGCGCGGGCCGGCGGCGGCCGCTCGCGCGCCAGCGGGCTCGGGGTCGCGCGGGGCCGGCGCGATTCGCGCGAGCGCCGCGGCGACGAGGAACACGCCCGCGTTCAGCGCCACTGCGATCCATACCGTGCCGCGCAGTCCGAACGCGTCGAGCAGCACGAACGCGGTGGTGAGCGTCCCCGCGACCGCTCCGCCGGTGTTGATCGCGTACAGCCAGGCGATGCGCGGGCCGAGCTCGGCATCGCTGCGCACGGCGTGGCGCACGAGCAGCGGCAGCGTCGCGCCCATGAACAGCGTCGGCAGCATCAGGATCGCGAACGAGGTCGTCAGGTAGAACACGGAGATCGCGCCGGCGCGCGCGTCGGGCAGACCGGGCTGCTCGCCGAACCACGCGAGCAGCAGCGCGCTGGCGCCGCGAATCAGGTACGGGATCGCGAGCGCGCTGAGCGCCACGCCGAGCTCGAGCAGGCCGTACGTGAGCACCGGCCGCCGCACGCGCGGTGCGAGCCGGCCCGCGAGCGCGG
Source organism: Myxococcota bacterium (assembly GCA_036560185.1). Taxonomy (GTDB): domain Bacteria; phylum Myxococcota_A; class UBA9160; order UBA9160; family UBA6930; genus VGRF01. Next base: position 21,216 of record DATBRS010000273.1, read on the forward strand.
CGCCGGCGGCGAGGCCCGCCATGTAGGCAGCGAGCACGGTCGCGATCGCGAGCTCCGAGGTCCCGAACACGAAGGCGAACTCGCGCGTCCAGGCGGTCTGGTAGACCAGCGCGGCGAAGCCCGAGAGCAGGAAGCAGAGCGCCAGCACCGGGAATGAGAAGTCGCGCCGCAAGGAGTTCACTCGCCGCCGGGAGTTGCAGGTCTCGGTGAGTCGCCCGCGGCGCCGCTTGGGGCACGCGGATTCGCCCGCGCGACGTCCGCCTCGAAGATCAGCTCGCCGGCGCGCCAGGTGGCGGCGACGAGGTCTGCGGAGAGCGCGCAGCGCGCGCGCAGCCACGGGGCGCGCAGCAAGCAGAGATCGGCGCGCGTGCCGGAGCCGAGCCGCGGCGCAGCGCCGCCCGGCGCTTCGAGCGGCGAGGTAAAGAGCGCGAGCGCCTCTTCGGGCGTGAGGGCTTCCGCGCTGCCGAGCACATGCCCGCCCTCGCTGCGGCGCGCCACCGCCGCCCGCATCGCGCGCCAGGGGTCGGGCTCGCCGTACGGCGCGTCGCTGCCGGCCGCGAGCGGCACCCCCGCCGCGAGGAAGCCGCGGGTGCGATACAGCCACGGGCGGTCCGCGGGCTCGACGTCGCGCGCGTACGCGTCGCCGCGTTCGGAGATGAAGCTCGGCTGCGTCACCACCGTGAGGCCGAGGCGCCGAATCGTCTCGACGCTCTCCGGCGGCGCGACCGAAGCGTGCTCGATGCGGTCCCCGAGCTGGGCCCCCACCTCGGCGAAGGCCGCGAGCGCGAAGGTCAGCTCGACGCGCGTGACGGCATGCACCGCCGCGGCGCGGCCCGCGCGGTGCGCGGCGGCGATACGGGCGCAGAAGGCGCCGAGCTCGGGCAGCGCGCGCTCGTCGAGCAGCAGCTTCAGCGCCCCGCGCGCGAGCTCGGGCGTGCTCGCTGCGGGCAGCGACGCGTCGCCCATCACGATTGCGCGCTGCAAGAGCTCGCCCGCGCGCTGCGCCTCCGCGAGCGCGCCGAAGCGGCTCGCATCGTTGTCGGCGCCGGCGTCGGTGACGCCCGTGACGCCGCAGCGCGCGAGCCGGCGCGACAGCTCTGCCAGCGAGACGCGCTCGCGCGGCAGGCGCGCGCCGAGCCAGGCGTCGAGGCGAAACAGGCGGCCGGTCGCGCGGCCGGCGGCATCGCGCTCGATGCCCGGCGCGTCGACTCCCGCATCCAGCCCGAGCTCGGCGATCGCCGCGCCGTTCAGCATCCAGAGCGCGCCGGTGCGGTGCTGGATGCGCACCGGCCGCGCGGCGAGCCAGCGGTCGAGCTGGTCGCGGCCCAGCGGGCCCGCGACGGATTCGTGGTAGCCGACGCCGCGCAGCCAACCTGCGCCCGGCGCGCGCGCGAGCGCATCCGCGAGCGCGCCGGCGCCGCGCACGGCGGGCGGTCCGCACTGCACGGAGCGCAGCGCCGCGGCGGCGCCATACAGATGGAGATGGTGATCGTTGAGACCGGGCAGCAGCGCTCCGCCGGCCGCGTCCCGCTCCAGCTCGCCCGGCAGCGGCGCGAGCTCAGGGGCAACCGCCGCGATGCATTCGCCGGAGATGCGCACATCGCGCAGCTGGCCGTCGAGCTCGCAGCGGCGGAGCAGCATGCGCGCGGTTCCCAACCCGGAAAGAGAAGAGGCGGTCACTCTCGCGAGTGACCGCCTCTAGCTTGGATCAGGCGCAGTTCGCCTGCTCGCTCCGAGTTACTGGAGCTTGCGGCGACCGAGCAGCGCGAGGCCGGCAACGCCAGCGCCGAGCAGCATCAGCGTGCCCGGCTCCGGAACCGACGGCGCGTACTCGAGGCGCAGGAAGGTCGGCGTCGAGGTATCGCTGTTGGCGAGACCGCGGATCTTCGTGCGGCCGAGCGTCACGAGGTTCACGATCGTGTTGCCGCCGCCCGTCACCATCACGCTGCCCGTCGCCATCACGTCGGTGAGCGTGTTGAACATGCTGGTCAGGCCAGTCTGCGTGACCGCGCCGATGTGCCACACGTCGCCCTGGAGCTGAACGATCAGCGTCGACGAGCCGACGGTCAGGTTGCCGCCGGCGCCGGCGTTCACCGCGATCGGCAGAAGCGTGAAGGCCGGGGCCTTACCGATCTTCGCCATCACCGCGACGCTGCCCATGATGCCCGACGGGGCCGTGATGTCGGCTTCGCCGGTCGTTCCCGTGAGCGGACCGTTGTCCGTGAAGCTCACGACGAGGCGCGTCACCGGCGGCGCGAACGGGCCGGCCGGATTCGGGATGCATGCCGCGTTGCCCGGGTTGCCGATGCAGAAGTTCGTCGCGAACCAGTTGCCGGCGTCCATCGAGAACTGGCTACCGACCAGCGTGCCCGTCGCGACGGTCGACGTGAAGGTGAGCGGAACGCCTTGAAGCGTCTGCGTGTACGTCGCCGACACCAGCTGCCCGGCGTTCGCGGCGCTCGCGCCGACTAACACCGCGCCGAGAACCAACATCTTCAGCTTGCGCATGAGTCCCTCTTTTCCTGCCTCCCTGTTCCCGCGGCACCCTGCCAAGTTGGGGGAGGCTCAATCTTTCGTGGCGAGGCAGCGGACGGTCGTCCTCTGTGTCGCCTGTGAGGGAGTGGGCACAAACGTGCAGAAGTGTCACCGCGCGGCCGAAATGCGAGCACTCTGGGGGCCGGCCCCCTCTCAGCCGGCCTTCGAGAGCCCGTCGAGGAGCCGCTGAGCTTCCTTCTGCTCCTCGAACGCGGTCGCCTCGAGCGCGGACTTCGCCGCCTCCGTCGCGGCCTCCGTGCGCCCCAGCTGGTGCAGCGCCTGGGCACGGTGGAGCTGGGCGAGCCCCCACTCCGCAGACTTCGCCTCGGAGAGGCTCACCGCCTCGTCGAACTGCGGCAGCGCCGCGTCGGGCAGCCGCTTCGCGAGATAGGCGTAGCCGAGTGTGTCGGCGACTCCGCCGACCAGCGGCATCGCCGCGCGCGCCTCTTGGGCGAGGCTGAGCGCGCGGTCGAGATCCTTGCCCGAGGCGACGAGCAGGTAGGCGAGATCGTTCTTCGGGCCCGCGAGATCGGGCGCCTCGGCGACGACCGCTTCGAGCAGCGCGATCGCTCCGGCACGGTCGCCGGATGCGGTGAGCAGGCGCGCGAGCAGCACCTGCCCGCCCAACCCGAGCTTCCCCGCCGCGTTCGACGCCTGCAGCCGCTTCACCGCCTCGTCGGTCCTGCCGAGCTGGTCGTAGGCGGCGACGAGCACGCGCGCGGACAGCGGGTTCTGGCCGTTGGGATCGAGCCGAAGCGCCTCCTCCGCGCTGCGGATCGCCCCGTTCGGATCGCCGGTCTGCAGCAACACGCGCGCGAGCGTCGTATGGAGGGGCGCGTAGTCCGGTGCCGCCTCGATCGCGGCCGCGAGGCGCGCCTTCGCCTGCTCCACGCGTCCCGCGGCGAGGTCGAAGCGCGCGGCTTCCTCGAGCAGGCCCGGGTGGCGCGGCGCAGAGGCGAGCGCTCTCTCGATCAGCTGCTCCGCCCGCTTCGGGTCGCGCGGGCCTTCGCGACGCGCGAACAAGATCACGCCGTCGACGGGCAGAGGCTCGACGCCGAGCGCGGTCTCGAGCATCGATCGCGCCGCGCCCTCGCGCTTCGTCGCGTAGAGCACCTGCGCGTACGGCACGAGATCCGGCGTCGCGACGCGCCCCTCCGTGATCTCGACCATGCGCGCGAAGCTGACCGCCGCGGCGTCGTAGGCGCCGCGCGCGATCTGCGCGCGCGACTGCAGCCGCAAGAGCGCGAGCTTCTGCATGGGCGTGCGGGCGAGCTGGAGACCCTGCTCGGCCGCTTCGAGGGTTCCCGCCGCGTCTCCTTGCAGGAACCGCAGCTCCGCCAGGCGCGTCGCCAGGGGCGGCGTCGCTCCGTACGCGTCGATCGCGGCTTCGAGCGCATCGGCCGCAGCCGCGAAGTCGCCGGCGCGGCGGTGCAACGCGACTTGAGCGAGGCGGTCCTCGAGGCTGCCGGGGTGATTCTTTGCGAGGCGATCCCCGAGCTTCCGGGCGGTCGCGTCGTCGCCGGCTTCGAGCGCGATCTCCAGCTCCGCGAGGGTCGTCACCTCGGGCGCCTTCACCTGGCTCGCGGCGGTCTCGAGGTGTGCGATCGCTTCCTTCGTGCGACCGCGCGCCGCGAGATCGCGCGCGAACGCGGCGTGCGCGTGCGCGTCGTCCGCGCGCTCCGCGACCATGCGCGCGAGCGTCGGCGAGTGATCCGCATTCGGGGGATCGACGACCTGCGCCAGCCGGCGCCAGAGATCGAGCCGCTCCGGATGCACCTCGACGCTGCGCTCGAATACCCAGCGGCGCAGCTCCGCGTCTCGCCCGCGCCGTGCGTAGTCGAGCGCTGCGTCCAGCGCGAGATCCTGCGAGCCGCCGAGCTTCGTGGCCGCTGCGAACGCCTCGCGATACGCGGCGGCAGCCTCGCCCTTGCGCGCCGGCCAAGTCGCGAGCGTGTTGGCGCGCTCGACCCAGCCCATCACCGCCGTCTCGTGATCGGGCGAATCGTCCGCGCCCTGGCTGGCGCGCTCGAAGGCCGCGAGCGCTTCCTCGAACAGCGCGTCGGGCGGCGTCTCCCCTAACAAGCCGGCCTGGCGGATGCGCGCTCGCTGCACGATGCCGACCTGGATCTGCGCGCGCGCATTCTCGGGCTCGAGCTCGGCGGCGGTCAGCGCGGCGCTGAGCGCTCCGTCGGCGTCGCGGCGCGTGAGCGCGATGTCCGAGCGCCGCACCCACGCCAGCGCGTTCTGCGGATCGCGCTCGATCACGCCGTTCACGAGCCGCTCGGAATATCCCACGTCGTCGCCGAGCATCAGGAACGCGAGCGTGAGCGCGGCCTCGGCGTGGTGAGGATCGAGCCGCAGCGCCTCCTCGTAGAAGAAGACCGCGTCGGGAATCTTCTCTTGCTGATGCAGCAGCTTCGCGAGCCGGAAGTTCACGTCGGCGTTCTTGGGCTCCGCCTGCAGCGCCGAGCGCAGCTCGATCAGCGCCTGGTCGGTCTTGCCGGCAGCGCTGAGCGCTTCCGCCTTCGCGAGGTGCGGCGCGGCGTCGTCGCCGGGGCCGCAGCCAGCGCCGATCAAGGCCGCCGCGAGCGCGACGGCGAGGAGCCTTCTCATTGCGTTGCGCCTCCGAGGCGCGCGAGCTCCGTCTTGGCGGCCTCGGCCTCCGGGAACGAGCTGCCTGCGAGCGCCAGCGCGAGCTCCTTCTTCGCGCCGTCGGCGTCGCCGCCGCGTCCGAGCGCGAGCGCGAGGTGGTAGCGCGCGGTGCCGTAGTCCGTGTTCTTCTCGAGCGAGAGCCGGAACGCGCGCGCCGCCTCGTCGTAGCGTTCCTGCTTGAGCCGCACGTAGCCGAACGTGTCGAACATCTCGGCTTCGCCAGCGAGCCGCGTCGCCTGCTCGGCGAGCTTCTCGGCACGCGGGAGATCGTCGCCGGATTCCGCGAGCGCCCAGGCGAGGTCGTTGAGCGCGCCCGCGTGGTCGGGATAGACGCGCACCAGCTTTTCGAGCCGCGCGCGGCCTCCGGACGTGTCGCCGTTCATCAGCAGCGTCTGCGCCGCGAGGTAGCCGGCGTCCGAGAGCGTCGGGTCGAGGGCGAGCGCGCGATCGAAGCTCTCGACCGCGCCCTTCGGATCGCCGAGCCCACGGCGCGCGAGCGCGAGCGCGAAATGCCCGAACGGCGCGTCGGCGTCCGCGGCGAGCGCGCGTTCGGCGTCGGCGCGCGCCTCGTCGAAGCGCAACGCGTTCGCGAGGAACGTGCCGCGCAAACCCAGCAGGTCGGCGCGGCCGGGCGCGCGCGCGAGCTGCGCGTCGACGCGCGCGATGGCCGCATCCACGCCGTCGACCTCGGTCGCGAGCAGCGCGGCCTGCCGCAGCGCCGGCGCGTTCTCGGGAAGCGAGAGATCGAGCTTCGCCTTCGCGACCGCGACGTCGAGCGCGGCGAGTGCGGCCGCTGCGCCGTGCGACGCTGCCGCGAGCCGCGCGTGCTCGGCGAGCCCGACGGCGGCGAACTTGCCGTCGTTGCGCGCGATCAAATCTTCGAGCGTCTTCGAGACCTCTTCGGGGCGGCGCGCGGCCGCCGCTGCGCGCGCGGCGACGAGATGGCCCTCGGGGCCCGTCGCGCCGCGCTCGTTGATGTGCCGCCACGCGAACGCGTAGGCCTCCTGCAGCTCGCCGCGCGAGAGATGGATCTGCGCCATCTGCAGCGCCGCGTCCGTCTCCTTGGGCGCGTGGCGCGTCACCTCGCGCAGCTCGACGAGCGCGCGGTCGACGTCGCCCAGCTCGAACGCGACTCTCGCCGCGCGAGCACGCACGCCCCAGTTATCAGGCCACTGCTCGAGCGCGGCGCTGTACTTCTCGAGCGCTTCGGCCTCGTCGCCGCGCACCTCGGCGAGCCGGCCCTCGATCACGTTGCGGAACACCGCGCTCTCGATGTGCGGGAGCGCGTCCGTCGCCTCCGCGGCGCGCCCCATGTCGATCAGCAGATCGGCGCGATCCGCGTGGAGCTCCTCGGGCTCGCTGCCCTTGCCCGCGGCGATCGCGCGATCCAGCGCGGCGAGCGCGCCGTCGTTGTTGCGCAGGCGCCGGCGCAGATTCGAGAGCGCCGACCAAGCCGCCGGCGAGTTCTGCTTCTCCGCCTCTTCGAGCACGAGCTTCTCGGCTTCGGCGAACTCGTCCTGCGCGATCAGCCGCTGCGCGAGGCCCGCGCGCAGCGCGAGGTTCGAGGGATCCTTCTCGAAGTGCGCGCGCACGAGCTGCGTGCCTTCGTCGCCGCGCTCGAGGCGATCGAGCAGCGTCGCCGCGCCGATCACCATGTTCGCCTGCGCGCCGTAGCGCTCGGCGCAGGCGAGCGTCAGCGCGCCAGCGCGCGCGGCATCCTTCCCGCGCTCGATCACCAGCTTGGCGTGCGTGAGGCAGGCGCGGCCGGGGCCCGCTTCGTCGTCGCCCCAGTCCGCGGCCTCGAGGCCGTCGTAGAGCTTCTCGGCTTCGGCGAGCCGCTCCGGCACGAGGCCGACCGCCTCCGCCCGCAGCGCCCGGGGCAGCAGCGCGTCCGGATTCAGCTTCGCGAGCGCGTCGATGCTCTCGAGCGCGGCCTCGGCCTTGATCGCGCCGATCGCCGCACGGGCTCGCGTCACGAGCGCGGTCTCGTTCTCGGGCTCGAGCGCGAGCACACCGTCGGCCGCCTCGATCGCGCCTTCGTAGTTGCGCGTGCTGAGCAGCGTGCCCGCGAGCACGAGGCCGGCCTGCTTTCCGAGCTCCGGCGATGCGAGCGCCTTGCGCAGCGGGAACACCGCCTCGCTGCTGCGGCCGAGCGCGATCAGCGAGAGACCCCGGCGGAAGCTCGCCTCCAAGTCGTCGGGATGCTCGCCGAGGTAGTCGCGCAGCAGCTCTTCCGCCTGCTCGTGCGAGCCGGCGTCTTGCAGGCGCTTCACCTCCGCGAGCGTGTCGGCGGCGTCGCCTCCGCAGCCCGCGAGCACCAGCAAGCCCGCGATCGCAAACGCCGCCGCAGCGGCGCGCCGCGCCTTCCAAACTCCTCGCATCCGGCTCTCCTTGGGCTCGAGTCCGCTGACCGCCACCAAGACGCCGCCGGATCGTGAGCCGCCAGGGAGTAGCGAGCAGCGTGCCGACGGTGACGCGGAAATCCCCCTCACCGAGCCCGAGTGGAAAGTGCTTTCCGTCCTTGGTGGAAGGACAGTTCCGCCGGCCAGTCGCCGAGGGCCCGAGCGAGACTCCGAGTCACTCCGAAATGTCTGTCAAATCAGCTGGTTGCGGGGCGGCGCGAAGCCCTCGCAGTGACGCGAGCGGGTGGCACTCACCTTGCAGCTCGGACGGGGTGTTCGATCGCCGCCGACAATAGGCAGGGTGCCCCTCGTTCAAGCGGCGATCAGAGGAGAGACCAGATCATGCGAAAGCTCCAGTTCGTTGCTTTGGCTGCGGCGATGTTCGTCGCAGCGACGGCAAACGCCGGTGCGCTGTTATCGGCGACCTACTTCCAGACGCTGCAGGGCGTCCCGCTCGTGCTCGGGACTCCGACCGGCGGCACTCCGACCGGAACGCTGGTCGGCAACACGTTCTCGCTCGATGCGGGGAACGCGTTCGCGATCGCGTTCTGCATCGGGCAGCCCGGTAACACGGCGGGCTGCTTCCCGAACCCGGCCGGTCCGTTCGCCCCGCCGGTCACGCGCCTCAACGTCACGTTCACCATGAACGGCCCGCTCACGGGCACCACCCAGGACGCCACGATCACGGCGCCCTCGGGCATCATGGGCCTCGCGCGCGTAATGGCGAAGATCGGCAAGGCGCCGTCCTTCACGCTGATTCCGGTTCCCGTGAACGCGGGCGCCGGTGGCAACCAGACGATCCCGAATCCGACGACCTCGCCGGCTGCTTCGCTGCGCGTGTTCCTCGCGGGCGACGTGTGGCACATCGGCGCGGTCACGCAGACCAACCTGACCACCATGTTCGGGGTGCTCCCCGACGTGATGGCGACCGGCAACGTGAGCGTCACGGCCGGTGGCAACACGAACGTGAACCTGGTTTCGTTGGGCCGCCTCAAGATCCGCGGCCTCGCGAACAGCGACACGTCTTCGCCGAGCTTCCTGCGCCTCGTGTACGCACCGTCGGTGCCGGAGCCGGGCACGCTGATGCTGCTCGGCGCTGGCGTTGCCGGCCTCGCGCTGATCGGTCGCCGCAAGCTGCGCTAACGCGGCCAAGGCAACTGGTCTTCTAGACCCAAGTCGAGGCGGTCACCCGCGAGGGTGGCCGCCTCGATGCTTTTCGGGGGCGCGCAATCCCCGTCACCGGCGGGGGCGCGCCCGGGACTCACGCGAGACGCGGGAGGCCCATTGCTGCGCCGGATCTTCGATTCGCCCTGGACGTACTTCGCGCTGGCCGCGCTACTCGCCCTCGGGGGCCTCGCCTCGATGTTCCGGATCCGCGGCCCTGCGCGCCCATCCGGCACGATCGCCCAGGATCTCGTGAAGCTGCGCGAGCGCGGCGACGTGAACGTCGTGTTCGTGCTGGTCGACACGCTCCGCGCCGATCGGCTCTCGAGCTACGGCTACACGCGCCCCACCAGCCCGATGCTGGATGCGCTCGCCGAGAGCGGCGTGCGCTTCGCGCGCGCGCAGTCGCAGTCGAGCTGGACGAAGTGCTCGATGGCGTCGCTCTGGACCGGGCTGTTTCCACAGCGCACCGGCGTGACACGCTTCGATCACGCGATCCCGGAATCGGCGCTGATGCCCGCCGAGATCTTCAAGCAAGCCGGCTACACGACCGCCGGGATTTGGCGCAACGGCTGGGTCGCGGAGAACTTCGGCTTCGGCCAAGGCTTCGACGTCTACCTGCGCCCGGTGCAGCGCACCGACGCCGCGAATCTGGAGAGCCGCGGCCGCGCCGAGGCGAAGGTGCCGGGCACCGACGAGGACGCCACGCTCGCGGCGCTCGAGTTCCTGCGCAGCAACCGGAACGAGAAGTTCCTGCTCTACCTGCACTACATGGATTTGCATCAATACGTCTACGACGACGTCGCGGCCGAGCTGCCGTTCGGCACCTCGATCTCCGACGTCTACGACCGTTCGATCCACTGGACCGACCGCAACATCAGCGCGCTGGTCGCGGCCCTCGACGAGCTCGACCTCTCGAAGCGCACGATCCTCGTGATTGCCGCCGACCACGGCGAAGCCTTCGGCGAGCACGGCGCCGAGGGACACGCGCGCGATCTCCATCAGGAAGTCGTGCACGTGCCGCTGATCCTCTCGCTGCCGTTCCGCGTCGACGGCGGGCTCGTGGTCGATCCGCTCGTGCGCAACGTCGACATCTGGCCCACCGTGCTCGACTTGTTGGGGCTGCCGGCGCTGCGGGAGGCCGACGGCGTGTCGCTGGTGCCGATGATGCAGGCCTCGGCGCGGGGCGAGAGCGCGGAAGTGCCGCCGTCCAAGGCGTATCTCGATCAGGTGTGGGGACAGATCGACCAAGCCGCGCGCCCGCTGGTCGGGATTCAGCGCGACACGGAACGCGTGATCTTCAACCAAGTGGACCGCGAGCGGTCCCTCCAGATCTACGACTTGGCGACCGACCCGCGCGAGCGCCACAACCTGCGCAAGACGCCTCCCGCTTGGGCGGACGAGCTCGGCGCGGATCTCGATGCCGCGTTCGCTGGCACGCCGCCCTGGGGCGAAGCGAAGAGCGTCGAGCTCGACGCGATGGAGCTGAATCAGCTGCGCGCACTCGGCTACGTGGTCGGAGCGGGCCAGGTCGGCGTGGAGCGCGCACGCGAGCTCGGCGAGAAGCGCTGAGGCAAGCGAAGCGCGCAGCGAGGCGCAGCCGAGCGGAGTCGAACAGTGGCGTCGGGGTATGCAGCGCCCGCGGAGCAGCGCGTTCGCGCATCCGGCGAGGGCGCTGGCGCTCACGCGCTCTCGAGCTCGCGGAGCGCGGCCGCAGTGTCCGCGCCGAGCGCGCGCGCCGGCGCCGCCGGCGCGCCCAGCAGACGCGGAGGCTTCGCGGGGTGGCGCGCGGGATCCGCGGCCGCGCGCGCAGTGCCGTTCACGCCGATCGCCCACGCGGTGACGCCGCGCAGCGACACGTCGAGCAGTCCGCCCTCGCCGTTGCGCCAGCATTCGAGCGCGGCGAGCGCGCCGTGCAGGCCAGCGAGCGGATCCGCGATCGCGTCGCCCACGAACAGCGGCGCACCGCGCGGCACGCACCAGCACAGGCCCGCCGCGGCGGCAGCGTCGTCCCCGAACGCGACCCATTCCGCGCACGGCGCCTCCCGGCCGTAGCCGGTGAGCGAGAGCCAGACACGGCCCGGTCGCGCGCGCACCCAGCTCGCGGCGTCCGCGCCGAGCTGCGCCAGCGCGCGCGGGCGCGAGCCCTCGATCACGACGTCGGCGCGTTCGAGCAGCGCCAGCAGCCGGCGGCGATCGCCGCCCTCGCTGAAGTCCAGCGCGACGCTCCGCTTGCCCTCGTTCAGCCGATCGAAGAACGCGGAGTTGCCCGTGCGCGCGGCATCCGGGCGCCGCGAGCTCTCGAGCTTCGTGACGTGGGCGCCCGCGACCCGTAACAAGCGGCCAGCCAGCGGCCCAGCCCACAGGCTCCCGAGCTCGAGCACGAGCGGCGCGGCCCGTGGGCGCGGAGCGCTGCTCGCTCCGCGCGCGGCGACGCGCAGCCAGGGCTCCGGCGACGCGCCGGGCGGATCGGCGGGCGCGACGGCGAGGCCGAGCAGGCGCGCGCGCGCGACGCAGGCGTCGCGCCCGCGCACGCCGACGCGCGCCGCGATCTCGCGCCACGTGTCGTCGCCGAGCGGCGCGGCGCAGCCGGCCAGCGCGTCGTCCTCGAGCCAGGCGGCGAGCGCGCGGGCGTCGTCGCCGCGCGGCAGGTTCGCCGCGAGCCAGCCGCCGCGCGCCTCGAGCAAGCGGCACGCGCCGCCCGGCGCGATGCGCCCGCGTCGCGAATGCCCCTGACAAGCGGCGCGCTCGGCCAGCAGCTCCGCGCCGCCGAGTCCATTGAATGCGCCCGCGGGCGCCAGTGCCGCGAGGCGCGCGAGCGCACGATCCGCGACCAGCGGAATCGGCGCGCTCGGAATGAGCGGCTCGCCGCCGGCCTCACCCGTGAGCCACGCGAGGCCCGACTCCGCCCAGCGCTGCGCCGAGCGCTCGGCCTCGTCCGCCGCGCCGCTCACCGCGCGATCTCGTCGACGAGCCCCCAGGCGAGCGCACGCTCCGCGCCGATCGCGCGGCGCGTGAGCGCGAGCTGCGCGGTGCGCTGGCGGCCGATGCGGCGCGGCAGGCTGACCGTGCCGCCGGCGCCCGGCACGAGCCCCATGCCGACTTCGGGCAGCGAGAAGCGCGCGTCCTCACGCGCCACGACGCGGCGCCCGAAGGCGGGCAGCTCGATGCCGGCGCCCACGCACACGCCATGCACGCGCGATCGCACGCGCGCCGCGCACTGCGAGAGCAGCAGCGCGGCGTTGCGCGTCGAGCGGATCGCGTGGGCCGTCGCGGGATCCGGCAGCGTGCCGAACTCGTCGAGGTCTCCGCCGCTGCAGAACGCCGCGCCCGCGCCCGACAGCTCGATGCGCGCGATCTCCGGCTCGTGCAGCGCGAAGCGCAGCGCCTCGCAGAGCGCGTCGCGCATCGCGGCCGAGAAGGCGTTGCGCTTCTCGGGGCGATTCAGGCGCAGCGAGAGCTCGGCACCGTCGCGCGCGACCAGCACCGCAGGCTCGCGCGACGGCTCGCGCTGCTTGCGCACGTGGGAGCCGAGCCACGCCGCGAACTCCGGCCCCGCCTGCAAGGTGGAGTAGACGAGCGACTCGGCGACGAGCCCCTCGTAGATCGTGCGCGCGAGACTCGCGCGCAGCAGCTGCGCGAGGCCGAGGCTCGCGAGCGGCGATTTCGCCGCCGACTCCTCGATCGCGGCGAGCTCTCCGGCGTCGTCTGCGCCGAGCCGCACGTCGAGCGCGGGCGCGAGCGCGTGCGCGCTCGGCGATTCGGCGGCACCGAAGCCGACGCTGAGCGCCGGCAGCTCGCCGAGCCGCTGCGCCGTGCTTGCCGCGAGCGCCGGCGTCGCGCTGCCCTCGGCGCCAGCGAGGTCCACGCAAACGAGCGCCTGGCCGGTGAGCACCGAGAAGCGCTCCGACGCCGCGGGATCTGCGAGCGCGTCGACCAGGTGGGCAGGGCTGAGTGTCGGATGCGACAAGACCGCAGCCTATCGCGAAGCCCCAGCCCTTGGCCGTGTGGCGTGCGCGAGCAAGTGGCGAGCGAGGAAGGCGCGGATCGACGCAGACGCGTTCGCCCCAGTGATGTGTCCGGTCTGCCAGATCTCGCAGGCGCAGTCGCCGTACGCCGCGCGATGGATCGCGGGGAGATTCAGCTGATCGAATCTCCCAAGGACTGGGAACACGTTCGCGTGCGTGCGCCCCCGCCACTCCTCCGCGAAGTCGAGAGCGCCGCGCAGAGCGTCCGGCCGCTGCCGCGCGCTGCGCGCGGCCGGATAGCTCCCGAGGAAGATGGCTGCTTGCGTCGTGCCGGCCATGAACGGGAGGTAGGCATCCGCGGAGTCGTACGCGAGGTGATGGCGGTTCGTGACGAAGCCGCCGAGGCTGAAGCCCGCGACCGCGCTGCGCTCGGCGTCTGCGAATTCGGGTGCGCGCAGCAAGCGTTCCGTCAACTCCACCGCGACCGCGAGCAGCGCGACATAGCGCTCGAGCGTGGCGACGCCGGCAGCCAAGTCCGCGAGCGAACGATGATGCGGCGCGCGCACCGCGACGACCGTCGCCGACAGGGGTGTGCCCGCGGCGAGAGCGCGCGCGATGGTGCGTTCGAAAGGAATCTCCCCGCCCCCGTGGTGCCAAACGAGAAGCGGCGCCGAGGCAGAGCGCTGCAGCACGCGCACCGCACAGTCGAGCTCGCCGACACGCGTGCGCGCGCGCAGCTCGTGGACGGCGTCGCCCCGGAGCTCGGGAAGCTCGACCGAAATGGCGGCGCGATGCTCCGCGAATGACGCGGCCTCGTGGCCGTCACGAAAATACTGCCCGCGAGGCCAGCTCGCAGCTCGCGCGGCCGCCAGGAGGATGCGGTCGACGAAGGCGTGGCGGTTCATCCGCTCACGGTATGCACCGCCGGCTCTCGGCGCTGGCGATGGCGCACGCGCTGATCGACCATCGCCGGCAGCGAACAGCGACCCGAAGGAGACCGCGATGGCAGCTTCCCTCGACGAGGTGCGGCGCGACCCGAGCCGCACCCCGAACAACCTGTGGCGGCGCGAAACGCCCGGCGCACAGGGCTGGACTCGCAGCGCGCGCCCCGGCGACCCCAACAAGTACTTCATGTTCTCCGCCGACTGTCACGCCGTGGAGCCCGGCGCTTACCTCGAGGGCATCGAGCCCGAGTTCCGCGCACGCATCCCGCACTTCGAGCAGCGTGAAGATGGCTCGGAGTGGCTGATCTCCGAAGGCAACCGCCCGCAGCGCGTGAAGCCCTCACGCGCGCAGATCGCGCAGGGCGCGCGCGTGGGCGACGGGCAGGGCCTCCCCGCGTCGCTGCCCGGCGCGCGCATGGACGACGAGGACGTGCTGCGCAACTCGACCGGCCGCACCGTCGCGGAGCGGATCGCCGCGCACGACGCCGACGGCATCGACGCCGAGCTGATGTTCCCCAACAAGGGCCTGCTGTGCTGGGCGACGCCCGACCCGGTGTTCGCGATGGCGATGTGCCGGCGCTGGAATCGCTGGGCGTACGAGTTCTGCGGGGCGCACATGCAGGGCGCCGCGCCGCGCATCCTGCCGGCCGCGCTGCTCTCCGCCGGCGACCAGGCGGGCACGCTGCGCGAGATTCGCTGGGCGAGAGATCACGGCTTCCGCGCGGTTTGCCTCGGCAACTCGGTGATCTACGGCCCGAAGAAATTCGGCGAGCTCGAGTACAACCACCCGAGCTTCGAGCCGATCTGGGCGCTGCTCGAAGAGACCGGGCTCGTGATCACGTTCCACGTCTCGACCGGCCGCGACCCACGCGCCGTCGGCGGCAACGGAGGCGCGATCATCAACTACGTCTGCCACTCGATGGAGACGACGCTCGAGCCGCTCGTGCAGCTGATCGCGTCGGGCGTCTTCGAGCGGCACCCGCGGCTGCGCGCCGGGCTGGTCGAGAGCGGCATCGGCTTCGTGCCGTGGCTGATGGAGACGCTCGACTACGCCCACAAGGCACATCATTTCTGGGTGCGGCCGCGCCTGAAGGAGCTGCCCTCCACGTACTTCCGTAACAACTGCTTCGCCACCTTCCAGGACGATGCCGCGGGGCTGATGTACGCCGAGCGCCTCGACATCGCCGGCAATCTGCTGTGGGCCAACGACTACCCGCATCACGAGGGCTCGTGGCCGCACTCCGCGCAGACGATCGAGCGCACGATGGGGCACCTCTCGGATGCGTCGCGCGCGAAGATCCTCGGCGAGAACGGCGCGCGGCTGTTCGGCCTCGAGCCCGCGAGCTACGCGCGCGCGGCCGCGACGCGCTGAGCCGCTCTAGACGCCGCGGCTCGCGAGCCACGCGCCGCAGAGCACCAACGCGCCGCCGGCAAGCGTCCCCGCGTCGGGGCGCTCCGCGAACAGCAGCGCCCCGAGCGCGGCCGCGAACACGATCTGCGTGTACGAGAAGACCGTCGCGCGCGAGGCGGGCAGCAGCTGGATGCCGCGCGTGAGGCACATCTGCCCGACCTGGGCGCAGGCGCCCGCGCCGAGCAGCCACGCCCACTCGACGGCCGTCGGCCAGACGAGCTCGCGCAGCATTAGCGGGAGCGCGAGCACCACGGTCACGAGCGGGAACGAGAGCACGATCGCCAGCGGATGCTCGCCAGTGCGCGCGAGGTGGCGGACGCTCACGTAGGCGTCCGCCGCGAAGAACGCGCCGGCCAGCGCCACGCCGACCGCGAACGAATCGAGCGGCGCGGAGGTGGCTCCGAACAGCGCGTTCGGGCGCGCGACCGCCAGCACGCCGAGCACCGAGAGCGGCACGCCCAGCAGCACGCCGCGCTCGATGCGCTCGCCGAGCACGAGCGCCGCGAGCGCGAGCGTGAACAGCGGGTGCGTGAACTGGAGCAGCGTCGCCTCGGCGAGCGGCAGATGGATCACTGCGTAGAACGAGCAGCTCACGCCGAGGAAACCGAACACACCGCGCAGCAATAACAACGGGCGGCGCGAGCCGAATGCCGGAACCCGCGCGCGGCGCAGCAGCCAGAGCGTCACCAGCACCGAGAGCGCCGCGCGCACGAACACGATCTCGAACAAGGGCAGGCGCGCGCCGACGAACTTCGCCGCCGCCGTCATGCCCGCGAACGCCGCGGCCGAGCCGAGCATGAAGCGCGCGCCGGAGGCAGGAGCAGGAGCTGCAGCGGGCATGAGGCGCGCGAGCGTAGTGCG
>DATBRS010000274.1:0-9947 GCA_036560185.1 Myxococcota bacterium
CAGGGGAAGTACTTCTCGATGCCGGCGCGCAACGTCGTGCCGAAGCCGCTGCAGAAGCCGCATCCGCCGCTGTGGGTCGCGTGCTCGAATCGCAACACGATCCTCGAAGCGGCGCGGCTCGGCATCGGCGCGCTGACTTTCGCGTTCATCAGCGAAGACGAAGCGCGCCAGTGGGTGAAGGACTACTACGACACGCTGAAGCGCGAGTGCGTGCCGATCGGGCACACGGTGAACGCGAACATCGCGATGGTCTCCGGCTTCTCGGTGCATCCGGATCGCGCGGAGGCGGAGCGGCGCGGGCTCGAGGGCTTCAAGTTCTTCGGCTTCGCGCTCGGGCACCACTACGCGTTCGGCGAGCAGCGCGTCGGGCGCACCAACATCTGGGAGAACTTCGAGAAGTTCTCGGCGATGTTTCCGGGGCCCGAGGGCCGCTCGATCGGCACGCCGGACGAAGTGCGCGCCCACCTGCGCCGGATGGAAGAAGCCGGCGTCGATCAGACCGTGTTCATCCAGCAAGCCGGGCGCAATCGGCACGAGCACATCTGCGAGAGCATGGAGCTGTTCGCGCGCGAGGTGATGCCGGAGTTCGCCGCGCGCCGCGCGGCGCGCGAGCGCGCGAAGGCGGAGGAGCTCGCGCCGTTCATCGCGGCCGCGCTGAAGCGCAAGCAGTGGATGCAGCCGCTCGCGGAGAGCGAGATTCCCGTCGTGAAGTCCTACGGCCGTGCCGACGCGCAGGCGGCGCCGAACATCGAGAGTCGTTAGGGAGCGCCGCGCTAGCCCGCGGCAGGCCGGGTGCGGGCCACAGCGACCCGCGAGCGCCTTGCTCTCCCCCGCCTCGATCTGATAGTCCTCGCCGAAAGGGGGCCTCATGTCTCGTTTCACACGACCGTTCGCAGCACTCACGCTCGCCGGCGCGCTCGCGGCCATCGCAGCTCCGGGCGCAGCCAGCGCGGAGAGCCGCTTCTCGGGCACGCTGCAGCTCGACGTCACCAACGCCTACATCTTCCGCGGGATCATGAACGAGAAGAAGGGCTTCATCGCGCAGCCCTGGGGCGAGGCGTACTTCAACATCTACTCGTCCGAGGACGGCTTCATCCGCGACATCACCGCGGGCGTCGGCTTCTGGCTCAGCATCCACAGCGAGGAGACGCTCGCGACGAACGGCCCGCAGTCGATCTACGAGGCGGACTACTACCCGCTCGTCTCGATCGATCTCGCGGGCGGCTTCAACCTGCTCACGACCTACTACTTCTACGACAGCCCGAACGGCGCGTGGGACGAGGCGGTGCAAGAGCTGAACTTCAAGCTCTCCTACGACGACGAGGAGTCGCTGGGCCTCGCGCCCTGGATCAACATCGCCGTCGAGACGTTCAGCACGTCGCTCGGCTCCAATTCGGGGACGGGCATCCAGGTCGGCGTCGCGCCGACGTTCTACGAGAACGATCACTTCTCGGTGGACGGCTCGGCGGAGCTGGGCTTCTCCGTCGGCGACTACTACGAAGGCGTCGGCCCCGACGAAGACACGTTCGGCTACGCGAATCTCGGCATCGGCCTGGGCATCCCGATCAGCGACACGTTCTCGGCGACCGTCGGCTTCAAGTACTTCCTGTTCGGCAACGACTTGCAAGTCGTGAACGGGGGACACGGCAGCCACGGTGTCGGCACGGTGAGCCTGAACGCATCGTTCTGAGCCGCGGCCGCGCTCAGGCCTCGGGCTGCAGCAGGCGCACGGCGTCGGGCTCCCAGTACGCCCAGAGCGCGGCGCCCGCGCGGGCTTCGCGCACCGGGCGATCCGTCTCGATGTGTGCGACCAGCTCGTCTCCCGCGGCGGTGTTCACGGCGCAGCGCTGTACCGCGCCTTGGAACACGAGGTCGGTGCACGTCACCGGCAGGCACGAGCTGCCCGCGTCGGGCTCGCCCGCGCACACCTCGAGCCGCTCGGGGCGCACCATCAGCAGCGCGCGCGCGCCGCTCGCGAAGGCGCGGCCGTGCGTGGCGACTTCGGCGCGCCGGCCGCCCGGCAGCGCGATCACGGCGCTCGCGCCGTTCGCGCGCTCGACGGTGACGGGCAGCAGGTTCGCGTGGCCGATGAAGCGCGCCACGAACGCGGTCTCCGGCGCGTCGTAGATGTCCTCCGGCGTGCCGACTTGCTCGAGCCGGCCCGCGCGCATCACGGCGACTCGGTCGGACATCGTGATCGCCTCTTCCTGATCGTGCGTCACGAAGATGAAGGTGATGCCGACGTTGCGCTGAATGCGCTTCAGCTCGATCTGCATCTGTCGGCGCAGGTCGAGATCGAGCGCGGAGAGCGGCTCGTCGAGCAGCAGCGCCTTCGGGTCGTTCACCAGCGCGCGCGCGAGGGCGACGCGCTGGCGCTGCCCGCCCGACAGCTGGTTCGGCATGCGCTGCGCGAGATCGCCGAGGCGCACCACCTCGATCAGCTGCTTCACGCGCCGCTCGACCTCGTCCTTCGCGACGCCGCGCATGCGCGGTCCGAACGCGACGTTGTCGAACACCGAGAGGTGCGGGAACAGCGCGTAGTTCTGGAACACCGTGTTCACGGGGCGCCGATAGGGCGGCACGCCGGTCATGTCTTGGCCGTCGACGCGGATCGCGCCGCTGGTCGGCTCCTCGAAGCCCGCGATCATGCGCAGCATCGTGGTCTTGCCGCAGCCGGACGGGCCGAGCATCGCGAAGAACTCGCCCTTGCCGATCGCGAAGCTCATCTCGCGCGCGGCGTAGAAGTCGCCGAAGCGCTTCGACACGTTCTCGACCGAAATCAGCGGCTGCGGGTCTGCGCTCGTCACGGCGAACCTCCAGGCATCGGCGTCGGCGGCGGCTCCGCCGGCGCACCGGGATCGAAGCCCTTTTCGCGGCTCGCGTAAACCCAGCGCGCGGTCTTTCCGAGCTCGGCCGAGAGCGCGGCGAGGCGCTCGTCGATCCAGTGCGGATTCGCGGCGGCTGCGCGCGCGGTCTCGCTCGCCAGGTAGTCGTCGGTCGCCGGGCCCGCGCCGTAGTACTTGCGGTAGACGTCGAAGCGGAAGAGCGGCTTCAGCCGGCGCAGATCGTGGGCGCCCGACGGCAGCGGCAGCAGCGCGACGTCGCGCTTGCCGCGCGCCTCGCGCTCGTCGAGGCGCGAGAGCACGACATCGAGGCTGGAGGCGAGGTGCTGCGGCTCGCAGAACGTCTCGAAGTCGTCGTACAGCAGCTTGATCACCGCGCGCGCTTCCTCGAGCGGCAGGCGCGCCTCGCGCTCGCGCCCGACGCGCCGCAAGAGCAGCATGAACGGGTGCGGCCGGTCGCCACTCGCGGCGATCTCGGCCGGCGGGCGGAAATCCGGCTGGCGGTACGGGAAGTGGCGCGGGTCGATCGCGTCGAAGCCGCCGCGGCCGTAGAACAAGAGGCGCTGCAGCGAGAGCCGGTCCTCGGGGCTGAAGTACTCGACCTCGGCGGCGAGGTCGATGCGCATCCCGAAGTAGCGATGCGGCGCGTCGGGCGCGGGCAGCACGATCTGGCCGCGCTGGTGCAGCAGGTGCAGGAACGTGATGGCGAGATCCATCGGCGCGATGCGCAGCCAGTAGGTGAGCACGGTGCCGCGCGCCTCTGGCGCCATGAAGATGTGCGACAGGTAGACGACGCACAGGTCGGCGTCGTAGTGCTGGTTCACGAACACGCGGCCGTCGCGCACGCCGCGGATCGCGCCGGTCGCGCGATCGCGGGCGACCAGCATGAAGTAGCGCGCGAAGCCGCCGTCCTGCATCGGCAGGGTGGGATCCTCGAGCATCATCTCGCGGATCACTTCCTCGGATTCCATCTCGCCCGCGGCGCCGAAGGCGTCCCACAGCATCTGGAAGGCGCGCCGGAAGTCCGGATGGTCGGGATGGTCGATCGCTTCGACCTCGTACTTCCGCGTCTCGCGCTCGATCATCTCCACCACGTCCTGCGCGTACAGATCCTTCAGGCAGAGGCGGACGTGCGTGCCGAGGCTCATGATCGGGCGAGGGTAGAGCGGGACTTCGATGGCCGACCAGCAAGCAGACCCGAATCGTTCGGTGTGGAGCGCCGAAAGCGAGCCCGCGCGGCCTGAGCCTGCGCTCGCGGCTCGCCTCACCACCGACGTCGCGATCATCGGGGGCGGCCTAACGGGCGTCTCGACCGCGCTGCACCTGCGACGCGCGCGGCCCGAGCTGGGCATCGCGCTGCTCGAAGCCGGGGCGCTCGGGCAGGGCGCGAGCGGGCGCAACGGCGGCCAGGTACTGCACTGGATCAACGGCGTGTCGCCCGCGACACCCGAGGCCCTGCGCCGCATCCACGCGGTCACGGGCCTCGGCATCGACCTCGCGGAGCAGCTCGCCGTGCAGCACGCGCCGCCCGGCACGTTTCGACGCGCCGGTGCGCTCGAAGTGCTGACGGACGCGCGCCGCGCCGAGCAGGCCCACGCGCGCGTCGAGCGCTGGAACGCGGCGGGCATCGCCGCCGAGTTCGTGCCCGCGAGCCGGCTCGGCGTGCGAGGCGCGCACGGCGCGGTGCGCAACCCGCTCGCGGGCCGCCTCAACGGCTTCGCGCTGCTGCAGGCGCTGCGGCCGGTGCTCGTCGCGCACGGCATCGCGCTGCACGAGGGCTCGCGCGTCACGCGCGCGCGCGCCGGACGCGAGATCGTGCTCGAGACCGCGCGCGGCGAAGTGCGCGCGCGCGCGCTCGTGCTCGCCACCAACGGCTACACGCCCGCGCTCGGCTTCTTCCGCGCCGGCGTGCTGCCGCTGCACTCGCACGTGCTCGCGACGGCGCCGCTCGCCGACGCGGACTGGGCGCGCATCGGCTTCGACGCCTGCGACAGCTTCAGCGACGACCTCGATCGCATCGCCTACGCGACGCGCACGCCCGGCGGCCGGTTGTTGTTAGGCGGCGGCGGCAACCCGGCCTACACCTACCACTACGGCGGCAAAGTCGTCGCGAGCGAGCGCTCGATCGCGCGCTCGCAGCCGTTCATGCACGGCATCCTGCGCCACTACTTCCCGAGCGTCGCCGACGCGCCGATCGAGCACCGCTGGTCGGGCGTGCTCGGCCTCACGCTCGACCGCATCTGCTCCATCGGCGTCGGCGGCGAGCACCAAAACGTCTTCCACGCCCTCGGCTACAGCGGCCACGGCATCGCCCTCGCCCTGCTCGCCGGCAAAGTGCTCGCCGACCTCTACACCGGCAACTACGACGACTGGAAAGACCTCCCGTTCTACAACAAGCGCCTCCTCCCAATCCCTCCCGAACCCCTGCGCTGGCTCGGTTATCAGGCCTACACCCGCCTCACAGGCAGGAGCCCGCGCGCCTAATAGATTGGGCAGCTCGTGGATCATCAACGCGCGCCGCAAACGCGCAGCGTGAATCGCCGGCGCCTCGAAGGCGCCGGCGATTCACCCCCCAACAACCTCCGGTGCACGGCCGATCGAAACGACGACGGCCACCTCGCTGCCGCGACGGCGCGGGCGGAGCGGGGCGCGCGGAGCCGGAATCAAGCGCAGGAATGACCCCAAGAAACCGTGAGACTTCAGAGACGCGCGCTCACTCCGCCCGACCCACTTCCCTCCAAAGGGTCATTCCGAGCCATCCGGCGCAGCGCGCCCCGCTCCGCCCGCGCCGCCCCCCAACGAACGCTCAGCTCTTCGCGATCTCTCCCGCCCACATCCGATCCAGCGCCCGCGAAGTCCGCGCAAACATCTCGTCGAGCTCCGCATGCGTCACCACGAACGGCGGCGACATCGCCCCCAAGTCGCGAATGCCTCGAACGATCACGCCTTCCTCTCTGCAAAGCGCGTGCAGCGCCGGCCCGAGCGCGTTCGGCGCCGCGTTCGCGAGCGGCCCGCGAGCGGGCTTCCGCATCTCGAACGCGCCGATCAGCCCGACGCCGCGCGTCTCCGCCACCGCCGGGTGCGCACCGAGCTTGCCGAGCAGCGCGAGGAAGCGCGGCCCGATGTCGTCGCGCACGCGCTCGACCAGCCGCTCCTTCGTCAGCACCTCGAGGTTCGCGAGCGCCGCCGCGCACGCGAGCGGATGCCCGGTGTAGGTGAAGCCGTGCGCGAGGTAGCCGCCCGTCGCGAGCGTGTCCGCGATCTCGTCGCGCACGAGCGTGCCGCCGAGCGGCACGTAGCCGCTGGTGATTCCCTTCGCGACGGTCATCAGGTCGGGCTGGAGCGACCACAGCTCCGAAGCGAACCACGCGCCGAGGCGCCCGAAGCCCGTAATGACTTCGTCCGCCACGAAGAGGATCTCGTGCCGCCGGCACAGCTCGCGCAGCTGCGCGAGGTAGCCCGCGGGCGGCACGATCACGCCGCCGGCGCCCTGCACCGGCTCGACGAACATCGCACCGATCGTGTCCGCGCCCTCGCGCGCAATCGTGCGCTCGGTCTCCGCGAGGCACCACTGCCCGTACTCGGCCGGGCTCTTGCCCGTGCCGTAGGCGAGCGGCCCGGGCACGTGCAGGAAGCCGGGCAGCGGCAGGTCGAAGGGCTCGAGGCAGCTCGGCAGGCCGGTGAGGCTCGTCGTCGCCAGCCCGACGCCGTGATAAGCGTAGGTGCGCGACAGCACCTTCTTCTTGCCGGGCTTGCCGCGCAGCTTCCAGTACGCGCGCGCGAGCTTGAGCGCGGTCTCGTTCGCCTCGGAGCCCGAGTTCGAGAAGATCACGTGCCCGAGGCCGCGCGGGACGAGCTCTGCGAGGCGCGCCGCGAGTCGGATCGTTGGCTCCGTCGAGGTGTTGAAGAACGACGGGTAGAACGCGACCTCGCGCATCTGCGCGTCGACGGCGAGGCGGATCTCGTCGCGGCCGTAGCCGATGTTCACGCACCAGAGTCCGGCCAGGGCGTCGAGCAGCGCGCGGCCGGTCTCGTCGATCAGCGTGCAGCCTTTCGCCGAGCGGATCACGTGGGTGCCGGCTTTGTGCAGCGCGACGTGGTCGGTGAACGGGTGGAGGTGGTGCGCGGCGTCGAGCCGGCGCAGCGTCGCGAGGTCGAGTTCGGTGCTCATGCGCCTACTCCAGCACTCCGCCGGTGCCGCCGCCAGCGCGGGGCCGAGGCTTGCCTTCGCGCGAGCCGGCCGGTACGAGCCGCGGCCATGGACCCCGCGCTGTGCCCCGACGACCTCGCGCCCGGCGATCGCAGCGTGCTCGCCCGAGAGTGGAGCGACCTGCGCGTTCATCGCGTGGCGGGCCCGGGCGATCCCGATTTCGCGCTCGGCTACGAGCGGCTGTGGGCCGAGTTCGGCGCGCGCGGCGAAATGGAGCGGCGCTTCGTGATCGGGGAGCGCCTCGCGTGGGATCCCGCGCGCTCCGTCGGCCGAGCGCGCCTCGCCTACGAGATGCTGGTGCTGCGCCGCGGCGACGCGCCCGTCGCGGTGCGCGACCACACCGCGGTCGTGCGGCTGGACGCGAACGGCGCGCCTGCGGACGGGCCCGTGGTCGCGCATCTCTCCCACGCCTTGATCGAGCCCGCGCTGCGCGGCTCGGGGATCGCGGCCTGGCTGCGCGCGCTCCCGCTCGCAACGGCACGCCGCTGCGCAGCGGCGGCGGGCTGTGCGCCGAGCGCGCCGATCGTGCTCGTCGCCGAGATGGAGCCGCTCACGCCGGATCATCCGGAGCGGCGCCCGCGGCTGCGCTCGTACGAGCGCGCCGGCTTCCTGAAGATCGACCCCGCGAGCGCGCCCTACGCGCAGCCCGACTTTCGCCCCGCCGAGCTGCTGGGCGGCGTGACGCCGACCCCTGTGCCGCTCGAGCTCGTGGTGCGCCGCGTCGGGCGCGAGGACGAGCGCGCGCTGCCCGCGGCCGAGCTCGCGGCGATCGTCGAGTCGATCTACGCGGTCTACGCCGCGCACGTGCCGGACGTGGCGCTCGGGCCGCTGCGCCGCGCCGCGGCGGAGTGGACGCGGCGTCGGGCGAGCTTCCCGCTGGTTCCGCCCCTCGGCGCATAACGCAAGCGCCGCAGAGCGGCGCGCGCAGCGAGGTGCAGCCGAGCGAAGTCGAACAGTTGCCTCCGCCACCGAGAGCGAGCCGAGCGAAATCGAAGCGCAAGCGAAGCGCGCAGCGAGGCGCAGCCGAGCGAAGTCGAAAGGACTGGGCCACGCTGCGCGCGTGATCACTGCCTATCACCACGCCGGCTTCGCCGCAGACATCGGCGCGCACGTGATGCCGATGCGGAAGTTCCAGCTCGTCGCCGACGGGCTCGCGGGTTGGCCCGGCGTGCGCGTCGAGGCGCCGCCGCCGCTCGATCCCGCCGCGCTGCGGCGCGTACACACCGACGTCTACGTCGAGGCCGTGCGCACCGGCGCGCCGCGCGATCTCGCCGAGTCGCAGAAGTTTCCGTGGTCGAGCGCGCTCTGGCCGTCGCTGCTGCTGACGAACGGCGGCGCGCTCGCCGCGGCGCAGCGCGCGCTCGACGCCGGCGTCGCCGCCGCCGTCGCGAGCGGCTTCCACCACGCGCACGCCGATCATGGCGAGGGCTTCTGCAGCTTCAACGGGCTCGTGGTCGCGGCCGAGGCGTTGCGCTCGGCCGGCCGCGTCAAGACGGTCGCGGTGCTCGACCTCGATCTGCATTACGGGAACGGCACCGCGTCGCTGTGCGCAGGTCGGCCTTGGCTCTTCAACTGCTCGATCTACGGCAACGACTACTGGCACAACCAGGCGTTTCGCGACGTCGAGCATCGCCGGCACAGCGACGGCCCGAATCACCTCTCGCTGGCGCTCGCCAACGGCAGCGGCCGCGCGGAGCTGCAGGACGCGCTCGAGCGCGGCATGCGCGCGATCCTCGCGTGGGGCCGCCCGGACCTGCTGCTCTACCAAGCCGGCGCCGACCCGTTCCGCGAGGACCCGTATTCGCCGCTCAACCTCGACCTCGCCGACCTGCGCGAGCGCGACCGCGCCGTCTTCGCGTGGGCGAAGCGCGAGGCGCTGCCCACCGCCTGGGTGCTCGCCGGCGGCTACACGCCCGACGTGAAGAAAGTCGTGGACGTGCACCTCGCGACGTTCGAAGCTGCCGTGAGCGTGTATGGCGGCTAGCGATCACACGACGGGGTTCGCGCGATGACGTGGCTGACGCGGCTGTTCGCGAGCTGGACGATCGTGATCCTCGTGTTCTTTTACCTGCCGATCGCGATCCTGGTGGCGTTCTCGTTCAACGAGTCGCGCCTCAACATCCAGTGGACCGGCTTCACGCTCGATTGGTACGCGCGGCTCTGGCACGACGCGGTGCTGATGCGCGCAGTGAGGAACAGCCTGATCGTCGCCGCGTTCTCGACCGGGATCTCGGTGGTGCTCGGCACGGTCGGCGCCTCGCTGCTGCATCGCTTCCGCTACCGCGCGGCGGGCCTGCTCGAGACGCTCGTGTTCCTGCCGATGATCGTGCCCGAGGTGATCCTCGGCGTGAGCCTGTTGATCCTGTTCGTGCAGATCGGGCTGCAGCTCGGCTACACGACGATCGTCATCTCCCACGTCACGTTCTGCTTCCCGTTCGTGATGGCCGCCGTGCAGGCGCGGCTGGCGGGCCTCGACCCTTCGCTCGAGGAGGCTGCGCTCGATCTCGGCGCCACGCCGCTGCAGGCGTTCTTCAAGGTGCTCGTCCCGTACCTGATGCCCGCGATCCTCTCCGGCGCGCTGATGGCGTTCACGCTCTCGCTCGACGACCTGATCGTCACGTACTTCACCGCGAGCGCGCGCACGGCGACGCTGCCGATCGTCATCTTCGGCAAGGTCAAGAAGGGGCTCGACCCTTCGCTCAACGCGATCTCGACGGTGCTGATCGGTGTGACCGTGCTGGCGCTCTTCCTGACGGAAGCGTTGCGCAAGCGAAACTCATGAACCCGAGCTCGGGAAGGAGACGACGAATGCGACGCATGCGAATCGACGGGATGCTTGTGGCGGTTGTGGCAGCGCTCGCGCTGTTCGCGGGCTGCGGCGGCAAGGAAGAGCC
>DATBRS010000275.1:0-9576 GCA_036560185.1 Myxococcota bacterium
TGTCCTTCCGAAGCGTCCGAGAATTTCAATCGCCCGTACCCCGATCGCCTCCGCGGTATTGCTGGCCCTCGCGAGCCCCTCGCTGCTGGCACAGGAGGCCACGTCGCTCGGCGAAGTGATCGTCACCGCGCAAAAGCGCGAGCAAAGCCTGCAGGACGTGCCGATCAGCATCAAGGCACTCGACGAGAAGTCGCTGGACGAGCTCAACATCCAGGGATTCAAGGACTACGTTCAATTCCTGCCGTCCGTGACGATGCAGGCCTCCGACGGGGCGGGCTCCGGATACAGCGCCGTCTACATGCGCGGCGTCGCGACCGGCGGCGACGGACAGGCGACGACCTCGCAGCCGAGCGTCGGCATGTACCTCGATGAGCAGCCGATCACGACCATCCAGGGCAATCTCGACGTGCATTTGTACGACGTCGCGCGCGTCGAGGCGCTCGCCGGCCCGCAGGGCACGCTGTATGGCGCGAGCTCCCAGGCGGGCACGATCCGCATCATCACCAACAAGCCGGACCCGTCCGGCTTCGATGCGAGTGTTTCGCTCGAGGGCAACTACGTCGACATGAAGGAACCCGGCTACGTCCTGGAAGGCATGGTCAACCTTCCGCTCGGCGAGCGAGCCGCGATCCGCCTCGTCGGCTGGAGCAAGCGCGACGGCGGCTACATCGACAACGTGTTCGGGAGCCGCACCTACCAGACGGCTACGACGGTCGCCGCGGGGCTCGGCCAGGGCCCGGTCAGCCAAGAGAACTCCGCGTTTGTCGAGGAGGACTACAACGACGTCGACACCTACGGCGCGCGCGCGGCGCTGCGCATCGACCTCACCGAGAGCTGGACCGTCACGCCGACGGTGATGGGCCAGCTCCAAAAGGCCGATGGCGGATTCAACTACGACCCGAGCATCGGGAAGCGCGATACCACGCGCTTCCAGGCGGAGCGCTCCCGCGATGGCTGGGTGCAGGCCGCGCTCACCGTCGAGGGCAAGATCGCGAACCTCGACCTCACCTACGCGGGCTCCTTCCTCAAGCGCGACGACGACGTGCGCTCGGACTACTCGGACTACTCGTATTTCTACGACCTGGCCGGCACCTACCTCTACGACTCGACCGGCACCTCCATCATCGATCCGACGCAGTACATCAAGGGCAAGGACCGCTACCGGCGCAACGCCCACGAGATCCGCATCGCGACGCCGCAGGACGCGCGCTTCCGCTTCATCGGCGGCTTCTTCTTCCAAGAGCAGCAACACCGCATCGAGCAGCGCTACGTGATCGACGACCTCAGCCTCACGGACTACGAGGTCACGGGCTGGAGCGACACGATCTGGCTGACCGAGCAGAAGCGCGTCGACAAGGACTATGCACTGTTCGGCGAAGCCAGCGTCGACATCTTCGAGCCGCTCACGTTCACCGGCGGCATCCGGCTCTTCCGCTCGCGCAATTCGCTGAAGGGCTACTTCGGCCTGAACGACGACTGGAGCGGCAGCGGCAACAGCGGCGAGACGTTGTGCAGCCAGCAGGCCGGCGACCTGCGCTTCGACACCTCGAGCTGGGTGCCGTTCCACAGCATCGGCACGGCGCCGTGCACGAACCTCGACACCGTCGTGAAGCAGGACGACTACACGCCGAAGGTGAACCTCACCTACCGCTTCGACGACGAGCGCATGATCTACGCGACTTGGTCGAAGGGTTTCCGTCCGGGCGGCGTGAATCGCAACAGCCAGTTCCCGCCCTACAAAGCCGACTTCCTCACGAACTACGAGCTCGGCTTCAAGACCTCTTGGTTCGACAACAGCGTGCGGCTGAACGGCGCCTTCTTCTGGGAGAAGTGGGACGACTTCCAGTTCTCGTATCTCGGCGTGAACGGCCTCACGATCGTCACCAACGCGGGCAAATCGCGGATCTGGGGCTTCGAGACGGCGCTCGATTGGGTGCCGGTCGATGGCCTCAGCCTGTCGGGCGGCCTCTCGATCCTCGACGGCGAGCTGGACGAAGACTTCTGCAAGGACATTCTGGCGACACCGGGAACCTGCGCGACAACCGACTTCGCTGCGAAGGGCACGACGCTCCCGATCGTGCCGGACTACAAGGTCAACCTGACCGGGCGATACACCTTCGATCTGGGCGAGTACGGCGCGTTCGTGCAGACCTCGCTCGTCTTCCAGGGCGCCACGCGCTCCGCGTTGCTGCCCGCCGAGCAGTCGGTGCTCGGCGGCCGCAATCGCGCCTATCAGCTCGTGGATCTCTCGGCGGGCATCGAGAACGAGCTCTTCCACGTCGAATTGTTCGCCGACAACGTGGGCGACGAACGCGTCGACGTCGCGCGCAACACGCAATGCGACTTCAACTTCTGCACGCGCACCGCAATCACGACGGGCACGCCGCGCACGGTGGGCATCCGCTTCGGCCAGAAGTTCTGAGCGATCCGCCAGGGCGGCGTTCAGCGGCGGCGCGAGAGCGCCGCCCGCTGCAACGCCGCCCAGCGAACCGAGCGCGCTTCGCGCCTCGGTTCGCCGGAGGTGGACGGTAAGCCGGGTTCTGTCCCGGCCGCGGTCGCCCGCGGCCGGCGGAGATCATTCCTCTAGGCGACACATTGCTGTGTCGCTCGAGCACTCTCACCCGGGCGCTGGAATCGTCTCCGATTCGGGAGCGAGCCACTCCGCGCAGCACCCCTATTCGAGCTTGCTCCGGAAGGGGTTTGCCCCGCCGCCGGTCGCCCGGCGACGCGTGAGCTCTTACCTCACGATTTCACCCTTGCCTGTGCCTCCCCCGCGCACGCTCACCGCGCGCGCGGGATCGACGGCCATCGGCGGTGTGTTTCTGTGGCACTTTCCCTCGGGTCACCCCGGGTCGCCGTTAGCGACCTTCCTGCTCTATGGAGCCCGGACTTTCCTCCCGCGGGCGGTGCTTGCCCGCCGGCGATCCCCTGTCCACCTCCGGCGCGCGACACGGTAGGGGCGAACGCGACCGGAGAAAACTCGGAGTCCGCCCCGGGGTCTTGGCGCGACGATCAAGTATCAACTAGATACTCACCAGATGGCGAAGCGGATATCTCGCAAGGAATCCGACGGAGCTCGGCGGCCGCCGCGCGGCGCGGGAACCAAACGTCCCGCGCGGCGCGGCGGAGACGCCGCGCGCGCGACCGCGCGGGCCGAGATCCCGCGCCCCGCGGCGATCTTCGATCCCGTCGCGCGCGCGCTCGATTGGCTCGGCGACAAGTGGACGCTCGTGCTGGTGCGCCACCTGCTGCTCGCGCCGTGCGGCTTCCAAGAGCTACGCCGGCGCACCGGCATCGCACCGCGCGTGCTCTCGGCGCGCCTGCGGCAGCTGCAGGCGGACGGCCTCGTCGCGCGCGAGGACGGCGAGCGCGGCATCTACGCCGTGACGAAAAGCGCCCACGATCTCGCGCCCGTCGTCTCGGCGTTGGCGCGTTGGTACGTGCTGCACGCGGTCGAAGATCTGGAGCTCGACCTCGGGCGCTTCTCCGAGACGTCGGCGCAGTCGATCCTCGAGTCGCTGCCGTTCCTGCTGCGCGAGGACCGCGCGCAGGGCGTGCACCTCGTGTTCGAGATTCGCCTCACCGGCGCTGGCGGCGGCGTGTGGAGCGTCGCGATCGACGACGGCGCTTGCCGCGTCGCGCTCGGCTTCGCGGCGAACGCCGACGTCCGATACACGGCCGAGACGCGAGTCTGGTGCGCCGTCGCGCTCGGCTTCCTCGACCCCCGCGACGCGCGCAAGCGCGGCCTCCTCCAGAAGGAGGGCGGCCGCGAGGCGCTCGATCATTTCTTTCATCAGATCGCCCGGCCGCGGGCGGAAGGAGCGACGCGATGATCTCGTTCGGCCCTACGGAAGAACAGGAGCTGATCCGCAACACGCTGCGCGACTTCGCAGCGCAGGTCGTGCGCCCGGCCGCGCGCGCCGCGGACGAAGCGAGCGAGCTCCCCGATGGATTCCTGCAGCAGACCTGGGAGCTGGGGCTCACCGCGACGCAGCTGCCGGCCGCGGTCGGCGGCGGCGGCGAGGCGCGCTCGCCGCTGACCAACGCGCTCGTGCTCGAGGAGCTCGCGTGTGGCGACGCCGCCCTCGCGCTCGCAGCCGCCGCGCCGAGCGCGTTCGCCTTCGCGATCGCCGATCACGGCACGCCGGAGCAGCAGAAGCGCCTGCTCCCGCGCTTCTGCGGCGATCGCTTCGCGAGCGGCGCGCTCGCGTGGATCGAGCCGTCGCCGGTGTTCGACCCGCTCACGCTCGGCAGCGTGGCCGAGGCCAAGGGCGACAAGTTCGTGCTGACGGGCCGCAAGCGCTTCGTGGTGATGGGCGACCGCGCCGAGGACCTGCTCGTGCTCGCTCGCAACGCGCAGGCGACCGGCGGCGGCTTCGCGGCGCTCGACGCGTTCATCGTGCCGCGCGGCGCCGCGGGCGTCACGATTGGCGAGCGCGAGAAGCTGCTCGGGATGAAATCGCTGCCCGCGGTCTCGCTGACGCTCGACCGAGTCGAGGTTCCCGCTGCGAATCGGCTCGGGGGCGAGCGCGGCATCGACGCGCGGCGACTGCTCGCGGCCTCGCGGGCCGCCAGCGCCGCGCTGCTCACGGGCCTCGCGCGCGGCGTGATGGAGTACGCGATTCCGTACGCGAAGGATCGCCACGCCTTCGGCGAGGCGATCGCGCAGAAGCAGGCGATCGCGTTCCAGCTCGCCGACATGCGCATCGAGACCGACGCGATGCGCTGGCTCGCGTGGCGAGCCGCGAGCGCCCTCGAGCACGGCCGCGACGCGACGCGCGAGGCGGCGCAAGCGTTCGGCTACGCGGCGGAGCAGGCGGTGAAGCTCAGCGACGCCGGCGTGCAGGTGCTCGGCGGCCACGGCTTCATCCGCGAGCACCCCGTCGAGATGTGGTACCGGCACGCGCGGACGCTCTCCGTGCTCGACACCGTCGCGGCGCTCTAGCGAGGCCCGAGCTCGAAGCGCTTCGCCCCAACAATTCGCAGGAGAATCTCCATGATCGACTTCGACTTCAGCGAGCGAGACCAGCGGGTGCTCGACTACGTGCGTGCGGAGGCGCTGGTCGCGCGCAAGTACGCGCGGCAATGCGACGAGAACGAGCAGGACTTTCCGCCCGACGAGCTGCCCGAGGCGAAGGATTACCCGGGCGTGTTCGCCGTGATGGGGAAGCCGGGCCCCGAAGACAGCGGCACGGTCACGCTCGGCATGCTGATCGCCGCCGGCCAGACCTGGGGCGACTACTCCGTGCGCATGCGGCGCGGCGGTGGCGGCGGCCTCGGCAACGCCGCGCTCAGCGCGAGCGGCACGCCCGAGCAAAAGGCGCGATGGGGTGGGCTGCTGCTCGCGATGGCGATCACGGAGCCGGGTTGCGGCTCGGATCCGTCGCTGGTGCAGACGACCGCCCGGCTCGACGAGGCCACGAACGAGTGGGTGATCAACGGCGAGAAGATCTTCGTGACGACGGGCTGTCGCGCGCAGGGCGCCGTGGTGTGGGCGACCCTCGATCGCAGCGCGGGCCGCGCAGGCATCAAGTCGTTCCTGATCCCGAAGACGGCGCCGGGCTTCATCGTCGCGCACAAGGAGAAGAAGCTCGGCATTCGCGCCGACGACACGGCGGCCTACGTGTTCGAGAATTGCCGCATCCCGCGCGATCACTTGTTGGGGGGCCGCGAGGCCATCCCGAAGGGCGACTCGGGCGGGTTCCGCGACGTGATGAAGACCTTCAACATGACGCGGCCCGCGACCGCTGCGTTCGGGCTCGGCATGTCGCAGGCGGCGCTCGACTTCACGCGCGAGCAGCTCGAGGGCGCGGGTGTCGATCTCGCGTACGGCGCGGGCATTCACGGCAAGAGCGCGGCGGCGGACCGCTTCCATCGCCTCGAGGCGCTGCAGGAGGCGGCGCTGCTGACCGTGCTGAACGCGTCCTGGCTCTCCGAGAACGGCAAGCACAACAACCTCGAGGCCTCGATCAGCAAGGCGAAGGGCGGGAGCGCCGTGCGCGAGATCACGCAGGGCTGCATCGACTTGTTGGGTCCGCTGGGCGTGTCGCGGGAGCATCTCGTGGAGAAGTGGTTTCGCGACGTGCGGATCACCGACATCTACGAGGGCACGGGGCAGATTCAGCGGCTGATCATCGCGCGGGCGATTCTCGACTACGACCGGACGCAGCTGAAGTAGAGGGTTTGTCGCGGACCTCTAGGGCGCGGGCTCCGCAGCCGCGGCGGGGCCGGGGGCCGCTGCGCCGAATGGCTCACTCGGCCCCTTTGCCTTTGCGCGCATCGAGGAGCCTCGCGCGCTGCGGGCGCACCAACGGCTTCTGTTGGGGGCCTCGCTCCGCTTGATTTCGGCTCCGCGGCCCCCGGCCCCGCCGCGACTGCTCGTGCTCGGATCGTCGCGGCACGACTATTGGAGGAGTTGCGCGGGTCGGCGCGGCCTCGAGCCGCGCCTCCCGCGTGCTTCGCGCGTGCAGCGGAAACGGGGGCGTGCGTTGCGCTGCTAGCGTGGCTCCATGCGCGCGATCGTGATCGAGAAGCCTGGCGATGAGACGGTGATGCAGCTCGGGGAGGCGCCGGTGCCGGCGATGGGGCCTGATGAGCTCCGCGTTCGGGTGGCGGCTTGTGCGGTGAATCGGGCGGATTTGTTGCAGCGGCAGGGGTTGTATCCGCCGCCGCCGGGGGCTTCGCCGATTCTGGGGCTCGAGTGCGCGGGCAGCGTCGTCGAGGTGGGGGCGAACGTGCGCGGGTTCGCGGCGGGGGAGCGCGTGATGGCGCTGCTCGCGGGCGGCGGATACGCGGAGGAGGTCGCGGTGCACGCGGGCTCGGCGATGAAGCTGCCGCCCGCACTGTCGTTCGAGGAGGCGGCGGCGATCCCCGAGGTGTTCCTCACCGTCTTTCTCAACGTGTTCCAGCTCGCGCAGTTGCAGGGCGGCGGTGCGCTGCTCGTACACGGTGGGGGCAGCGGCATCGGCACGGCGGCGATCCAGCTCGCGAAGCGAGCGGGCGCGCGCGTGATCGTGACGGCCGGCAGCGACGCGAAGTGCGAGCAGTGCCGGAAGCTGGGCGCCGACGTCGCGGTGAACTACCGCACGGGCAAGTTCGTGGACGCGGTGAAGCAAGCGACGGATGGCCGCGGCGTCGACGTCGTGCTCGACTCGATCGGCGCTCCCTACCTCGAGGACAATCTCGCGTCGCTCGCGCTCGGCGGGCGGCTCGTGCTGATCGGCCTGATGGGAGGCGCCAAGGCCGAGATCAACCTCGGCTCGTTGCTCGCGCGCCGGACCAGCCTGATCGGCTCGACGCTGCGCACGCGCAGCGTGGACGAGAAGGCCGCGATCGTGCGCGGCTTCCTCGCGCGCTTCGGCGACGATCTGGCCGCGGGCCGCATCCGCGCCGTCGTCGATCGCGTGCTGCCGCTCGCGCGAGCCGCCGACGCGCACCGCGCGCTGAAGGCGAGCGAGCACTTCGGGAAGATCGTGCTGCGCCCGTAGCGCTCGCTGCGTTCGCGCTTTCTCGGTACGCCGCGTCCGCTACCGTGCGCGCCTCTTTTTCGCGAGGAGTCGAATTCGTCATGGCCATTGAACGCACGCTGTCGATCGTGAAGCCGGACGCGGTCAAGAAGGGCGCGACCGGCGAGATCTTGCGCCGCTTCGAGGCCGCGGGTCTCACGATCCTGGCGGTGAAGAAGGTGCAGCTGAGCGATGCGCTCGCGCGCGGCTTCTACGCGGTGCACAAGGCGCGGCCGTTCTACGGCGACCTCGTGAAGTTCATGACGAGCGGCCCGGTCGTGATCAGCGTGCTCGAGGGCGAGAGCGCGATCCACAAGAACCGCGACCTGATGGGCCCGACCGATTCGAAGAAGGCGCCGAGAGGCACGATCCGCGGCGACTTCGGCACCGACATCGAGTCGAACGCCGCTCACGGCTCCGACGCGCCGGCCACCGCCAAGATCGAGATCTCGTACTTCTTCAACGCGAGCGAGATCGTCGGCCCGAGCGAAGCGCTCTAGGCGGCCAGACGGCACGGCCGAGCTCTCGTCAGCGCGCTGCGCGCGCTGAGCTCAGGCGTACGACTTCATCAGCAGCAGGATCACGAAGAAGTATCCGAGGGTGAGCCACAGGTTCCCGCTCTTCAGTGCCTTCGCGACCGCCGCCGACATCGCCCGTCTCTCCTGCGTGTGCGCCTGAACGTTTCGTTCCGAACGCGCACAACTTGAGATCGTTCGTTGCACAACTTCTCGCCGTGACGCCAATCACGCCGAACACGCAAATCACAAGCAGCCGCGCCGTAGTTCCAAGCGAAGCGAGAGCGCCTCGAAGGCGCTCTCGCTTCGCTTCCCCTCTCCGACGCGATTCATCAGCCATGCGCGCCGGCGCTGGGGTGGGGCAGTCGCGAAGGCGAGCGCCAGGCGCAGGCCGCCCCCAGCCCAGGGACGCCTCGCTCATTCTCGCCACCCACACTCAGCGCAACGCCACCTGCCAACGCGCAGCGGCCGAGCGCCGAGCCGCAGCGAGCTGCCCCACCGCGGCGCCCCCTCGATGCTCTTCAACCCCCGCTGAACACCGGCGCCCGCTTCTCACGCACCGCCGCCAGTCCTTCGAGCAGATCGGCGCTCTCGTAACAAAGCGCCTGCTCGGCGGCCTCCTGGTCGAGCTGCGCACCCAGTTCCGCGCCCGCGCTCTGCGCCAGGGAGCGTTTCGCGCCGCGCACCGCGACCGGCGCGGCGCCCGCGATCTCCGCCGCCAGCGCGAGCGCAGTCGCCAGCGCCTGCTCGCGCGGCACGGCGCGATTGGCGAGGCCGATGCGCGCGGCTTCGTCGCCATCGATGATGCGGCCGGTGTAGATCAGCTCCGCGGCGTGGGCGCTCCCGACGATGCGGGGCAGGGTCCAGGTCGCCGCCATGCCGGGGTGGATGCCGAGCCTCGTGAAGTTGAGGCCGAGCTTCGCCTCGCGCGCGGCGATGCGCAGGTCGCAGGCGAGCGCGACGCACAGGCCGGCGCCGATCGCGGGCCCGCCGATCGCGGCGACCGTGGGCACCGCGAGCTCGCGCAGCGAGAGGTACATGCGGTAGAAGCGGCCCATGAAGGTGCGCTGCGCGGCGCGCGTCGGTCCGCCGCGGTCGGCGTTGCCCGCCTGGGCCATGCGCACGAGCATGTCGAGGTCGCCGCCCGCGGAGAAGGCGCGGCCCGCGCCGGTGAGCACGACCGCGCGCACGCTCGCGTCGTCCTTCACGCTGGCGACCGCGTGCTGGATCGCGCCGCCCATCGCCTCGGTCATCGCGTTCAGGCGCTCGGGGTCGTTCAGCGTGAGGACGGCGACGCCGTCCGCGCGGCGTTCGATCAGGACGAGCTCGCTGGGCATGGTCTCTCTCCGACTGCGGCGCAAAATGGAAGGGCGCCCTCACTGCGCGTGAGAGCGCCCTTCGGATTGTCGCGGACTCGGCTCGGCGGCGCTGGCGCCTAATCAGCCGAGCGGCGCAGGAACGCCGGCAGCTCGTCGTCGTCCTTGTCGCCCCGCGGCTCGGCGCGCCGCTTGCGCAGGAACGCGGGCACGTCGTACTCGTCCTCGAAGGGCGAGACG
>DATBRS010000276.1:0-8409 GCA_036560185.1 Myxococcota bacterium
CGCGCGAGGTGAGCGAGGCCGGCGGCAGCGGGCGCTTCGTCGCCTGCGACGTCGCCGCCGGCGATTCGGTCGCGCGCGCGATCGCGCAGGTCATCGCCTCGGATGGGCGGCTCGATGCCGTCGCGCACAACGCGACCAGCGGCCTCTCGCCCAAGCCGACGAGCCTGCGCGACGTGCCGCTCGCCGACGTGCGCGACCACGTCGCGGTGTCGCTGCGCGGCGCCTATTGGCTCGCGCGCGCGGCCCACGCGCCGCTGTGCGCCGCGCGCGGCGCCTACTTGTTGCTGACCTCGGAGGCGGGCTTCGAGGGCAAGGCGCGGCTGCCGGTCTACGCGGCGGTGAAGGCCGCCCAGCGCGGCTTCGCGCGCGCGCTCGCCCGCGAGTGGGGCGCGGACGGCATTCGCGTGAACTGCCTCGCGCCGCTCGCCGCGAGCCCCGCGATGGAGCGCGCCTTCGCGTTGGATCCCTCGATGGCGGCGCGCGTGCTCGGCCGCATGCCGCTCGCTGCGCTCGGCGACCCGGTCGCAGACGTCGGCGCCGCCGCGCGCTTTCTCCTTTCCGACGACGCGCGCTTCGTCACCGGCCACACGCTGATGGCCGACGGCGGCAGCTGTCCGGTGACCTGATGCGGAACGGGAGCTCGGCACGATGACCGCGATCGACTTCGATCCCTTCGATGCGAAGTGGTTCGAGGATCCGTATCCCGCCTATCGCGTGCTGCGCCGCGAAGCGCCGGCCTACCGCCGCAAGCTCGCGAGCCCGCGCGTGTGGCCGCACTACTGGATGCTGACGCGCGCGGCCGACGTGAACGCCGCGCTGCTCGATTGGCGCACGTTCTCGTCGGCGCGCGGCACGCTGGTCGACACCGACATCTCGCTGATTCCGCCGAACATCTTCAACATGGATCCGCCGCGGCACGACGAGCTGCGCGCGCTGCTGGCGCGCGTGCTCACGCCGGCGCGCGTCGCGGCCCTCGAGCCGGGCGTGCGCGCGTATGCGAGCGCGCTCGCGCGCGCGCTGCGTGAGCGCGGCGCCTTCGACGCGGCGCGCGATTTCGCGCAGTTGATCCCCACGATCACGATGTGCGAGCTGATGGACCTGCCGCGCAGCGAGCGCGAGCGCTTCCTCGCCTGGAACCTCGCGACGCTGGCCGGCGGCGATTTCACGAGCCCCGCGGCGCTCGCGGCCTACGCCGAGATGGAGGCGTACTGGCGCGAGCTCGTGGCGGAGCGGCGCAAGCGGCCGGGCGCGGATCTGATCTCGCAGATCCTGCACAGCGAGGTGCGCGGCGCGGCGCTGAGCGACGCCGAGATCGCCGGCTTCTGCTCGTTGCTGCACGACGCGGCACAGAATACGACCATGAACATGATCGCGAACTCGCTGATCGCGCTCGCGCGCCATCCCGCGCAGCGGCGCGAGCTCGCCGCGAACCCGGCGCTGTGGGCGACCGCGGTGGACGAGCTGCTGCGCTTCGTGTCGCCGGTGCAAGGCCTCGCGCGCACCACCACGCGCGACGTCGCGATCGGCGGCGCCACGATCCCGGCGGGCGACCAGGTGCTGCTGCTCTACGGCTCGGCGAATCACGACGAGAGCGTGTTCGAGGACGCCGACGCGCTCGACTTCGCGCGCCCGAGCAAGTTCCACTGGGCGCTCGGCCATGGCATCCATACTTGTCTAGGCGCTGCTGCGGCGCGGCTCGAGGTGCGCGTCGCGCTGCAGGCGCTGCTCGCGGAATGCGGCGAGTGGGACGTGGACGAGCGTGGCATCGTGCGGAACCAGCTCGTGCCGACGCGTGGCGTGGCCGCTGCGCCGCTGATCGTGGGCAAGAGCCGCTAGGGAAAGGTGAAGCGGACGCGATGGCGAGACTCGAAGGGCGCGTGGCGATCGTGACGGGCGGCGGCTCCGGCATCGGGCGCGCGACCGTGCTCGCGTTCGCGCGCGAGGGCGCCGCGGTCGTCGTCGCCGATATCGCGCACGAGCGCGCGGAACGAGTCGCGCACGAGGTCGCGGCCGCAGGCGGGCGCGCGCACGCGCAGGCGGTGGACGTCGCGGACGAGAGCTCGGTCGCAGCGATGGTGGCGGCCGCGGTGGCGCACTTCGGCGGCCTCGACGTGCTCCACAACAACGCCGCCGCCACCGACTGGAGCATCCTCGGCGGCGACGGCGAGATCGCGCAGCTCGACCTCGCGATCTGGGAGCGCTCGCTCGCGGTGAACCTGCGCGGTCCGTTCCTCGGCTGCAAGCACGCGATCCCTGCGATGCTGAAGCGCGGGCGCGGCTCGATCGTGAACACGTCGTCCGCGTCGGGCTCGACCGGCGATCTCGTGCGCACGGCCTACGGCGTCTCGAAAGCGGGCGTCGACGGCCTCACGCGCTACGTCGCGACGCAGTACGGGAAGCGGGGGATCCGCTGCAACGCGATCGCGCCCGGCGTGATCGAGACGCCCGCGCTGCGCCAGAACGTGCCGGCCGAGCAGGTGGCGCTGTTCGAGCGGCATCACCTGACGCCGCGCCTCGGTACGCCCGAAGACATCGCCGCCGCCGTCGTGTTCCTCGCCTCCGACGACGCGGCGTTCATCACCGGCCAGATCATCTGCGTGGACGGCGGCCTGCTCGCGCATCATCCGACCGTCGCCGAAGTCCGCAGCCTCGGAGAGCGCGCATGACGGCCGATCTCCGCTTCGATCCGTTCGATCACAGCCAGACGCAGCACATGGGCGACAAGCTCGCGCGCATGCGGCGCGAGGCGCCGGTCGTGCGCCCGATTCCGGGCTTCGTGTTCGTGGCGCGCTATCAGGACGTGAAGAACGTCTTCCGCGACAACGTCACGTACTCCGCGCGCGAGGGCTTTCGCGGCCCCGGCGTCGTGCTGCCGTACGAAGAGAGCTTCCTCGGCGAGATCGATCCGCCCGAGCACCCGAAGCTGCGCATGCTGATGATGCAAGCGTTTCGCCCGGGCATGGAGCGAGCGGCGGAGCCGTTCACGCGCGCTTGGGCGGGGCGCAAGCTCGATGCGCTGATCGCGCGCGGCGGCGGCGATCTCGTCTCGGAGCTCGGCATCCATCTGCCGCCCGCGGTCACTGCGCACATGCTCGGCATCCCGACCGAGCACATCGAGCGCGTCGGGCAGTGGGGCTTCGAGCTGCTGCACAGCGACTGGCCGCAGTGGAACCGCACGGATCGCGGCGCGGGACTCGGCGGCGCGTTTCCCGAGTTCGCGGCGTTCCTCGACGAGCAGATCGCACTGCGGCGCAGCGCGGCGCAGCCGCCCGACGACCTGATCACGCGCATGACGCGCGCCGAGGTCGAGGGCAAGAGGCTCTCGAGCCTGCAGATCCGCACGCTGTGCGCCAACTGTCTATTGGCGAGCCAATCCACCGCGAACTTGATCGGCAACCTGCTCCACCGCTTCGCGAGCGACGCAGCTCTCGAGCGCGCGCTGCGCGCCGACGCGCGCCTGATTCCCGGCGCCGTCGAGGAGTCGCTGCGCTTCGATTCGCCCGTGCTCTTCCTGTTCCGCACCGCGCGCGTCGACCACGAGATTGCCGGTGAGCGCGTGCGCGCCGGCGAGCGCATCATCATGGGCATCGCCTCGGGCAATCGCGACGAGACGGTCTGGGAGCGCGCCGATGAGTTTTGGCTCGAGCGCGATTGGAAGAGGGCGCCGGAGATCCTCACCTTCGGCCCCGGCCCGCACCTCTGCCTCGGCAACATGATCGCGCGCATGGAGGCGCGCGTGGTGCTCGAGCTGGTGATGGAGCGCCTCGCGCCGGGCCGGCTGCGGCTCGCGCCCGGCTATCAGCGCACGCTCGTGCCGATGTTCCTGGAATATGGGCCCGAGCGGCTCGACGTCGTGACGAGCTGAGCCAGCGCAGTGCGCGCGAGCGCGGGGAGCCGAGACATGAGCGACGAGATCCTCTACGAAGTCGCCGATCCGGTGGCGACGATCCGCCTGAATCGCCCTGATAAGTTGAACGCGCTCACGTATCCGATGCTGCGCGCGCTGCGCGCCGCGGTGGACGACGCGGCCGCGGATCCGCGCGTGGTCGGCATCGTAATCACCGGCGAAGGCCGCGGCTTCTGCGCCGGGCTCGACGCGAGCGTGCTCGCCGAGACGTCGTCGGCGGGCAGCAGCGCACGGCCGCGCGAGGTCGCGGGCGAGCTGCCGGGCCTCGTCAGCTACCTGCTGCGCGTGCCGAAGCCGGTGATCGCCGCCGTGAACGGACCCGCGGCGGGAGGAGGCTTCGTGCTCGCTGCGATGGCGGACGTGCGCTTCGCCTCGACGCAGGCCTCCTTCACCACGGTCTTCTCGAAGCGCGGCTTGATCGCCGAGCACGGCACGAGCTGGATCCTGCCGCGGCTGCTCGGTGCGGGGCGCGCGCTCGAGCTGCTCTGGAGCTCGCGGCGCGTCGGCGCGGAGGAGGCGCTGCGCATCGGGCTCGTCGAGTTCGTGACCGAGCCCGC
This sequence comes from Myxococcota bacterium, assembly GCA_036560185.1. Classification (GTDB taxonomy): domain Bacteria; phylum Myxococcota_A; class UBA9160; order UBA9160; family UBA6930; genus VGRF01. The sequence continues at coordinate 4,465 of DATBRS010000276.1, forward strand.
CGAGCTGCTCGCGCGCGCGCGCGATTTCGTGCGCGATCTCGCCGCGAACGCGTCGCCCGGTTCGCTGCGCGAGACGAAGCGCCTGGTCTACGACCACCTCGGCCTGGGGGTCGAGGCGTCGCTGCGCGACGCCGACGCCGCGCAGTGGCGCGCGCTCGATCACCCCGACGCGCTCGAAGGTGCGAAGTCCTACCTCGAGAAGCGCGCGCCGCGCTTTGCGCGCATCGGCGGCGCCGCGAAGGAGAAGTCATGAGCGCTCGCGAGACGATCCTCTACGAAGCGAAGGACGGCATCGGCACGCTCACGCTGAATCGGCCCGAGCGCCTGAACGCGATGACGAATCGCATGGTGCGCGAGACGACCGAAGCGCTGCGCGAGATTGCGCGCGACGCGAGCGTGCGGGTGCTCGTGCTGACCGGAGCCGGCCGCGGCTTCTGCCCGGGCGCCGACCTCAATCACTTCACCTCCGGCGCGGCGGGCAGCGACGACGCGATCGGCGCGCGCGATTTCGAGGCCGCGCTGCTGCTGCACGAGATGCCGCAGCTGACGATCGCCGCGATCAACGGCGCGTGCGCCGGCGCGGGCTTCGGCTGGGCGTGCGCGTGCGACCTCCGCTTCGCCGCGGAGTCGGCCACGCTGAACAGCGCCTTCCTCAAGGTGGCGGTGGCGGGCGACATGGCCGGGCCGTGGACGCTGCCGCGCATCGTCGGCGCAGCGAGAGCGCGCGAGCTCTACTTCTTGCCCGCGAAGTTCGGCGCGGCCGAGGCGCTGCGCATCGGGCTCGTCTCGCGCACGTTCCCCGACGCGGCGTTTCGCGCCGAGATCGCGGCGATCGCGTGCGAGCTCGCGAGCGCATCGCCGACCGCATTGCGCACGATGAAGGCGAACTTCGTGGACGCGGAGAAGCTCGGGCTCGCGGAGTTCGTGGCGCTCGAATCGAAGCGCCATCTCGAGGTGACGGCGGGCGCAGATTCCAAGGAGGCGTTCCGCGCGTTCGTGGAGAAGCGCGCGCCGCGCTTCGGGACGGAAACGGGAGGTGGCCGATGACGCTCTGGCTCCGGCAGATCGCGCTCGTCGCGAGAGATCGCGACCGCGCCGTCGATGCGTTCCGCGAAGTGCTCGGGCTCGAGGTAGGGCACATCGATCCCGGCGTCGGCCAGTTCGGGCTGCACAACGCGCTGCTGCCCGTCGGCGGGCAGTTCCTCGAGATCGTGGCCCCCGTGCGCGACGGAACCACCGCGGGCCGCTACCTCGAACGGCGCGGCGGCGACGGCGGCTACATGGTGATCCTGCAGTGCAGCGATCACGCACCGGTGAAGCGGCGCGCGGCGGAGCTCGGGCTGCGCAAGGTGCTCGAGTTCGACGACCGTGCGTACTCGTGCATGCAGCTTCACCCGCGCGACACCGGCGGCTCGTTCCTCGAGGTCGATCATCAGGCGGGCAGCGCGCCCCCGAACGGCGCCTGGTCACCCGCCGGTGAGCATTGGCAGGGCGCCGTGCGCACCGATCGCGTGAGCGCGATCGCGGCCGCCGAGATCCAGGCGTCCGATCCCGAGAAGCTCGCGGCGCGCTGGAGCGAGATCCTCGAGACGCCCCTCACGCGGCCCGGAGCCGTGCCGACGCTCGCGCTCGCCAACGCCACGCTGCGCTTCGTGCCCGACGCCGACGGCCGCGGCGAGGGCCTCGGCGGCATCGACCTCGTCGCGACCGACCGCGCGCGCGCGCTGGCCGCGGCTCGCGAGCGCGGCGCGCTCGGCGCCGGCGACGCGCTCGCGCTGTGCGGCATGCGCATGCGCCTGGTGTGACGTGCGGCTACCCGTTCGCGCCAAGCCTGGAGCCCCATGCAACCGCTCGCCCTGCCCGTAACAACCGAGACGCTATTCGACGCCGCGCAGATGGCGCTCGCCTTCCTCGCCGTGCTGTTCGCCGGCGCGCGCTTCCTGCCGGGCATCGAGCGCGTCGGCTACCCGCAGCCCGACGGCACGCGCAAGCGCTACGCGCTCACCGGCATGACGCTGTTCTTCCTGACGAACGTGGCGCTCGGTGTCGTAGTCGTGCTGCGGGCGCTCGGTCACGACGTCTCGCTCACGCCGATCGCGCAGCACTTCTGGTCGCTGCTGATCGTGGCACTCGCGCTCTCCGCCGCCATCACCGCGGCGCTGCTCGCCTGGGGCCGCCGCGCCGGGCCCGTCTGCCGCAGCCCGGAGGGCAGCGATCTGCCGCTGCCGGCGTTCGTGCGCGAAATCTGGTTCGGCAACGAGTGCAACCCCGAATTCCTCGGCGTCGATCTCAAGATGTTCTTGTACCAGCCCTCGCTGATCGGCGCGTACCTGATGAATGTGTCGTTCGCGTTCGCGCAGTGGGAGCGCCACGGCGCCGTCACCCCGCAGATGCTGTGCTTGTGCTTCTTCTGGTTCACGTACCTGTTCAGCCACTACGTGAAGGAAGAGTTCATGCTCTCCACCTGGGACGTGCTCGCTGAGAACTTCGGCTTCATGCTCGTGTGGGGCGATCTCGCGTACGTGCCGTTCTTGTACTCGCTGCCCGGCTGGTGGATGGTCGATGCCACCCGGCCGTTCCCGATCGGCGCGTGGCTGCCGCTCGTCGCGTTCCACTTCGCCGCGCTCGCGATCTTCCGCCAGTCCAACTGGCAGAAGGAGCGCTTCAAGCAGGACCCGACCGCGCCGATCTGGGGGAGACCGCCGCGCCTCGTCGGCGGCAAGCTGCTGGCGTCGGGTTATTGGGGAATCGGGCGCAAGGTGAACTACACGGGCGAGATCCTCGTGTACGTCTCGTTCGCGCTGTGTGCCGGCTTCGCGTCGCCGTGGCCCTACGCGCTGCCGCTCGCGCTGCTCGGGCTGCTGGTGCATCGCGCGCGCCGCGACGACCGGCGCTGCCGCGCGAAGTACGGCGCGCTCTGGCTGGAGTACGGCCAGATCGCGCGCTGGCGCGTGATCCCATTCCTCTACTGATCGCCTGATCGAGCGGTGGCTTGGCGCGGGCGAGCGCGGCTCGCGCGCAGGACGGGGGCACCGCGCGCGCAACTGCCGCTCCCGTGGGGCTCTCCTCCAGCGGCCGCGCTTCGGTGACGAAGAGCACTCCGCCGCCGGCTTCGAACGATCGCCGGCGTTCAGGAGCCCCCCATGCGCCCCCGACTCGCCGCCCTCGCTCTCGCCAGCCTCGCGCTCGGCGCCGAGCCGCTGCTCGCCGCGCCGATCGGGACGTCGGCGTTCAGCGGCACGCAGACGGTCGAGAACTTCGAGGGCATGGCCGTGGGCGCGAACGTGGGCGCCACCGCGTTCGCCAACATCTTCTCGCCCGGCGTCTCGGGCCCCTACACGTTCTCGACCGGCATCGTGCTGAACGGCACGAATCCGGGCCTGTTCGCGAACGGCGCGTTCGTGCACGACGCGGCGCTCGCGGGCGCCGTCAACAACTGGGCCGCCAACGGCAGCGTGGGCAATGCCGCACAGGTTCCCGATCCGTGGGGCCTGCCGTCGAGCTCCTATCTCGGCGCCTTCGACAGCCTCGGCACGGGCAGCGCGCTGCTCGACATCTCGTTCACGCAGGACATGACCCGCATCGGCGCGTTCGTCGCGGGCGCCGCAGGATCGACGATCACGCTCGAGGCCTACGACGCCCTCGGCAACCTGCTCGAGTCGATGACGATCGCGTCGCCGACCGTCGCCGCTTGGGGCAGCAGCTTCGTCGGGCTCGAGCGCAGCGAAGGCATTCGGCGCGTCGTGTTCCGCGGCGCGGACTTCGGCCTGGACGGCCTGACCTTCGAGGCCGCGCCGGTGCCCGAGCCCTCGGTCATGCTGCTCGCGAGCGTGGGCGCGCTCGGGCTCTGGCTGCTCGGTGAGCGGCGCCCGCGCGCGAGTGCGCGCTCCGCGGCGTAGCGGGCGCCTTCGGCGCGCGAGCGGGCCGCGTCAGAACACGCGGAAG
>DATBRS010000277.1:0-27166 GCA_036560185.1 Myxococcota bacterium
CGTTGCATGCGAGCGCGCGATATCTAATTGGTGCGAACGCGCATCTCGACGCGATGCTCTCGTGGCGCGACCAGAACGCGTCGGCTCGCACCACCTTCATCGACTACGAGCGCTTCACGTTCACACTCGGCATCACCTTCGAGCTCGAACCCTTCCGCTGGTAGCGCAGGAGCAATTCCCATGGACATGGCGCAAGGCTTCCAACTCGACGACCTGCGCGGGATGGTCCGCCGGCACGGCGTCGTGATGGGCGCGATCGCCGGCGGCGCCGTGCTCGTCTCGGTGCTGGTCGCCGCGTGGATTCCGAACGAGTACGAGGGCGTGACGACGCTGCTGATCGAGCCCCAGGCGATCTCCGAGCGGCTGGTGGAATCCGGCGTGCCGGAGACCGAGATCAACAACCGCCTCCACCTGCTCCAGATGCAGATCCTCTCGCGCGGCCGGCTCTCCGAGGTGATCGAGCGCTTCAAGCAGGACGAGAACATCGTCATCTATCCGGAGCTCGAGGACGAGCTGACGCGCGCCGAGGTGATCGACTACATGCGCTCGAAGATCACCTTCGAGCCGGTGGTGCCCGAGATGGCGACGGAGGCGCGCGCGCAGACGGGCGTGCGGCCGGGCGACGTGGTCGTGAACACGTTCCTGCTCAAGTATCGCCACCACTCGGCGAGCATCGCGGGCGAAGTCGCGAACCGGCTCGCGAACAGCTTCATCGACGAGCATCTGCGCGAGCGCGCGCTCGTGTCGGGCGACACGAACGACTTCATCCAGGAGCAGCTGCGCAGGCTGTCGGTCGAGATCGCGCGCGTCGAGCGCGAGATCGCCGACATGAAGACCACCAACAACGGCACGCTCCCCGAGGACTTCGAGGCGAATCAGCGCTCGTACGAGCGGCTCGTCGAGAACCTGCGCGACGTGCAGCGCGAGCTCTCGATCGCGGCGAGCGATGAGGCCTTCTACCACCAGCAAGCGCTCTCGGGCGGCTCGATGCAGGACATGTACTCGTCCCAGGCGCTCACGCCGCGCCGCCGGATCGAGATGCTCGAGATGCAGATCGCGGAGTACCAGTCGCGCGGCTTCACGGCGAAGCACCCCGACGTGATAGCCGCGCACGACGAGATCGCGCGGCTCGAGCAGGAGATCTCGGACGGCGCGGACGACCCGAACAACACGTCGCCCATGCAGCAGAACGCCCGCTTCGAGATGCAGCGCGCGTCGCTGCGCGCGGCGTCGGCGCGGCAGGAGGTCGAGCGGCTGCGCCAGCAGATCACCGCCGTCGAGGAGCGGCTCGCGAAGACGCCGCACGTCGCGGAGCAGCTCGCTGGCCTCGAGCGCGAGCACGGGGCGCTGTTCGACTCGTATCAGGAATTCAGCAAGAAGGGCCTCGAGGCCAGCGTCGCGCGGGACATGGAGACCCGGCAGAAGGGCGAGAAGTTCCGCGTCCTCGAGCAGGCCGTGGCTCCGCCCGAACCGTCGTCGCCGAATCGCGTGCTGATCCTCTCGATCGGCGTGCTGCTCGGCCTCGCGCTCGCCGCGTTCTACGGCATCGCGATCGAAGCGACCGACGCCTCGTTCCACACGGCGCGCCGGCTTCAGGAGCGGCTCGGGCTGCCCGTGCTCGCGACGATTCCGCCGGTCGTGCTGCCCGCGGATCTCGCGGCGCAGCGCAGCCGGCTCATGCGGCGCGCCGCGTTCGCGGGTGCGACCGCGGTCGCGGTGCTCGTGGCCTCGGCCGCCGGCTACTGGTGGCAGAGCGTCCGCAACGCGCCGCGCGGCGATCAACGCTCGGCCACCGAGGCGCAGGCGGGCTGAGCATGTACCACGCGCACTACGGATTCCTGCGCAGCCCGTTCGAGATGACGCCCGACCCGGCGTTTCTCTGGATGAGCGACGCGCACCGCGAGGGCCTCGCCACGCTCGTCTACGGCGTGCAGGCGCGGAAGGGGTTCGTGCTGCTGACGGGCGAGGTCGGCACGGGCAAGACGACGCTCTTGCACGCGCTGCTCGCCCAGCTCGACCGCAACACGCTGGCGGCGTTCATCTTCAACCCGCGCCTCGAGCCGCTCGATTTCTTCCGCATGCTGTTCGACGAGCTCGGCATCGAGACGCCGTGCTCCAGCAAGGCCGAGTTCCTGATCGCGCTGAACCGCTTCCTGATCGAGCGGCTGCAGCAGGATCGCCCGACGCTGCTGATCATCGACGAGGCGCAGCAGCTCTCGGCCGAGATGCTCGAAGAGGTGCGGCTGCTCTCGAATCTCGAGACGCCCGTCTCGAAGCTGCTCCAGATCATCCTGGTGGGGCAGCCGGAGCTCGCCGAGATGCTCGCGCGCCCGGAGCTTCGGCAGCTGCGCCAGCGCATCGTGCTGCGGCATGAGCTGCGCCCCTTCACGCGCGACGAGACCGCGACCTACGTGCACGAGCGGCTGCGCGTCGCCGGCTACACGGGCAAGGAGCTGTTCGACAAGCGCGCGCTGCGCGCGCTCTACGACGTGAGCGGCGGCGTGCCGCGGCTCGTCAACGTGGTGTGCGACGGAGCGCTGCTGCTCGGCTTCGCGCGCGGCCTGCGCACGCTCGGGGCGAGCGAGGTGCAGGAGGTCGCCGCCGATCTCGAGCTCGCGCCGCGGCCGGAGGAGAGCGAAGAGCAGGACGCCGCTGCGAACGCGCACGCGGCTCGCGAGCGAGGCAACGGGTGGTTTGGCTGGCTGCGCCGGCGGCAGACAGGGGGTGCGTGATGGGGAAGGTGTACGACGCGCTGCGGAAGGCCGAGGAGCAGCGCTCGCAGCGCCTCCACGAAGCCGCCGGAGCGCCGGCTCCGTCCGATTTCGGCGCGCCGCAGCCGGACGCCGCGGCGCCTGCCGCGTCCGTGTTCCAGCGCCTGCGCGAGAGCTCGGCCCCCGAGCGCGTGGAGAGCGGCGATTCCTATAACAAGCGGCGCATCGTCCTGCTGCAGCCCGAATCCGCGATCGCGGAGCAGTTCCGTTCGCTGCGCGCGCGCATCGATGCGCTGGCCGCGACGCGGCCGCTGCGCACGATCGCGGTCACGAGCGCGCTGCCCGAGGAGGGCAAGACGATGTCGGCGATCAGCCTCGCGGCGGTGAGCGCGATGCAGCTCGGCCGCAAGGTGCTGCTCGTCGAGTGCGACCTGCGCGAGCCCACGATCGCCGCGTCGCTCGGCCTGCGCCTCGACGCCGGCTTGACGGAGGTGCTGGTCGACGGCGCGCCGCTCGAGCGCGCGATCCAGCGCGCACCCGGCAGCCCGCTCGACGTGCTCGCGGTGCGCGGCGTGCCGCAGAACCCCTCGGAGCTGCTCGCGTCGGAGGGCTTCCGCCGTGTGCTCGAGCAGCTCGCCGCTCGCTACGAGCGCGTGATCCTCGACTTGCCGCCGACGCTCGGCCTGCCCGACGCGAAGACGGTGAGCGGCATGTGCGACGGCACCGTGTTCGTGGTGCGCGCGGACGCGACGCCGCAGCCGGACATCGAGGCGGCGCTCGAGGTGCTCGGGCGCGAGCGCCTGCTCGGCGTCGTGATGAACGGCGCCGAATCGCCCACCGACCAGTACGCCAAGTACGTGCGCGGCTGAGCGGGCGGCTTCGAGATCGCGATGCAGGACGTGTTCTGGGCAGTCGGGACTCTCGGGGCCGCGATCGCGGCCGCCGCGTTCGCGACGCCGCTGGTGTCGCGGCTCGCGCTGGCGCTCGAGGTGGTGGATCGCCCGAACGAGCGCAAGGTGAGCGCCCGCAAGCGCATGCCCCTGATGGGCGGCCTCGCGGTCGCGCTCGGCTTCTGGGTCGGCATCTCGGTCGCGCTGCTGCTCGTTCCGCCCGACGCGGGCGTCGCGCACGCCATCGAGCCGCTGCTCGTCGGCGGACTGCTCATGCTCGGGCTCGGCGCGCTCGACGATCGCTGGGGCCTGTCGGCGTGGCCGAAGTTGACGGTGCAGCTCGCCGCGGCCGCGGTGGCGATCGCGGGCGGCACGCAGATCGATCACCTCACCAACCCGCTGACGGGCGAGGTGCTCAGCTTCGAGCCGTGGGTCGCGTGGCTGATCACTACGGTCTGGATCGTGGTGGTGACGAACTCGATCAACTTGATCGACGGCCTCGACGGCCTCTGCACCGGCGTGAGCGCGATCATCACGATCGCCCTGACTGCGGTCGCTTATCAGGCCGGGCACCCGGTCGTGGTCGTGGCCGGGCTCGCGCTCGCTGGCGCGCTGCTCGGCTTCCTGCCCTGGAACTTCCCGCCCGCGCGTATCTTCGTGGGCGACACCGGCGCGCTGTTCATCGGCTACAGCCTCTCGATCCTCGCGCTCGAGGGCTATCAGCGCGCGACCGTGATCACGTTCCTCGTGCCGCTGCTCGCGCTCGCCGTGCCGCTGCTCGACACCTCGCTCTCGATCTTGCGGCGGGTCCGCACGGGCAAGGGCGTGATGCAGGCGGACCGCATGCACATGCACCACCGTTTGCTCCAAGAGCATCACGGCGATCACCGGCCCGCGGTGCTCTCGCTGTACGGCCTCACGGCTTGCTTCTGCCTGATCGCCATCTCGTTCACGCGCCTCGAAGGCCTTGCGAGCCTCGTCTTCCTGGTCGTGGTCGTGCTGCTCACGCTGCGCATCCTGCGCAACCTCGGCTTCGCCTCGATCGAGGCGCCGGGCCCGGCGGACCCGGAGCCCAAGGCCGCGCGCGAGAACGGAGAGCAGCCGTGAGCGTCGCGCTGATCACGGGCATCACCGGGCAGGACGGCTCGTACCTCGCCGAGCTGCTGCTGGCGAAGGGCTACGCGGTTCACGGCGTGGTGCGGCGCTCGAGCAGCGAGAACTACGAGCGCATCGCGCACTTGGCCGGGCGCGTCGAGCTGCATCAAGCCGATCTGCTCGACCAGAGCTCGCTGCAAGCGGTGGTCGCGCGCGTGCGTCCGAGCGAGCTCTACAACCTCGCGGCGCAGTCGTTCGTGCCGACCTCGTGGTCGCAGCCCACGCTCACCGGCGAGTTCACCGCGCTCGGCGTAACGCGCATCCTCGAGGCGCTGAAGCTCGTGGACCCGAGCATCCGGTTCTATCAGGCCTCGAGCTCCGAGATGTTCGGCAAGGTGCACGAGACGCCGCAGAGCGAATCGACGCCGTTCTACCCGCGCAGCCCCTACGGCGTCGCCAAGGTCTTCGGCCACCACATCACGGTCAACTACCGCGAGAGCTTCGGGCTGTTCGCGGTCTCGGGCATCCTCTTCAACCACGAGTCGCCGCGGCGCGGGCGCGAGTTCGTGACGCGCAAGATCAGCGAGGCGGTGGCGCGCATCAAGCTCGGGCTGCAGGACCAGCTCGCGCTCGGCAACCTCGATTCGCGGCGCGATTGGGGCTTCGCGCCGGAGTACGTCGACGCGATGTGGCGCATGCTGCAGCAAGCCGAGCCCGACGATTTCGTGATCGGCACGGGCGAGGCGCATTCCGCCCGGGAGTTCGTGGACGTGGCGTTCGCCCACGTCGGTCTCGAGCCCAAGGACTTCGTGCGCGTCGACGCGCGCTTCCTTCGGCCCGCCGAGGTGGACCTACTGCTGGCCGATCCGCGCAAGGCGCAGCGGGGGCTCGGCTGGCGCGCGCAGACGGCGTTCGCGGATCTCGTGCGAACCATGGTGGACGCCGATATGGAGGCGCAGCAGAAATCGAGCGGTCGTCGCCGCGGAGGTCCGGGAACGCGATGAGCCGCACAGCGCTCGTGACGGGAGGCGCCGGCTTCATCGGCAGCCACCTCGTGGATCGGCTGGTCCGCGACGGCTGGCGCGTGCGCGTGCTCGACGACTTCTCGAGCGGCACGCACGCGAACCTCGCCGCTTCGCGCGCGCGCATCGAGCTGCACGAGGGCGACCTGTGCGACGCCGCGGGCGTGGCGCGCGCGGTCGCGGGCGCGGACGTCGTGTTTCACCAAGCCGCGATCCCGTCGGTGCCGCGCAGCGTGGCCGAGCCGGAGCTCACCAACCGCATCAACCTCGACGGCACGCTCGGGTTGTTACAAGCGGCGCGAGCGGCGGGCGTGAAACGTTTCGTGTTCGCCGCGTCCTGCGCCGCCTATGGCAACGGCGAGCAGCTGCCGAAGACGGAAGACATGCCGGCGGCGCCGGAGTCGCCGTACGCGCTGCAGAAGGTCGCGGCCGAGGACTACTGCAAGCTGTTCGCGAAGCTCTACGGCTTCGAGACCGTCGCGCTGCGCTACTTCAACGTGTACGGGCCGCGCCAGAATCCGCGCAGCGATTACGCCGCGGTGCTGCCGCGCTTCATCACGGCGTGTCTCGCCGGCCGGCGACCGACGATCTACGGCGACGGCGAGCAGACGCGCGACTTCGTGTTCGTCGGCGACGTGGTCGAGGCGAACCTGCTCGCCGCGACCAGTGCGCGGGCGCCGGGCGCGGTCGTGAACATCGCCGGCGGCCGGCGCATCAGCCTGAACGAGCTGTTACGGGCGATTCAGGACGTCGCGGGCACGCGGCTCGCCGCGAACTACGAGCCCGAGCGCGCCGGCGACGTGCGCCACAGCCTCGCGAGCCTCGCGCGCGCTGAGGCCGTGCTCGGCTTCCGGCCCGGAACGCATCTGCTCGACGGCCTCGCCGTCACGATCGACAGCTACAGGGGAGCCTCCGCGTCATGAACATCTGCGTCATCGGAAGCGGCTACGTCGGCCTCGTCACGGGCGCCTGCTTCGCCGAGTTCGGCGTGTCGGTGATCTGCGCCGACAAGGACGCGGCCAAGATCGAATCGCTGCGCGCCGGCAGGATCCCGATCTACGAGCCCGGCCTCGACGCGCTGGTCGCGCGCAACGTCGAGCAGGGGCGGCTCTCGTTCACCACCGAGACCGCGGACGCGGTGCGCTCGTCGCTCGTGGTGTTCATCGCGGTGCAAACGCCGACGCTGCCGGACGGCGGCACCGACCTGCGCGCGGTCGAAGCGGTCGCGCGCGAGATCGGGCGCGCGCTGAACGGCTACAAGGTCGTCGTCACCAAGAGCACGGTGCCGGTCGGCGCGACCCAGCGCGTGAAGGAATTGATCCGCGAGGAGCTCGAGGCCGCGGGCCGCGACGAGAGCTTCAGCGTCGCCTCGAACCCGGAGTTCCTGCGCGAGGGCGCGGCGATCGGCGACTTCATGCGCCCGGATCGCGTCGTGATCGGCGCCGAGGACGACGCGGCGCGCGCGATCCTCCAGGATCTGTACCGGCCGCTGTTCCTCAACGAGACGCCCTTCGTGCTGACGAACGTGGCGACCTCGGAGCTCACCAAGTACGCGGCCAACGCCTTCCTCGCGACCAAGATCTCGTTCATCAACGAGTTCGCGAACCTGTGCGAGACGGTCGGCGGCGACGTGCAGGCGCTCGCCCGCGGCATCGGCCTCGACGGCCGCATCGGCAAGAAGTTCCTGCACGCCGGCCCCGGCTTCGGCGGCTCGTGCTTCCCGAAGGACACGCGCGCCGCGGCCTACTTCGCGCGCGCGCTCGGCGGCTCGCTCGAGATCGTGGAAGCGACCGTGCGTGTGAACGAGCGGCAGCGCGCGCGCATGGTCGACAAGATCGAGCACGCGGTCGGCGGCAGTCTCGCCGGCAAGACCGTCTGCTTGTTGGGGCTCTCCTTCAAGCCCGAGACTGACGACATGCGCGACGCGCCTTCGATCGACATCGCGCGCGGTCTCGCCGCCCGCGGCGCGACGATTCGCGCCTTCGACCCGGTGGCGATGCGCTTGGCCGAGCCGCAGCTGCCGGGCGTCACGCTCTGCAAGGACGCTTATCAGGCCTGCGAGGGCGCCGACGCCGCGGTGATCGTCACCGAGTGGAACCAGTTCCGCATGCTCGACCTCGAGCGCGTGCGCGTCGCGCTGCGGCGGCCGGTGATGGTCGACCTGCGCAACGTGTACGACCCCGAGCTGCTCGTGAAGGCCGGATTCGAGTACAGCAGCGTCGGCCGATGACGCGCGCGCCCGTCCACGCCGTCGTGCTGGCGGGTGGCGCAGGGACGCGCTTCTGGCCGCTCTCGCGCGAGGCGCGGCCGAAGCCGCTGCTGCGCGTGGCGGGCGCGGACAGCCTGCTGGCGGAGGCGGTCGCGCGGGCGCGGCGCGTCGCCGACCCCGGCTGCGTGTGGCTCGTGTGCGGAAGTGGGCACGCCCAGGCGATCCGGCGCGAGGCGGGGCTCCCGCCCGCGCGGACTCTGATCGAGCCGCGCATGCGCAACACGGCTGCGGCGATCGGCCTCGCGGCGGCGCGCATCGGCACGCTCGCGCCCGACGCGGTGATGGTCGTGCTGCCCGCGGATCATCGCGTGCCGCGCGCCGGCGCGTTCGCACGCGCCGTCCGCGGCGCGGTGCGGGCGGCGGAGCGGGAGCCGGTGCTCGTGACGCTCGGCGTACGGCCGTCGCGCCCCGAGACCGGCTACGGCTACATCCGCCTGGGCGCGCCGATCGGCAGCGCGCACCCGGGTCTGCACCGCGTCGACCGCTTCGTCGAGAAGCCCGATCTGGCGCGCGCGGAGCAGTTCGTCGCGAGCGGCGACCACCTCTGGAACTCGGGCATGTTCGTGTGGCGCGCGCGCAGCGTGCTGGCCGAGCTGGCGCAGCACGCGCCGGCGATCGCGCGCGCGCTGGCTCCCGTCGCCGCGCTCGGAGCGCGCGCGAGCGGGAGAGCGGTCAGCGCCGCGATCGACACCGCCGTGCTCGAACGCAGCGAGCGCGTCTGGTGTCTTCCCGTGGACTTTCGCTGGAGCGACGTGGGAACTTGGGCATCGCTTGCACAGGAGCTCGGTGTCGGCGCAGGAGGGAGTTCGGTGATCTCCGGCACAGCCTTCACCTACGACGCACCGGAAAACTTGATCGCTGCGGGCGATCGGCCGATTGTGCTGCTCGGAGTCCGGGGTCTGGCGGTGATCGACGCTGGGGACGCACTGCTCGTCGCGAGACTCGACCGCAGCGCAGACGTCCGAAACGTGGTGGCGAACCTGCGCAAACGCGGGCGCCGGAATCTCCTGTAAAAGCTCGAAACGAGGTGACGCGCATGGCTGGTTCAGACGCACTCGAGGCGCTGCGCTCGATCCCGCTGTTCTCCCACGTCGCCGACGGCGACCTCGAGCAGATCGCGTCGCACCTGATCGAGCGGCGCTACCCGCGCAACACGACGATCGTCGAAGAGGGCCTGCCGGGCGATTACATGTACATCATCCGCGAAGGCCGGGTGAAGGTGACGAAGCTGAGCGAGGACGGGCGCGAGAAGATCCTCGCGTTCTTCGAGCCCGGGCACTTCGTCGGCGACATGGCGCTGCTCGACCGCTCGCCGCGCTCGGCCTCGGTGAAGGCGCTCACGCCGGTGCGCGTGCTGGCGCTCTCGCGCGCCGATTTCACGGGCTTGATCCGCAAGAGCCCCGACCTCGCGATCGCCGTGATCCGCGAGCTCTCCGGCCGCCTGCGCGCGGTGAACGATCAGGCCAGTGCGCTCTCGTTCCAGCGCGTGAAGGATCGCACCAAGGGCCTGTTGATCCGGCTCGCGAAGGACGAGGCCGCCGATTCCGCGCACGTGATGACGCCGGCGCTCACGCACCAGCAGATCGCGGACATGATCGGGACCTCGCGCGAGACCGTGACGCGCGTGATCAAGGATCTGAAGGGCGCCGGCTGGCTCGGCCAAGACGGCAAGCGCTACGTGGTCTCCCGCGATTCCGCGGACGGTCCGATCGACTGAGGCCGCTCGCCGCCGCGCGTCCGCTCGCTGGGCCGCCGCGCCGAATCCGCCGCTGATCGCGCGCCCGCACGTCTCCAGCCATCGCTGCGCGGCGCCGATGGGAAGGCGTGCTCGTACAAGACGCCGCATTCGCGCACGCGTTGTTGCTGTCGCTGCGTTCCGGCTTGGTGGCCGTGGACGCGGGCGGGCGTGTGGCTGCGATCTCCGCGGAGGCAGCGCGGCTGCTCGGCGTCTCGCCTCGCCTCGGCGAGCCGGCGTCGGCCGCGCTCGCGACGCAGCCCGAGGTGCTCGCGCAGCTCGAGGCGGCGCGCGTCGGGCGCGCGGCGCCGCGCGCGGAGCTGACGCTGCGCGGTCCCGGCGGCGAGGCGCACACGATCGGATTCACCGCGTTGCCGGTCGCCTCCGGCGGCGCGGCGATTCTGTTCCGCGATCTCACGCCGCTCGAGCGCCAAACCGAGCAGGAGCGCCTGACGGCGCGGCTCGCGGCGCTCGGGCAGATGGCGGCGGGCCTCGCCCACGAGATTCGCAATCCCCTCGCGTCGATCGAGCTGCTGGCCGGCCTGGTCGCGCGTGAGGCGAGTGCGCTGCCCGCGGTGAAGGAGCTCGCGGAGGAGATCTCGCGCGAAGTGCACGCCGTCGAGGCGACGATCGAGGTCTGCCTCGCGTGGGTGAAGCCCGAGCCCGCGCAGCGGTCGCCGCTCGATCTCACGGCGCTGGTCGACGACGCGCTGCGCCGCGCGCTCGGCCGGGCTCCGTTCGCCGGCCGCGTGGAGCGCGAGCTCGACGCGCGCGCCGCCGGCTCTGGCGACTACACGCTGCTGCGCTCGGCGCTCGAGAACCTGCTCGCGAACGCGGCGCAGGCCATGAACGCGCACGCGCGCGCGGGCGCGCACGCGCTGACGGTGCGCAGCGCGCCGCTCGCGGGCGGCGGCTTCGCGCTGAGCGTCGAGGACACCGGCCCCGGCGTCTCGCCCGAGCTGCGCGAGCGCATCTTCTTCCCGTTCTTCACGACGCGTGCGAGCGGCTCCGGCATCGGCCTCGCGTGGGTGCAGAAAGCCGTCGCTGCCCACGGCGGCAGCGTGAGCGTCTCCGATCGCCCAGGCGGCGGCGCGCGCTTCACGCTGCACATTCCCGGCCCGGCCAGCGCGTGAGCCTCGCGACGGCCTCGCTGCTGGTGGTCGAGGACAACGCCACGCTGCGGCGCGCGATCGTGCGCGCGCTCGCCGGCCGCTGCGAGCGCATCGAGGAAGCCGAGGATTGCGCCGCCGCGCGCGAGCGCATCGCGCGCGCGGACGACGCCTTCAGCGTGGTGATTACGGATCTGCGGCTGCCCGATGGCAGCGGGCTCGAGGTGCTGCGCGCGGCGCGCGCGCGCGATACCCGCAGCGCCGTGGTGCTGATGACCGCGCACGGCAGCGTCGAGGCGGCGGTCGAGGCGATGCGCGAGGGCGCGGTGGACTTCCTGCAAAAGCCGTTCGAGCTCGCCGAGCTCGAGGCGCGCGCCCAGCGCGCGGCCTCGCATGCGCGGCTCGTCGGAGAGGTCGCCGAGCTGCGCGCCGAGCGCGGCGCGCGCCAGTCGCGCGGCGCGCTGATCGGTCGGCACCCGGGCTTCGTCGCGGCGATCGAGCTGGCGCAGCGCGTCGCGCCGACGCGCGCGACGGTGCTGATCACCGGCCAGACCGGCACGGGCAAGGAGCTGATCGCGGGCCTCGTGCACACGGCTTCGCCGCGCGCCGAGGGGCCGTTCGTGAAGGTGAACTGCGCGGCGCTGCCCGAGACGCTGCTCGAATCGGAGCTGTTCGGGCACGAGCGCGGCGCGTTCACCTCCGCCGATCGCCAGCGCGTCGGCCGCTTCGAGCAGGCGAGCGGCGGCACGCTCTTCCTCGACGAGATCGGCGACGTCTCGCTGGCGACCCAGGCGAAGTTGTTACGGGTGCTGCAGGACCAGGAGTTCCACCGGCTCGGCGGCACCCGCTCGCTGCGCACCGACGCGCGCGTCGTGGCCGCCACCAACAAGGACCTGCGCCGCGCGATCGCCGCGGGGGAGTTCCGCGAGGACCTCTACTTCCGTGTCAACGTGATCACGATCGAGCTGCCCTCGCTGCGCGAGCGGGCGGACGACATCGACGCGCTCGCTCAGCACTTCTTGGCGGAGTTCGCGGCCGAGCTCGGGCGCCCGCGCTCCGGCTTCAGCGCCGCGGCGCTCGCGCGCATCCGCGCCCACGACTGGCCGGGCAACGTGCGCGAGCTGCGCAACGTGATCGAGCGCGCGGTCCTGATGGGCGATGGCCCCGGGGTCGAAGCCGGGGAGCTCGCGATCGGGCCGAGCCTCGCAGCGCAGGGCCGCGGCAGCTGGCGCCCGCAGCTCCCGCCCGCAGGCCTGGCGCTCGACGATGCCGTCCAGGCGCTGGTGCTGGAGGCCCTCGAGCGTTCGGGGTGGGTGCAAAAAGAAGCTGCGGATTGGCTGCGAATCTCGCGCCGGAAGCTGAACTACATGATCCAGCGGATGGGCATTACCCACGCAACCTGGCGGCGCAATCGGGACACTGACTAGGACGCGGATCCGCGGGGCGCGCCTGCGCGCGCCCACCCGATAGAGTCCGCCTTCTTCCAGGAGCAGCCATGAGCCTCGTACGAGTTCTCGTTTGTCTGATCGCGCTCGCGGGCGTGGCCTGCCAGAACGACGCCGAGCGCGCCGCCGAGCACGTCGCGCGCGGCGCCCAGCTGCTCGAGCAGAAGAAGTGGGACGAAGCGGTCATCGAGTACAAGAACGCCACCAAGCTGACGCCCAACGACGCGTCCGCGCACTACGGCCTCGCCAAGGCGTTCATCGGCAAGAAGGAAGCGAAGAACGCGTACTGGGAGCTCGAGGAGACGGTCCGCCTCGCTCCGAGCGACACGCAGGCGCGCATCGATCACGGCGAGTTCCTGCTGTTCGGCGGCAAGGAAGAGCTCGAGAAGGCGCTCGAGAGCGCGGACCAAATCATCGCCGCGGATCCGAAGCGCTGGGAGGGCCACGCGCTGAAGGGGCGCGCGCTGGCGGCGCTCGGCCGGCACGACGAGGCGGGCGAGGCGTTCAAGGCAGGCGTCGGCGTCGCGCCCGATCAGCCGCCGGTCGTGCTGCTGTGGGCGAACTACCTGAAGCAGCAGGGCAAGCTTCCGGAGGCGGAGTCCGCGTACAAGAAGCTCGCCGAGCTCGCGCCGGGATTCGGGACGGAAGCAGCGCTCGGCGGCTTCTACGCGGGCATCGACGGCCGCGATGCCGACGCCGAGGCGTCCTACCGCCGCGCCGTCGCGGCGGCGAAGCCCGAGGAGCAGGTGTTCGCGACGACCGTGCTCGCGAACTTCCTGGCCTCGCGCGGGCGCAGCGAGGAAGCGGAGCAGGTGCTGAAAGACGCGATCACGGCGTCGCCCGACAGCACGGACCTGATCTATGCGCTGGCTTCGTTCTACGGCCAGCAGGGCCGCGGGGCCGAGGCCGACCGCATGATCGAGCAGGCCACCGCCGCGCAGCCGACCAAGCCGGAGCCATGGCTGGTGCTGTCGGCCCACCGCGGCCGTCAACACGATCTCGCCGGCGCGCTGAAGGCCGCGGAGCAGGCGGTGAAGGTCGCGCCGGACAACGATCTCGCGAAGCTGCGCCGCGCCGAGGTGCTCGTCGACATCGGCGCGGAGAAAGGCGACAGCGCCGTGCTCGCCCAGGCCGAGGCGGTGGTGAACGCGATCCTGAGCCAGAACGAGGATCACCCCGAAGCGAACTTCGTGAAGGGCAAGCTCGAGCTCACGCGACACGACTACGCCGCGGCGCTCATCGCCCTGCGCCGCACGACCGAGCGCCGCCCGGACATGGCGCAGGCCTGGTTCCTCTCAGGCTCCGCGAAATTCCTGCTGGGCGACCGGGCCGGCGCGCGCGCCGACGCGCAGGAAGCGCTGCAGCTGCAGCCGAACTTCCTCGAGGCGCTGGGCCTGCTCGCGCGCTCCCACGCCGCGCTCGGCGACCACGCGTTGGCCGTCGAGGCCGGCAAGCGCGCGCTCGAGCTGGGCGCGGGCCCCGACATGCAGATCGCGGTGGCCCAGAGCCTCGTGCAGCTCGGCCAGCGCGAAGACGCGCTCGCGGAGCTCGCCAAGATTCCGCCCGCGCAGCGCGGCGCCGACGCGCACTTCGCGGTGGGCCGCGTGCACTTGATCGGCGCGCTCAAGCTCGCCGCCGATGCGCGCGACGGCGAGGGCGCGATCGTGAAGCCCGATCTCGAAGCGCGGGCCGACGCGGAGTTCGCCGCTGCGCGCGTGAGTCTGGAGCAGGCGGCGAAGCTCGTCCCCAACAACCCCGACGTGCTCGCCTCGCTCGCCTCGATCGACCTACGCGAGGGCCGCGGCGACGAATCGCTGGCGCGCGCGCGCGCCGCCGTGCAGGCGGCGCCCAAGGACGCGGTGCTGTCGCGCCTGCTGGGCGACATCGAGTTCGCGACCGGGCGCCTCGACGACGCGGAGCGCAGCTACCGCCGCGCGATCGAGATCGATCCGAATCAGCTCGAGAGCTACGGCAAGCTCGCGGGCCTCTACAACCGTCAGAATCGCGGCAGCGAGGTGATCAAGACTTACGAGGCCGCGCTCGCGAAGAATCCCAAGTCGGGCGAGCTGCACCTCGTGCTCGGCATCCTCAAGGAAGCGCAGGGGCCGGCTGGCGTGGACGCCGCGATGCAGCACTACGAGCAGGCGATCGCGCTGAACCCGGAGCTCGCGGCCGCGAAGAACAACCTCGCGTATTGGCTCGCCGAGCGCGGTCAGGATCTCGACCGCGCGCTCGACCTCGCGCAGGAGGCGAAGGCGGTGCTGGCGAAGAGCCCGCGCACGAATCCCTCGTCGGCCGACACGCTGGGCTGGGTCTTCTACAAGAAGAACCTGCCCGAAGCGGCGGTGAACTATCTGCGCGAGGCGGTCGGCGGCTTCGACCCCGCGGTGATGCAGGACCGCCAGACGCGCCCGATGGTGCGGCACCACCTCGCACTCGCGCTCGCCGCGCTCGGCGACAAGGCCGGCGCCGCCTCCGAATGGAAGCTCGCGCTCAGCGAGTTCCAGGAGCTGCCGAAGGCGCCCGGCGCACGCGACCCGGACTGGGTGAAGGACGCGCGAGCCGGTCTCGCGAAATCCGGCGCCTGAGGCCTCCGCTCGCGCCGCGCGCGCGAGGGTAAAGCCGCGATCCCCTTCCGCCGATGACCCGGAAGCGCGAGTAGAGGCCTGAAGTGGCCTCGCTCAGTGCCGAATCGCGCGGAGGGACTCATGAAGTTCGCAAGGCTCGCGCCCGTAGTGGCGTTGGCGTTCTCGCTTCCGACCGTCGTCGCAGTTGCGGAGGACGCTCCGCCGGCAGCAGCGGCCGAGGCCGTCGTGGCGGAGACCGCACCGGCGGCGCCCGCCGAGGCCGTCGCGGAAGCTGCAGCTGCGGCGCCCGCGGAGGACACGCTCGGCCCCGTTGGCCACGATTCGCAGGGCCGGCCCGGCCGCATCCACGTGGTGCAGCGCGGGGACACGCTTTGGGACATCTCCGACGCCTACCTCGGCACGCCGTGGGTGTGGCCGTCGATCTGGAAGGACAACAGCGTCGAGGTCGAGAACCCGCACCAGATCTATCCGAACGAGCGCATCTGGATCAGCCCGCACGAGATGCGGAAGGTCAGCGACGCCGAGGCCGCCGAGATGCTGGCGCGCAGCGCGCCGGAGCCGGAAGCGCAGCTCGAGGAGTCGATGCCCGCCGCGATGGCGGATCCCGATGGCCCGGAGCCGGTCCGCAACCGCGGCACCTTCTTGTACACGGAGATCCAGACCACGGGCTTCGTGACGCTCGAGGAGCTCGAGGGCGCCGCGACGATCATCGGTGGCCCGAAGAGCCGCTCGATGTTCACCGACCACACCCCGGTCGAGATCGGCCTCGGAGAGGGCGAAGTCGCGGTCGGCGACGAGCTCGACGTCTTCCGCCCGGGCGACCTCGTCGTCGACCCGGGCACGCGCCGCACCATGGGCCGCGTGACGAAGCAGCTCGGCTGGCTCGAGGTGGTCGCCGTCCACGAGCAGAGCGCGAGCGCGATCGTGCGCCTCTCGCGCAGCGAGATGATGCTCGGCGACCACGTGATGCCGCGCCGCATGCGCAGCGCGGAGATTCCGATCGCCGAGCGCAGCGACGTCGAAGGGCAGATCGCCTTCACGCCGGACAAGCGCATGCAGATGGGCGAGGGCGACGTGGTCTATCTGAATCGCGGCTCGCGCCAGGGCCTCGTGCTCGGCAGCCCGGTCGAGGTCTACGAGACGCGCGGTGAGGCGTGGGATCGCGTCCGCAAGGAAGACCGCAAGCTCGCGGATCGCGTGCTCGGCAAGGCGATCGTGGTGGAGGCGTACGACGACACCGCGGTGGCCGTCGTCACGCACTCGACCGTCGAGCTCAACCGCGGCCTCAAGTTCCGCGGGAGCGATTCGATTAGGCCGTAGTTTGACTGCCCGCGCTGATCCACGCCGAGGTTTGCGGTGGCGGAGGCGGAGCGCGGGGGAAGCATCGAGATCAAGTGAACGAGGTGCGGGCGCGAGCTCCGCACCTCGTTTCTTTTCGGGCTCCTGCGGCGCGCCGATTCGCTTTGCGGGCGAGTTCGCCGAGGCCTCGTGAACGCGGGTTCGCGTTGCGCGCGCGCGAGTGGCGCGGCAGGTTGCCGGCGCTGCCGGTCCCGCGGAGCGCAGTCGTGGATCTGCTCGATCCCCGCGCGCCGGGTGAGCGCGCGCTGCTCGGGCTCTGGCTCGAGGCGCAGCGCCGCTACGCGCTTCATCCCGAGCAGGCGCCGCCGGCGCTGCGGCGGGCGCGCACGGGCGCGGAGCTGAAGCGCGCGTTCGAGCGCGACGCGGCCGCGGAGCGGCTCGCCAGTCGCGACTGCGGCGTGCTCGCGCTCGCCGGCGCGCGCGCGGTGCCGATCTCCTCTGCGCTCTATCCCGAGCGCCTGCGCCGTCTCGTCGACGCACCGACGCTGTTGCTCGTGCGCGGCAATCCGGCGCTCCTGCTGGTGCGCGCGGTCGCGATGGTCGGGGCACGCGCGTGCAGCCACTACGGGCGCAGCGTCGCGCGCGAGCTCGCCGCCGGCGCGGCGCGCGGCGGGCTCCTCGTCGTGTCGGGCCTCGCGCGCGGCATCGACGCCGCGGCGCACGAGGCCGCGCTGGAGGCGGGCGGCGCGAGCCTCGCGTTCCTGCCGTGCGGGATCGAGCAGGTGTATCCCCCGAGCCACCGCCGGCTCGCGAGCGCGCTCGCGACGCGCGGTGCGGTGGTGAGCGAATTCCCCGTCGGTACGCCGCCGCGCCGCCCCTACTTCCCGCTGCGCAATCGCCTGATCAGCGCGCTCTCGGAAGCGGTGATCGTGGTCGAGGCGCGCATCGCGAGCGGCACGCTCGTCACCGCGCGGCACGCCGCGAATCAGGGCGTGGACGTGCTCGCGGTGCCCGGCTCCGTCCGCTCTCCGACCAGCGCCGGGCCGCACCTCTTGCTGCGCGACGGCGCGGGCATCGTCACCAGCGCGGCGGATCTGCTCGAGGCGCTCGGGATCGACGCGAAGGAAGCGCTCGCGAGCGGCTCGACCGAACGCGAAAGGGAGGGCGCGCAGGCGGCGGCGGAGCCCGCGCGGCGACTCGCCGCCCGCGCGCTCGCACTCCTGCGCGACGGGCCGCGCGCCCGCGACGAGCTCGCCGCGCAGCTCGCCGCCGGAGAAGCCGAGCTCGGCGCCGCGCTGCTCGAGCTCGAGCTCAGCGGAGCCGCCAGCGAAGACCGCGACGGCCGCTGGGCCGCGCTGCGCTGAGGCGCGCAGCGAGGCGAAGCCGAGCGAAGTCAATGCGCAAGCGGAGCGCGCAGCGAGCCGTAGGCGAGCGAAGTCAAATGCGGGAGCGAAGCGCGCAGCGAGCCGTAGGCGAGCGAAGCCAATGCGGCCGCCCGCACAGCCCGCTAACCCACCCCGTCATGCGCGCCATCGTGATCGGAGCGGGCCTCGCAGGGAGTGAAGCGGCCTGGCAGCTCGCGCAGCGCGGCGTGCGCGTCGCGCTGTACGAGATGAAGCCCGTGCGCTTCTCGCCCGCGCATCAGAGCCCCGAGTTCGCGGAGCTGGTGTGCAGCAACTCGCTGCGCGGCGCGGCGCTCACCAACGCGGTCGGGCTCCTGAAGGAGGAGATGCGGCGGCTCGGCTCGCTCGTGCTGCGCGTCGCGGGCGAGACGGCGGTTCCGGCCGGCCGCGCGCTCGCCGTGGATCGCGACGCGTTCACGCGCCGCATCACCGCGGAGATCGAAACGCACGCGAACATCGAGGTGCGGCGAGAGGAGGTGACCCGGCTTCCGACAGACGAGCTGGTCGTGCTCGCGAGCGGCCCGCTCACCGCACCGGCGCTCGCCGCGGAGCTCGCGGCGATCGTGGGCGGCGAGTCGCTGTACTTCTACGACGCGATCTCGCCGATCGTCTACGCGGATTCGCTCGATCTCTCCGAGGCGTTCCGCGCCTCGCGCTGGGAGGACGGCGACGGCGACTACTGGAACCTGCCGCTCGACGCGGACGCTTATCAGGCGTTCGTGTCGGCGCTGCTCGCGGCGGACACGGTGCCGCTGCACCCCTTCGAAAAGGAGCTCTACTTCGAGGGCTGCCTGCCCCTCGAGGAGATGGCGCGGCGCGGCCCGGGCACGCTGCGCTTCGGGCCGCTCAAGGCTGCGGGCCTCACGGATCCGCGCACCGGGCGCTGGCCGCACGCGGTGGTGCAGCTTCGGCACGAGGACAAGCGCGGCGCGCTGTTCAACTTGGTCGGCTGTCAGACCAAGCTCAAACAAGCGGATCAGCAGCGCATCCTGCGCACGCTGCCCGCGCTGCGCGAGGCCGTGTTCGCGCGCTACGGCTCGGTGCACCGCAACACCTTCGTGAACGCGCCGCGCGTGCTGGCCGCGGATCTCTCGCTGCGCGGGCGCGCGAACGTGCTGCTGGCGGGACAGATGGCGGGCGTCGAGGGCTACGTCGAATCGGCGGCGCTCGGCTTCATGGCCGCGCAGTTCGCTCACGCGCGCCTGCGCGGCGCGCGCGCGCCGGAGCCCGCGCCCGAGACCGCGCACGGCGCGCTGCTCTCGCACCTGCGCGAGGAGAAGAAGCACGGCTTCCAGCCGATGAACGTGAACTTCGGGCTGTTCCCGCCGCTCGACGGGCCGCGCACGAAGGGCGTCGACAAGAATCGCCAGCTCGCGGAGCGCGCCCTCGCCGCGCTCGATGCGTATCGCGCGGCGACCGCGGCGCCGGCGTGAAGTGGGAGGACTCCCTCGCCGGCTTCGCGCGCTACCTGCGCGCCGAGCGCGGCTTCTCGGAGCACACCCAGCGCGCGTACCTCGCCGACCTGCGCCAGCTCGCCGCCGGCGTCCCTAACAAGCAGCCGGCGCGCGTCGACGCCGACGACGTGCGCGCCTTCCTCGCCGCGCAGCACCGCTCGCGCGCGCCGACCACGCTCGGGCGCCGGCTCGCCTCGCTGCGCTGCTTCTTCAAGTGGCTCGTGCGCGAAGGCGTGCGCACGGTGGATCCGACGCTCGGCCTGCCGACGCCGCGCGCGCCGCGGCCGCTGCCGCGCCCGCTCGCGATCGACGACGTGACGGCGCTGCTCGACGCGCCGCGAGGCGAGGACGCCGCCGACGATCCCGCGCGCGAGAGCGACCAAGCGCTGTTCGAGCTGATGTACGGCGCCGGCCTGCGGGTGGGCGAGATCGTCGCGCTCGACGTGCGCGACGTGGACCTCGTGCGCGGCGACGTGCGCGTCTGGGGCAAGGGTGGGAAGGAGCGCGTGGTGCCGCTGCCCGAGGCCGCGCGCGCCGCGCTGCGCGCCCATCTCGATGCGCGCGCAGCGCCGGGCGTGCTCGCGCAGCCGCTCTTCCTCGCGCCCGCCTCCCGCGGCAGCGCGCAGCCGCGCCGGCTCAGCGATCGCGACGCGCGCCGCCGCCTGCGCAAGCGCGCGCTCGAGGCCGGCCTCACCGGGCGCATTCATCCGCACCGCATGCGCCACAGCTACGCGACGCATCTGCTCGACATGGGGGCCGACCTGCGCGCGATCCAGGAGCTGCTGGGCCACGCGAGCCTCTCGACCACCCAGCGCTACACCGCCGTCTCGGCGGAGCGGCTCGTCGCCGTCTACGACAAGGCGCATCCGCGCGCCAAGCGCGCGCGCAGCGCGCCGCCGGGACGCGGCGAATCGTGACGGGTGCGCGGCGGGCCGATGCTGCGCATGTCATCATGGCCGTGGCACGCGAGACGCCTGCCAGTCGTTAGGGTGAACGCGAGGGGGCCGAGAGCTTGAGCCAGCACCGTGTGCTGATCGTCGACGACGAGCGCTTCTTCCGCGAAGCGATCGGCGACGTGCTGAGCGAGGCCGGCCTCACCCACGTCGCGGCGGCGACCGGCGCGGACGCGCTCGAGCTCGCGGCGGACCCCGAAGTCGGCGTCGTGATCCTCGATCTCGAGCTCCCCGATCTGCACGGGCTCGAGGTGTTCCGCCAGCTGAAGCAGCGCTTCCCGGACCTGCGGGTCGTGATCCTGTCCGCCAGCACGGAGGAAGAGCACGTGCTCGAGGCGCTGCGGCTCGGCGCCTTCGACTACCTCGCGAAGCCGCTGCACGAGGAGGAGCTGCTGCTCTCGGTGCGCCGCGCGCTCGAGACCTTCGGCATCGCCAGCGGCTGGCAGACGCTCAAGCAGCGCGTCGAGCGCCTGCAGAGCGTGCTCGGCGAGCTGTGGGCGCAGACGCGCGGCGGCGACACCACGCAGGACGACATGCGCGCGCTCGCCGTGCGCGCGGCGGCCGAGGTGCTCGGCGCGGCGCGCACCTCGCTGATGCTGGTGGATGACTCGGCATCCGAGCTGAAGGTGGTCGCCGCGGTCGGCAACAAGGTCGCGCCGTCGGAGATGGATCCTGTCCCGGTGGGGCAGGGCGTCGCCGGCCTCGCCCACGCGCGCGGCGAGGCGCTGCTGGTCTCGGACGTGGCCGCGGACGAGCGCTTCGCATCGCGCCAGTCGGCCGGCGCCTACGCGTCGAGCTCGTTCGCGGTGGCGCCGCTGGTCGCGGGCGCGCGCACGCTCGGCGTGCTGTGCGCGACCGAGCGCAGCGGCGGGCGCGCGTTCGACGCCGAGGATCTCGCGCTGCTCCGCATCATCGCCGGACAAGTCGCGCACATGCTGCAGGCGCCCCCTGCGCCCGCCGCGGCGGCCGAGCTCGAGATCGACATCGAGGTCGACGTCGAAGGACGCGCCGAGGACAAGGGGTCGGCGACGGAGCCCACGTTGGCGCTCTCGACGGCGCCAGCGAGCGACCCGCAGCCCGACACGCGCAGCGCCGACCTGGCGCGCGAGATCTGCGACGCGGTCACGGCCGAGGTCGAGCCGGCGCGCGTGCTCGATGCCGCGCTGCGTCCGATCGCGAGCGCGCTGCGCGCCGCGCCCGTGGCGATCTATCTGCGCGACGCCGAGACGGGCGAGCTCACGCGCGAGGCCGAGTGCGACGCGGGCGGGCGGCGCAGCGACCGCGCCCAGCTCTCGCTGACGCGCGGCCTCTGCGGCGGCGTGTTCGCGACGGGGCAGCTCGTGGCGACGGGCGACCCGACGCGCGATCCACGCTTCGACGCCGAGGTCGACACGCCCGCCGACGGCGCCGCGGGCCCGCTGCTGTGCGGCGCGCTGCGCTTCCGCGGCAAGCCGATCGGCATCTTCCGCGCGTTCCCGGCGTTCCCGGAGCTCGCGACGCCCGGCTTCGGCGAGCTGATCGGCGCGGCGCTCTCGGCGGCGGTGCGCAACGTGCTGCTCTACCGCAGCCTGGTGCAGACGATCGAAGAGGTCGCCGAGGCGCGCCGCGCGGGGCGCGAGTCTCCCCAATAACTGGAGCGCGACCGCGGAGGAGGCATGGTGCAGGCGCTGATCGACAAAGCTGCGGTGCTGATCGAGGCGCTGCCCTACATCCGCCGCTTCCGCGACAAGACCGTCGTCATCAAGTACGGCGGCCACGCGATGACGGATCCCGAGCTGCGCGCGTCGTTCGCCACCGATGTGGTGCTGCTGAAGTACATCGGGCTGCGCCCGGTGATCGTGCACGGCGGCGGCCCGCAGATCGAGAGCACGCTCGGGCGGCTCGGCATCCAGTCGAGCTTCGTGGATGGCCTGCGCGTCACCGACGACTCCACCATGGAGGTCGTCGAGATGGTGCTGGGCGGCAGCGTCAACCGCGAGATCGTCGGGCTGGTGCAGAGCGCGGGCGGCAAGGCGGTCGGGCTCACCGGCAACGACGGCCGCTTGTTGCTGGTGAAGCGGCGCGCGCGCGCCGGCAAGGATCTCGGGCGCGTCGGCGAGGTGGTCGCGGTCGACCCGGGACCGATCGTCGCGATGTGCGACGCCGGCTTCATCCCCGTGATCGCGCCGATCGGCGTCGACGAGGCGGGCATCACCTACAACGTGAACGCCGACGACGCGGCCGGCGCGATCGCCGCCGCGCTCGGCGCCGAGAAGCTGATCCAGCTGACCGACGTCGAGGGCGTGAAGGACGCGGAGGGGCGGCTGATCCAGCAGCTCACCGAGCCGGACGTGAAGCGGCTGATCGCCGCGGGCACGATCAAGGGCGGCATGATCCCCAAGGTGCAGTGCTGCCTCGACGCGCTGAAGGGTGGCGTCACCCGCAGCCACATCGTGGATGGCCGCATGCAGCACGCCGTGCTGCTCGAGATCTTCACGGACGGCGGGGTGGGCACGGTCTTCCTGGCCCGCCCGACCCGGCCGGCGCCGCGCCGCTAGGCCCGCTTCCGGCCTCGCGGGGCCACCTTCCGGGGCCTCCTGGGGCTACTCGCATTGCGCCTCCGTCCGCTCAGTTTCCCCTCCCGGGCCGCCGATACCGGGCACCGGGAAGGGCCCCGCTCGCGCGGAGCTTGGGAGGGGAGATGCGGGTCGGCGAAACGCTCGACAACGCGCACGCGCAAGTGCTCGCACTCGCGCCGGGTGTCGTTGCGACCGCGCTCGCCCTCGATCCGGCTGCCGGTTTCCTGCTCTCCCGCGTGGACGGCTGCACCCCCTGGAAGACGCTGCGGCAGATCGGCGCGCTGCCGGCCCACGAAGTCGACCGCCTGCTCGAGAGCTGGCTCCGCGACGGCGTGCTGATCGCGGCCGCGCCGAGCACGGCTGCGAGCGCGCGCGCGGCCAAGTCCGTCGCCAGCGAGCAGCAACCCGCGAGCGAGAAGCCCGAGGCGGCGAAGCCCGTCGCCGAGGCCGCGCTGCCTCCGCCGCAGCCGATCCTCGCCAAGCCGCGCCCGCTCACGCTTCCGCCGATCGATCCGAGCATCGATCTCGACGTCGAGCTGCAGCGCGAGATCCTCGACTTCGCCGCCGGCCTCGGGCGCCGGTATCACGAGATCCTCGGCGTCACGGCGGACGCGGACGCGCGCGTCGTGAAGAAGGCCTACTTCGCGCTCTCCAAGCGGCTCCACCCCGATCGCTACTTCCGCCGGAACACCGGCGCGTTCGGCGCGGTGATCGAGGTCTGCTTCAAGCGCCTGCTCGAGGCGTACGAGCTGCTCTCGGATCCCACGACGCGCAAGGAAGTGCAGTCGAGCGAGTTCGTCTCGCAGTTCGCGGTCGGCGACTGCGCCACGGCGGCCAGCGCACGCGCGTCGAGCATCGACGCGCGCCGCCGGCTGCGCGAGCGCGTCTCCGCGATGGCGTCGCACACGCGCATGCATCGAGAGCGGCGCCGCAAGGCGAAGACCTTCTTCGAGCACGGCATGAGCTCGTTCGCGAGCTCGCGCTGGCTCGAGGCCGCCGGCGCAGTGCGGCTCGCGATCGCGTTCGACCCCGAGAACTCGGCGTATCGCGAAGAGTTTCCGAACGTGCAGCGCAAGGCCCACGAAGAGCGCGCGAAGCACCTCGTGAAGCAGGGTGAGGGCGCGCTCGAGATGCGCGACTACGCGGCGGCGCTCGACCAGTTCGAGGAGGCGCTGCACTTCCGGCCGGGAGACGCCGAGCTCGCGCACCGCGCGGCCAAGCTGGCGCTGCAAGTCTCGAACGACCTGAAGCGCGCGAAGGAGTTCGCGGCGCAGGCGGTCGAGATCGAGCCGGGCAGCGCCGCCTACCGCAACACGCTCGCGGGCATTTACGCCGCGGCCGGCCTGACTGCCAACGCGAAGCGCGAGTACGACGCTGCGCTGCGCATCGATCCGAACGACAAGGACGCGAAGCTCGGGCTTCGCGGGTTGCGCTGAAGAATCTGGAGGGGCCATGAGCCGAGTGATTGGAATCGACCTGGGGACCACCAACTCCTGCGTGGCGGTGGTGGAGAACGGCCAAGTCACCGTGGTGCCGAACTCGGGCGGGTACAAGACGACGCCGTCGATGTTCGCGATCACGCAGGATGGCAAGCGGCTGGTCGGCCACCTCGCGAAGCGTCAAGCGATCACGAACGCGCGCGGCACCGTCACGGCCTCGAAGCGCCTGATCGGCCGGCGCTTCGATTCCGACGAGGTCGCGAAGTCGATCGAGCTCTACCCCTACGAGATCGTGCGCGGCCCGAACGACGACGCGCGCGTCGTGATCGGGGGCAAGACCTTCACCGCGCCCGAGCTCTCGGCGACGGTGCTGCGCGAGATGCGGCGCGTCGCGGAGGAATACCTCGGCGAGCCGGTGAAGGAAGCGGTGATCACGGTGCCCGCGTACTTCAACGACGCGCAGCGCCAGTGCACCAAGGACGCCGGCAAGATCGCCGGCCTCGAGGTGCTGCGGATCGTGAACGAGCCCACCGCGGCGGCGATCGCCTACGGCATGAGCCGCCCCGGCAAGGACGAGAAGGTCGCGGTCTACGACCTCGGCGGCGGCACCTTCGACATCTCGATCCTCGAGCTCTCCGACGGGGTGATCGAGGTGCTCGCGACGGCCGGCGACACCTTCCTCGGCGGCGAGGACTTCGACCGCCGCATCGTGACGCACCTGCTCGCCTGGTTCCGCGACCAAGAGGGCATCGACCTGCGCGGCGACGCGATGGCGATGCAGCGCCTGAAGGACGCGGCGGAGAAGGCGAAGTGCGACCTCTCCTCGCGCGAGACCGTGGAGGTGAACCTGCCCTTCATCGCCAGCGACGCGAGCGGGCCGCGCCATCTCTCGTGTCAGCTCACGCGCGAGCAGCTCGAGCAATTGGTGCACGACATCGTGAGCCAGACGCTGAAGACGGTCGAGCAGTGCATGCTCGACGCGAACGTGAAGACCAAGGACATCGATCAGGTGATCCTGGTCGGCGGCCAGACGCGCACCCCGCTCGTGCAGCAGGCGGTCGCGGACCATTTCGGCAAGCGCCCGCACAAGGGCGTGAACCCCGACGAGGTCGTGGCGGTGGGCGCGGCGCTGCAGGCGGAGAGCCTCGTCTCCGACGACCAGAACCTGCTGCTGCTCGACGTGACGCCGCTCTCGCTCGGCATCGCGACCTTCGGCGGCCACTTCGCGAAGCTGATCGAGCGCAACACCACCGTGC
The DNA here is from genome assembly GCA_036560185.1 of Myxococcota bacterium. Taxonomy (GTDB): domain Bacteria; phylum Myxococcota_A; class UBA9160; order UBA9160; family UBA6930; genus VGRF01. Next base: position 25,227 of record DATBRS010000277.1, read on the forward strand.
CCGCGCGCAAGGGCCACATCTTCACGACCACGCGCGACAACCAGACCGCCGTGAAGATCCGCGTGCTGCAGGGCGAGAGCGATCTCGCCGTGGACAACGACCTGCTCGGCGAGTTCGTGCTGAACGGCATCCGCCAGGCGCGCAAGGGCGAGCCCGAGGTGGAGGTCTCCTTCGACATCGACGCGAACGGCATCGTCTCGGTGTCGGCGCGCGACCTGGCGACCGGCAAGGAGCAGTCGATCACGGTGAACGCGACCGGCACGCTCACCGACGACGAGATCCAGCGCATCATCCGCGATCAAGAGCTCTACGAAGTGGCGCTCAAGGAGTAGCCGGGTGGCGGAGTCGAACGAACAGAAGATCGCGAGCCTGATGGCGCTGGGCCTCGATCACTATGGACAAGACGACATCGAGCGCGCCGTGGCGTGCTGGCAGGCGGTGCTCGAGCTCGATCCGCGCCACGAAGTGGCGCGCGACTATCTCGAGGTCGCGGGCTACGGCGCGCGCAGCGCCGGTGAGAAGCCCGCGCCGGCGAATCTCGCGGCGCAGCGCCTGCGCGACGCGCAGGCCCTGATCGAGCGCGGCTCCGACGTAGAGGCGCTCGAGCTGCTCGAAGGCGCCGTGCGCGACGCGCCGGGCCACCTCGAGTCGCAAGCCGCGCTCGAGCTGTTACGGGCGAACCTGTATCAGCGGCATCGCAAGCGCACGCGAGGCGGCGCCGGCGTACTGCGCGTGCGGCTCGGACCGCAGGAGATCCTGCGCTTCAACATGCCGCCCAACGCCGGCTTCGTGCTCTCGATGATCGACGGGCACACCTCGGCGGACGAGCTGGTCGCGCTCGCGTCGATGGATCCGTTCGAGGCGCTGCACACGCTCGCGAAGCTGATGGACGCCGGAATCGTGGAGGTGCGCGCTTGAACGGCGCCGAATCGCTGCTCTCGTACCTCGACGCGCCGATCGTCGTCGGCGATCCCGACGGCCGCGCGGTCTACGTGAACCCCGCCTTCGAGGAACGCTTCCCGCGCGCCGGCAAGAGCGCGCTCGGGCTCCCGCTCGCCGAGCTGTTCGACGGCGGCGCGCGCGAGGCCGTGCTGCGCGGCGTCGTCAGCGCCTGCGAGTCGCGCGAGACGGCGCGCTTCCGGCTGCGCGCCGGCGATGTCGGCTACTCCGCCGTCGCCTCGCCGATCGCGAGCGCGGGGCAGGCCGTCGGCGTCGTGATCCTGTTCAAAGAAGAGCTGGGCGACGCCGAACGGCTGCTGCAGATCCAGCGCGAGATGCAGAGCGCGCTCGACGAGCTGAGCGGCACGCTCGACACGCTGCTCGAGCAGACCGGCGGCCGGCGCAGCGCGCAGTACCGCTCGCTCGCGGAGGACGGGCTGCGCGGCATCCAGCGTTTGCGCAAGTGGAGCGAGGAGATGCAAGCGGCCCTCTCGGGCCGGCCCGCGGCGTCGCGCAGCGAGCGGATCGCGACGGTCGAGGCGCTCGCACGCACGGCGGAGCGCGCGGCGCGCCTCGCCGAACGCGACGGCATCGACGTGATCCTGCTCGTGCCGCGCACGCTGCCGGAGCTCGTCGGCGACGAGCCCCGCTTCACGGGCGTGCTGCAGCGCATGCTCGAAGCGCGCATCGGGGCGCGGCCCGCTCCCGAGCGCGTCACGCTCGGCGCGCGCGTCGCAGGCTCCGGCGCGGAGCGCGCGCTGCTCGTGTCGTTCACCGAGCTGCGCGGCGACGGCTATGACGCGCCCTTTGCGGACTCGCCGGTGGTCGATGAGGCACTCGGTCAGCTGGGCGCCAGCAAGCAAGCCATGGCGAGCCGGCGTCTCGGCCGCACCACGGTGCTGCGAATCCCGATCGGCGTCTGACCGTCGACGCCGTCTCCCCCGCCATGCTCTGCCGAGCGCCGGCGCGCGACCGGGAAGACGGGGACGTTCCGCCACAAA
>DATBRS010000278.1:0-6438 GCA_036560185.1 Myxococcota bacterium
AGGGCGCAGCGGTGCGGCGCGGCCTCGCGCTCGCGAGCGGCGACTTCGTGATCATCCAGGACGCGGATCTCGAGTACGACCCGAACGACTACCTGCCGATGCTGCGGCGCCTGCTGCAGGGCGGCGTCGACGTGGTGTACGGCAGCCGGTACCTGCGGCCCGGCCTCGGGCTCGTGCGCGGCTTCGTCGCCGCGAAGCATCCGAACCAGAGCTGGGCGGCGTATCTCGGCGGGCGCAGCCTCTCGCTCGCGTGCTGGCTCGCGTGCGGAATCCGCATCACGGACACGGTCACCGCACTCAAGCTGTTCCCGCGCGACGTGGTGTGCCCGCTGCCGCTCGAGACGACGGGCTTCGAGCTCGATCACGAGATCACCGCGCGCCTCGCCGCCCAGGGCCGGCGTTTCGCCGAGGTGCCGGTCGCCTACTTCCCGCGCAGCCGCGCGGAGGGCAAGAAGATCGGCTTCCGCGACTTCCTGCGCGCGCTGCGCACCTTCCGCCGCTACCGCCGCGGCTGACGCGCCAAAGCGAAGGGCCCGCCGAGCATCGCTGCTCGGCGGGCCCGCTGCTTCAGGCAGCGAGTCGCTTAGTACTCGCTCTCACCCCACGTGTACCGGATGGTGCCGCCGAAGGTGCGCGGCTCCAGCAGGAACAGGTTCGTGAAGTTCGCCGACGTCGGATCCGTGAAGTAGTGGCCCGTGACGTCGTTGTTGTCCTGCAGGTTCTTCGCCCACAGCTCGAACATCCACGGGCTGCCTTCCTTCGTGACCGCGAAGTTCGCGTCGAGCTGCTGCCAGGACGGGATGACGTCCTTCGCGGTGTTGTACACGCGCGAGAACATCTCGGAGCGCCAGTAGAAGTCGACGCGCGGAGTCGCGACCCAGCCACCCCATGCCGGCAGCGCGTACTGCGCGCCAATCTTCATCGTCCAGTCCGACGCGTTCGGCAGCTCGTTGCCCTTCAAGTTCGCCGCGAAGCCATCGGCGATGTAGCCGCACTGCGTGCCTTGAACGAGGTTGCCGATCCCTTGGCATGCCACCGGAAGCGTGGGCCCGAGGATCGCCTCCCGCGCGGGGTCGCCTCCGTTGATCACGACCGGATCGAGGCAGTATGGGTTGATCGCCGGGTTGCAGATGGCGTTCTGGCCCGCCGGGAACTCGAGCAGCTGCTTGATCGGCATCCAGCCCGCGACGCCGTTCGTCGGATCCGCGCCGTCGATCGAGACGCCCTTCTGGATCTCGCTCTGCAGCCACGACACGTTCATGTCGAAGCGCAGAGACTCCGTGGCTTGCCACACCGACTCGACTTCGACGCCCCAAATCTTGCTGTCGAGGTTCTCGTTCACCGCGGTGCGGTTCACGATCTTGCCGATCTGCATGTCCTGGTAGTCGTAGTAGAACGCGGTCAGGCCGAGCTGCATCTGGTCCCACCAGGTGCCCTTGTACCCGATCTCATACGCCGTGATCGTCTCCGGCTTGAACTCGAGCGGAACCGCGCCCGCCGTACCGCCGCTCTGGCTCACGTCGACCGCGGGATTGAAGCCGCCGCCCTTGTAGCCTGTCGAGGCCGTGATGTAAGCGAGGGAGCCCGGCGCCCAGGGCAGATCGAAGTGCTGGTCGAGCGAGACCTTCCAGATCACCTCGGTCCAGCCGCCCTCGCGCGTCGCGAAGTTGGTGCGCGGGAACGTCCACAGATTGACGCGCTGCGTGTCCGTCTTCTTGTCGTCCGTGTAGCGGAGGCCCAGCGTGAGCCGCGTCGTGTCGGTGAGATCGAAGTAAGTCTCGCCGAACAGCGCGTACGACTGCAGCGTCGTCGGCGTCGTCTCGTTCTTGTAGTAACTGGAGTCGGGTTCGAGGCCCATGAGCGCGCCGCCCGCGATCGACGTCCAGAACGCTTCTAGCGACGTCGCCCAGACGTTGTAGAGCGCATCGACGGTGCCGTTGTTGTAGATCGCGCCGGCCTGGAAGTTGAACATCCCGTCGAAGGAGCTCAAGACGCGAATCTCTTGCGTGAACATCTTGTCCGTCGACTGCGAGCGATCGAACACGAACTCGGAGCCGTACTGTCCGCCCAGGTCGCTGCCGGGGAACAGGAACGTGCGCGTCTGCGCAGCGCCCGCCGAATCCGTGAAGCCGACGTCCGGGCTGCCCCACCAGTAGTCGGTCTCGCTCTTCACGTAGGCCTGGTGCCAGCCAGTGACTGCAGTCAGCGTCAGGTCTTCGGTGATGTCGAAGTTGGCGGTGAAGGTGATCTGAAGCTCGTCCGCGACGTAGCGCGGCTTCAGCTGCGTGTTGATGTCGCGCAGGTTCGAGGGCCGATTCACGCCGGTGTAGTAGACGTTCGGGAGCCCGTATCCCTCCGGCGTGGCGCCGAAAGCGGCCGTGCCCGAAGCGTTGTCGAACAGATAGCCCGGGCAGATTCCGGTGTTCCCGCCTTGGTACACGCACGGATTGCCGAGGAACCGGGCGTTCGCCTGCGTGCCAATCACGCCGCCCGCCGTCAGGAACGACGTCGTCATGATGCCTCGCGGTCCGCTCAGGAAGCGCGAGGCACCGCTGCCGGCGGCGATCCCCGTATCGACGTTGATGCCGCTCGAATAACCGAGCGTGGAGTTGTAGTTCACGCCGCCCGGCTGGATCTTGTTGTTGCCGCCGAGACAGCCGATGCCGTTCGGCCAGTCTTGCGGATCCGGCACGCAGCCCTGGTTATTGATGCGCATCCGGTCGTCATCCGCGCGGAAGTATTGGCCCATCAGGTTGAAGCTCGCGTCGTCCCACTCGCCGTACAGCGAGAGGCGCATCGCGTACACGCTGCGGCCGTCGATCTCGTCGTCCCCCGGGCAATTCGAAGACACGCCGACGCAGCCGAACTTGCCCTGCTTCACTTCGGTGATGCCGTCGCGGCGGTAGTAGAAGCCGGCCGCGCGCGCGCCGAAGTGCTCGCCCAGCGGGACGTTCAGCGCGGCCTTTACCTTGGTGTGGTTGTAGTCGCCGTACTCGAGGCCCATGTAGCCGCCCCATTCCTCGAGGACCGGCTTCTTCGTGTAGACGTTCACCGCGCCGCCCGGCGAGCTGCGGCCGAACAGCGTGCCCTGCGGGCCGCGCAGCACCTGCACGCTGCCGACGTCGTAGAACTCGGTCTCGTAGATGCGCGAGCCGGGGAACGGCGCGTCGTTGATGTGAATGCCGGTGCCGTTCTCGGCGGTCGCGGCGGTCGCGAGGTTGCCGACACCGCGAATCGAGATGTTTCCGGCGCCCGAGAAGTTGGTCTTCGTGTACGACAGGTTCGGGACGTTGAACTGAACGTCCGCGACGTCGTCGATGTTCGAGGTCGATAAGTCGTCCGCGGAGAAGGCGCTCACCGCGATCGGGATGTCCTGGATGTTCTCTTCCTTGCGGCGCGCGGTCACCGTGATGACCTCGATGCCGCGGTCGTCCGAGGCCGCGGCGGCTTCTGCCGCCGGAGCCGCTGCTTGCGCGAACATCGGCGCGATGCCGAACACGAGCTGTGCGAGGAGCGCGGCGCTCCAAGCGAAGACGCGGGTGCGCTGAGACATTCGGGTCCCCCCAGGTTTTCGGTGATGCCCCGCCAAGGGCTCAATCCCCCGCACGCTACTACGGCGGCTCCCGCCAAAGCCAGCGATTTCGTGCGAGGCTGGGGTGCACGGAGAACTGGATCACAGTCTGCCGCGCTGCGAATGCGCTAGGCGCCGGGCTTCTCGAGCACGAGCACGAAGCGATCCGTCTTCCCGCGAATCGCCGGATCGAACACGCTCAGAGTGCGGGCGTCGCTCGCGTTGCGCAGCGCGTCAGAGCTCGCGACGAAGCGGAACCCCGCGCGTTCGAAGTCGGCGCGCGCGAACGCTTCGTCGATGCGGTGCAGCTCCTGTGCGGCCGAGTTTCCGCTTCCGCCCGCCGCCGCGTGATCGATCACCAGCACGCGCCCGCCCGGGCGCAGCGCGCGGAACAGCGCCGTCATCAGCGGATCGCGCGTGACCGTCCACTCGCCCTCTTCGGGCTTCGGCTTCCAGTACACGTCGTGGTACGCGAGCGAGAGAATCGCGGCGTCGATCTCGCCCGCGAGCTCGATCTCCTCGACCTCGCGGTCGTAGCGAACGAGCTGCGGGAGCGGCCGCGCCGCGAGCCGCGCCGCCAGCGCCTTGCCGGCGAAAGAGAGATAGGCGCGGTTGGTGTGGGCGAAGACGCGGCCGCGCTCGCCGACGACGCGCGCTGCGATCTCGGCGTAGTAGCCGCCGCCCGAGAACAGATCGAGCACGCGCATGCCGGGCGCGAGGCCGAGCAGCCCGAGCGTGTCCGCGGGATGGTCGCGCGCGTCGCGCTCGAGATCCTTCGCGTCGCGGCCCGGCTGTGCGAGCGCCGTGCGGATCTCGGTGGCGGTGTTCGCGGGCGTCGGCGGGGCTGCGGGCGCGGTGCAGCCGAACGCAACCGCCAGGGCGAGCACGATGACGGAGCGCATGCGCGAGCCTCCTCGTGAGTGCTGCGCAGCCTACGCCCGCGAGTGCAAGCAGCGCGACGATTCGCGGCGGGCCCCGCCAAAAACACGAAGGGCTCGGTGATCTCTCACCGAGCCCCGCGTTGCTGGCGCGCCCAGCAAGACTCGAACTTGCGACCTCCAGGTCCGCAACCTGGCGCTCTATCCAACTGAGCTATGGGCGCGTGATCTCGGCCCCTCGAAGGCGCGGCACTCTAGCCGAGCCGTTTCCGAGCGCCGCATCCGGCCCGCGGGGTCAGCGCGCGTGCTCCGCCACGTACGCGTCGACGAGGTCGCCGATGAAGTGCATCTGCTCGTCGCCCTGCGCGTGGTTCATGGGCAGGATCACGCCCCACTCCATCACGCGATCGGCGTTGGGCAGGCCGTTCGGGTCGATCCGCATCGCGATCTTCTTGAAGGCCGGCTGCCGCGCGGCGTTGCCGGTCCACACCATCCGCGTGTCGACGCCGTTCTGCTCCATGTACTGCTGGAAGTGGGCGCGGCGGATGCCGCTCTCCGGGAGGATCCGCGTGGCGTACATGTGCCAAGCCGTGTCGATGCCGGGCGTGGTGCGCGGCAGCGCGAAGTGGCGCGGGTGGCGGCCGAGGCGCTCGTTCAGCACGGCGAAGTTGCGCTTCCGGCGCGCCAGGTTCGCGGCGAGCTTCTTCATCTGCACCACCCCGAACGCAGCGCTGAGCTCCGACGGCTCGAAGTTCCAGCCCACCTCGTCGAAGATGAACAGGTTGTCGTACTCGATGCCGTCGAGATCGCTGAAGAAGCGGTCGCCCTTGCCCTTGCGGCTGCCGAACAGCTGCACCTCGCTGCGGCGGCCCCAGCGGCGCAGCAGCAAGCAGCGATCGGCGAGCGCCTCGTCGTCCACGCACACCATGCCGCCCGTGCCCGCGGCGGTGATGATGTGCGCGAGCGCGAAGCTCGTGACGCTGATGTCGGCGCGCGTGCCGGTGGGCGTGCCGCCCTGCGTCGCGCCGAGGCAGTCGCACGAATCCTCGATCACGCGCAGGCCGTGCCGGTCAGCGATCGCGCGGATCGCGTCCCAGTCCGGGCAATTCCCCGTGAGGTTCGGCGCGAGGATCGCCTTGGTGCGGGGCGAGAGGTTGCGCTCGATCGCGTCGACGTCGATCTGATACGTGTCGGGCGTGATGTCCACGAACACCGGCACCACCCGGCTGCGCACCATCGGTGCGATGTCGGTCGAGAACGTGAGCGGCGAAGTGAGGATCTCGTCGCCCTCGGCGAGCCCGAGCAGCTCGATCGCGAGGTAGAGCGCCGACGAGCCGGAGTTGCACATCACCCCGCGCCGCTTGCCGAACGACGCCGCGACCAGGCGCTCCATCTCGCGCACGTGCTTCCCGATGCGCAGCGCCGAGGGCCCGCCGCGCAGCACCGAGACCACGGCTGCGATCTCCTCCTCGTCATGAACGCTGCCCGCGTACTCGATGCGCATGCCGTTGCTCCTGGGGTGGGTGCGAGGAAGCCGCGTCCGACGGCGTGGCGGAGAGGGAGGGATTCGAACCCTCGGTACCGTTTCCGGTACACGCGATTTCCAGTCGCGTACCTTCAGCCGCTCGGCCACCTCTCCGCGCAGCGCCGTCTTAGAAGATGGGAGCTACCGCTTCAACCCTGGCGACAGCCACCGCCCGAGGCGCCTCTGCGGATGCCCATCTCGAATGCCGCTCCGCCTCGATGTGTTCGCGCGAGGCCGCAAGCGAAGCGCGCAGCGAGCCGGAGTCTTCGGAGGCGAGCGAAGTCAACAAAGAAGATCCGGCGGCGCGCCTCGATCATCGCCGCCGACTCGACGCCGGCTCGCGTCGCCGAACGCCAGCGAGCGGAGCTCGCTGGCGGAGAGGGAGGGATTCGAACCCTCGATAGGGTTTCCCCTATGCAGATTTAGCAAACCTGTGCCTTCAGCCTCTCGGCCACCTCTCCGCG
>DATBRS010000279.1:0-2635 GCA_036560185.1 Myxococcota bacterium
CTCGTCGACGGCTTCGTGGACTACTTCCCGGCGTTCCGCGCGCAGGACTTCCAGCACATCGTGCCGTGGCACGGCCTGCGCCCCTGCTCCGCCGATGGGCTCCCGTACCTCGGGCGCGTCGCGCGCTTCGACAATCTCTGCACCGCGACGGGCCACGCCATGCTCGGCGTCACGCTCGCGCCGATCAGCGGCGAGCTGATCGCGCAGATCCTGAGCGACGAGAAGCCGAGCCTGCCGCTCGAGCCGCTCTCGCCGAATCGATTCACCTCGACCTGAGGACTCGGAGCCGCCATGCAGTGGACCGGCGTGATTCCCGCGATCACCACCAACCTGCGCCCGAACGGCGCGCTCGACTCGCGCGCGCTGGCGCGCCACTGCCGCTGGCTGATCGAGCACGGCGCCTCGGGCCTCGTGTGCTGCGGCTCGCTCGGCGAGGCGGCGACGCTCTCGTTCGACGAGAAGATCGCGGTGGCGGAGGTGTGCGTGAGAGCGGCGGCGGGGCGCGCGCCGGTCGTGCTCGGCGTCGCGGCGCTCGCGACGAGCGAAGCCGTCGCGCTCGCGCGCGCCGGCGCGCGCGCCGGCTGCGCGGGCCTGATGGTGCTGCCACCCTACGTCTACAGCAGCGACTGGCGCGAGATGCGCGCCCACGTCGCGGCGGTGATCTCCGCCACGCGGCTCTCGTGCATGCTCTACAACAACCCGCCTGCCTACAAGACGGATTTCTCGCCGGAGCAGGTCGCGGAGCTCGCCGCCGCGCATCGCAACTTGCACGCGGTGAAGGAGTCGAGCGGCGACGTGCGGCGTATCACTGCGCTGCGCGCGCTGCTCGGCGATCGCCTCGCGCTGCTCGTCGGCCTCGACGATGCGGTGGTCGAGGGCGTGCGCGCCGGCGCGACGGGCTGGATCGCCGGCCTCGTGAACGCGTTCCCCCGCGAATCGATCGCGCTGTTCGAGGCCGCGCGCGCCGGCGACACCGCGCGCGCGGACGCGCTGTACGCGTGGTTCCTGCCGCTGCTGCGCCTCGACGCGGCGCCGAAGTTCGTGCAGCTGATCAAGTGGGTGCAGGCGCGCGAGGGCCACGGCAGCGAGACCGTGCGCGCGCCGCGGCTTCCGCTCGCGGGCGACGAGCTCGCGCACGTGCGCGCGGTCTACGCCACGGCTCGGGCGGCGCGGCCGGTTCTGTGAGCGCCGCCGTCTCCCACGACGATCGCGCCTGGTTCGGGCATCCGCGCGGCCTCGCGACGCTCTACTTCACCGAGCTCTGGGAGCGCTTCAGCTACTACGGGATGCGCGCGATCCTGATCTACTTCCTGGTCGCGCCCGCCGAGGCCGGCGGCCTCGGCTTGGACACGCGCCGCGCCGGATTGATCTACGGCACCTACACGATGAGCGCCTTCTTGTTCGCGATCATCGGAGGCTTCCTCGGCGATCGCTTCCTCGGCGCGCGGCGCGCGGTGCGCGTCGCCGCGTTCATCATCGCGGCCGGGCACTTCACGCTCGCGCTCCCTTCGCAGGCCACGTTCTACGCCGGGCTCGTGCTCGTCGCCGTCGGCTCGGGGCTGCTGAAGCCGAACATGAGCACGCTGGTCGGCGACCTCTACTCCGCGACCGACCCGCGCCGCGACGCCGGCTTCTCGCTCTTCTACATGGGGATCAACGTCGGCGCCTTCCTCGGCCCGATCGCGGTCGGCTTCCTCGCGCAGCACGCCACCTGGAAAGCGCTGCTCGTGAGCTTTGGCTTCAACCCGCTCGCGAGCTGGCATTGGGGCTTCGGCGCTGCGGGCGTCGGCATGTTGTTGGGGATTCTCTGGCTGCGCGCAACCGAGCACCGCATCGCGCACATCGGAGGGACGCCGCCGCACGAGCCGCGCCCGTGGCGCGCGCTAGCGGGAGTCGTCGCTGGCTCGGCGGCGCTGATCGCCTACGTGCTGGCGGCGGATCAGCCGGGCTGGGAGCGCCTGCGCTGGCTGTTCGTGATTGCGCCCGTCTTGCTCGCCCTCGTGCTCGCGCTGCGTGCCAGCGTCGATGCGAGGCGGATGAGCGTCGTGCTCGTCTTCTTTCTGGCGGCGATGGTGTTCTGGGGCGCGTTCGAGCAGGGCGGCTCGACCCTCGCTCTCTTCGGCGACCGGCTGGCGCGCAACGAGTTGTTGGGGTTCGCCTTCCCTTCGTCCTGGTACCAGTCCGTCGGCTCCGTTTTCGTTTTCACGCTCGCGCCTTTGTTCGCGTGGATGTGGCCTCGCCTCGGCGCGCATCAGCCGTCGAGCCCCTTCAAGTTCGCGCTCGGCCTCGCCTTCATGGCGGCCTCCTTCGCGATGATGATCCCGGCGGCGCAGGCAACGGCGGCGGGCCTCGTCTCGCCGTGGTGGCTGGTGGGCGTGTTCTTCGTGCAGACGCTCGGCGAGCTCTGCCTCAGCCCCGTCGGCCTCTCGGCGATGACGCGGCTCGCCCCGGAGCGGCTGGCCGGCGTGGTGTTGGGTGTGTGGTTCCTGGCCGACGCGCTGGGCAACAAGCTGGCCGGCGTGCTGGCGGGAGAATTCACGAGCACCGACCCCGCGCGCCTCGCCCACTTCTTCGAGGTGCAGACGCTCGCGATCGCCGCCGCCGCGCTCGCGATGTTCGCGCTCGTGCCGGCGCT
>DATBRS010000280.1:0-22430 GCA_036560185.1 Myxococcota bacterium
GGCCGAATCAAGCGCAGGCCGGCCCCGAGCATCCGGCAACGCAACGCCCCGCGACATCGCGCTCTCTCGTCCTTGGAGAGACGCCTTGAAGAGAGGGGCCGAAGCCGAGCCATCGGCCGCAGCCGCCCCCGGCCCCGCCGCGGCTGCGCTGCCCGCAACCAACTCGACTCCGTCGTAGTACCGTGCGAGCCCCGTGGACGTCCGCAATCTCACCGGCAAGACCGCCCTCGTGACCGGCGCCGCCAGCGGCATCGGCCGCGAGACCGCGCTCGCGTGCATCCGCCGCGGCGCCGATCTCGCGCTCTGCGACCTCGACGCCGTGGGCCTCGCCGAGACCGAGCGCCTCGCGCGCGCGATCGCCCCCGCGCGCCGCGTGCTCGCAGAGCGCGTCGATGTCGCGAGCCCCGAGGCGATGCGCACGTTCGCGGACGCGGTACACCGCGCGGTGCCGGCGGTGGACCTGCTCGTCAACAACGCCGGCGTCGGGCTCGGCGGCGGGCTGCTCGACCTCTCGCTCGAAGATTGGCGCTGGATCGTCGACATCAACCTGATGGGTGTGGTGCACGGCTGCCACTTCTTCGTGCCGCGCATGGTGGAGCGCGGCGTGGGCGGGCACGTGGTGAACGTCGCCTCGGCCGCGGGCTACCTCCCGAGCGAGATGCTCGCCGCCTACACCGCCACCAAGTACGCGGTGCTGGGGCTCAGCGAGTCGCTGCACATCGAGCTGCACCGGCGCGGGATCGGCGTGAGCGCGATCTGCCCGGGCATCATCAACACCCCGATCACGCGCAACGCCAAGCTGCGCGGCGTGGCGGGCGCCGCAGGCGCGCGCGAGGCGATGGTCGCGGGCTACCAGCGCCGCGACTACGGGCCCGAGCGCGTGGCGCAGAACATCCTGCGCGCGGTGCAGCGCGATCGCGTGATCGCGCCGATCACGATCGAGGCGTGGCTGGGTTATTACATGAAGCGGCTCGCGCCGTGGGCGATTCACGCGCTGTCGCGCTGGCAAGCGCGGCGCGGCATGCCCGGCGTGTGACACGCGAGCTGCTGCTCCTGCCGCGGCCGCGCAAGCTCGAGCGGCTCGCGGGGCCGGGGCCGCTGCGCGACGCCGCGCCGGCAGCGCACGCGCGACCGTCGCTCGGGCGCGAGGCCTTCACGCTCACGCTCGATGCGCGCGGCGCCTGGATCGAGCACGGCAGCGACGCGGGGCTTCGCTACGCGCGCGCCGCGCTGGTGCAGATCGCGCAGCAGAGCGGCGAGCGCTTGCCCGCGCTGCGCATCGAGGACGCGCCCGATTTCGCGCTGCGCGGCTACCTGCTCGACATCTCGCGCGACCGCGTGCCCACGCGCGACACGCTCGCGCGAATCGTCGAGCTGATGGCGCTGCTGCGCCTCAACCATCTCCAGCTCTACACCGAGCACACCTTTGCTTACACGGGACACGACGCGGTCTGGCGCGACGCCTCGCCGATGACGGCCGACGACGTGCGCTGGCTCGACGCGCTGTGCGCGGCGAACGGCATCGAGCTGTGCGCGAACCAGAACAGCTTCGGGCACATGGGGCGCTGGCTCGCGCACGACGCCTACCGGGCGCGCGCGGAATGTCCCGATGGCTTCACGACGCGCCTCGGCGCGACCTTCCCGCCCGGCTGCCTCGCGCCCACGCCCGAGAACGCAGAGCTCGCGCTCGGCCTGTGCCGCGAGCTGCTCGGCCATCACACGAGCCGGCGCATCAACATCAACTGCGACGAGACCTTCGAGCTGGGCCGCGGCGCGAGCGCCGGCGAGGTCGCCGCGCGCGGCAAGGCGCGCGTCTACCTCGACCACTTGTTGCGGGTGGCGAACCCGCTGCGCGCGGACGGCAGCGAGGTGCTCTTCTGGGGCGACATGCTGCGGGATCACCCGGCGCTCGTGCGCGAGCTTCCGCGCGATCGGCTGACGGCGCTGGTGTGGCACTACGAGCGCCCGCTCCCGGAGAGCGCGCTGCCGCCGGCGCTCGCGCCGATGCTCGGCGAGCTCGGCATTACGCCGCGCGCGTTTCGCGGCTTCGAGACGCAGACCGAGGCGTTTGCCGACGCGGGCTTCCCGTTCTGGGTGTGCCCCGGCACGTCGACCTGGAACTCGCTGCTCGGCCGCTGGACGAACGCGCGCGAGAACCTGCGCGACGCCGCACGCATTGGGCTCGCGCGCGGCGCGCGCGGCTACCTAATCACCGATTGGGGCGACAACGGCCACTCGCAGCCGCCGAGCGCGAGCTGGCTGCCCCTCGCGTACGGCGCGGCGCTCGCCTGGTGCGGCGCGGCGAACTTCGACGCCGAGCTCGCGCCCGCGCTCGACGCCTTCGTGTTTCGCGACGCGACGCGCAGCCTCGGAGCGCTCGCCATCGAGCTCGCCGAGACCTACCGCGGCACGGGCAAGCACGGCTTCAACGGCAGCCCGCTCTTCAGCGCGCTCGTGCGCGGCGCGCTGCTCGGCGCGTTCGGCGAGACCGACCCGGACGCGCTGCAGGCAACTCTCGCGCAACTCGAGCGAGCGCTCGGGCAGCTCCCGCGAGCGCGCTGCGAGAGCCGTGATGGCGAGCTCGTGCAGCGCGAGCTCGCCGTCGCGACGCGGCTCGCGCGCCACGGCGCGTGGCGGATGGCGCGCGCAGCGGGGCTCGCCGCCCCCTCGGCCACCGATCTGTTGCGCGACCACACGGAAGCAATCGTCGCGCAACGCGACGCGTGGCTCGCGCGCAGCCGGCCCGGCGGCCTCGCCGACAGCCTCGCGCAGCTCGCGCCGCCTTCGCTCGCGGATCGAAGGGACTGACGCGGGAATTGCCTCAAGACGCGTTGCTCCTGGCCGATAGCTAGGCGATCTCGGGAGGCACGAGTCCGATGCGGCGCATTTTCTTGGCGTTCATGGTGGCAGTGGTTTCGGCGTTGTTCGTGGCACCGGCGGCCCAGGCGAATTCGGACGACCAAGCGCGCGCGACCTTCCTGCTGTTGCTCGGCAAGTACGTCACCTGGCCCGCGAACGCCTTCTCCTCGGACACGGCGCCGATCGTGGTCGCGGTCGTCGGCAACCCGAAGCTGGTGACCGAGCTGCAGACGCTCTCCCGCGGCCAGGTGATCGAGACGCGCCCGATCGAGATCCGGGTCGCCAACGACGCCGCGGACTGCGCCGGCGCACACATCGTCTTCGTCTCGGACAGCGTCCAGTCGAACGCGCTCGCGGCGAGCCAGCCGCTGCGCGTCTCCGAGAAGCCGGGCCGCCTCTCCGACACGGACATCGCGATCCGGATGCAAGCCGGACGCATCGCGTTCTCCGTGAATCAAAAGGACGTCGCGCGCCGCGGCCTCAAGCTGAGCTCGAAGCTGATGCGCCTGGCGTCGAGCTTCGAGTGATGAAGGCGGGGAAGGAGGCGTCGCTCCGCGAGTCCCTCGCTCGCGCGATGATGCTCTGCACGGGCTCGGCGCTCGGCGCGTCCTTGATCGCGATGCTCGGCCTGCAGGTGAACCTCGTCTCGCGCAATCAAGAGCGCGAGCTCGCGAACGTCGGCGCCGTGATCTCGACGAGCACGCAGGCTGCGGTCGAGTTCGACGATCCCGAGGCGGCCAACGAGGCCCTCGCGACCCTCGCGGCCGATCCGGATGTCGCGTTCGCCGCGGTGGTGAAGCCGGGCGGCGGCGTGTTCGCGGCGTGGGGCGAGCTGCCGAAGAACCTCGCGTCGCTCAGCAAGCAGGATTCCGAGGTCTCGCTGATCCGGAACCACGCGCACTTCCGCACCGAGATCTCGAACGACAAGGGCACGCTCGCGACGCTCTTGATCGGGAAGCGCCTCGACGTCGCGCTGGCGCAGCTCGGCCAGATCACGGGGGTCATGATCGCGATCGGCCTCGCGGGCTTCGCGCTCGCCTGGGCGATCTCGTCGCGGCTGCGCGAGAGCCTCGCGAAGCCGCTCGTGGCGCTCGCGTCCACCGCCGAGGCGATGGCCAGCGGCGACCTCTCCGCCGAGGCGCTCGTCGACCGCGACGACGAGATCGGCGGGCTCGCGAAGAGCTTCAATCGCATGACCGCCGGGCTGCGCGCGCTGGTCGCGCAGGTACGCGAGAGCACGGTCGCGGTCTCCCACGAATCGCAGCGGCTGGCGGCGGCGAGCGAATCGATGTCCGGCGAAGCGCACGCGAACGAGCGCGCGGCGCTCGGCATGGCGTCCTCGGTCGAGGAGCTGAGCGCGCAGATGAGCGAGCTCAGCCGCACCGCGAGTCACCTCGCCCAGAACGCGGAGCACGCGAGCAGCGCCACCTCCGCCACCGATCAAGCGCTCAGCAAGTCGGCGCGCGGCATCAACAGCCTGTTCGAGACGGTCGACGAATCTGCGGCCTCGGTGCTGCAGCTCACGACCGCCGTGCGCCAGATCGCGGGCAACGCGGGTCAGCTCGACGTCGCGACGCGCGCCACCTCGCAGTCGATCACCGCGCTCGACGCCTCGCTGCGCCAAGTGGAAGGCAATGCGCGCGAGAGCCGCGACGCGACCCGCGAAGCCGCCGAGGCTGCGCGCGGCGGCGAGCGCGCCGTCGGCGCCGCGATCACCGGCATGGGCGAGCTGGCGGAGAGCTTCGGCTCAGTGCAGCGCATCGTCGGCGACTTGGCGGAGCGCTCGAAGGCGATCGAGCAGGTGCTGCGCGTGATCGAGGAGGTCGCCGATCAGACCAACTTGCTCGCGCTCAACGCCGCGATCATCGCTTCGCAGGCGGGCTCCCACGGCCACGCCTTCTCCGTCGTCGCGAGCGAGGTGAAGAGCCTCGCCAAGCGCACGGCGGGCTCCGCGCGCGAGATCGGCGCTTCGATCGGCGCGGTGCTGAAGGGCATCGACGCCGCGGTCGCCGCCACGCAATCCGGCGCCGAGCGCGTGCGCGAGGGCACGCGGCGATCCGAGGAAGCCGGCGACGCGCTGCGCGCGATCAGCGCGAGCGCCGAGCGCTCGAGCACCGCGGTCGGCGCGATCGCGAGCGCGACCGAGGAGCAGGTGAGCGGCGTCGAGACCGTCGCCTCGGAATTGCTGCGCGTGAAGAACATGGTGGACGAGATCGCGCGCGCGACCCGCGAGCAGGACAACGCAGGCACCGAGATCCAGCGCGGCATCGAGACCGTGCGCGAGCTCGCCGAGGAGCTGAAGCGCACGACCGGTGAGCTCTCGGAGCAGAGCCGGCTCTCGTCCCACGCGGTGGGCAACGTGGCCGCCTCGCTCGCGCAGATCCGCGACGGCTCGGAAGCGCAGCGCGCGGCGGGCGTGCAGATCCTCGAGGCGACGCAGCACTTCCGCGGCGGCGCCTCGGAGACGACGCGCCGCGCCGAAGAGATGCGCACGACCGTCGACGCGCTCCGCGAGCGCAGCAGCGCGCTCGAGCGCGAGCTCGCGCGCTTCCGCTAGCCCTTCCCGGCTCGCGCCGACTCGCCACAGCGGCTGGCTCGCGGCCTCGCGCTCAGCGAACCACGGGGCCGTTGCAGGACGCCGCGGCCGACGCCACTTCGGCGCCCTCCACCCAGGCGGACGGCGCGCGCTTTCCGGCCGGGTCCGCGCAGCGTACGCGCAGCTCGTTCAGCAGGCCTCCAGGCGGCTCGAACGCGCACGCGCCGGGCGCGAGCCGCGGATGCCGCGGATGCGGGCGCCAAGCGCCGGCGGCCCGGTCGTAGACCTCGAGCTCGAGCTCGCCCGCGCAGTCGCCCGGCGGGTAGAACACCAGCACCTCATCGCCAGCCGGCCGCTGCGCCGGCACGGGGCCCTCCGCGGCAGCCATGCACCCGATCCCCGCGGCGCCCGCGACCGCGATGAGCGTTCGCAACCCCACGCTCATCGCCGCAGCCTCCGGGCGTGCGCCCGAACTTCGGGATGCGCGGCGAGATAGTCCGCGAGTCGCGTGAAGCGCTGCGTCGCGCGGGTGCCGAGCAGCGCCTCGCGCTCGCGCGCCGTGAGGCCGCTCGATACGAGCATGCGGTTCGCGCGCTGCGTCAGCTCGAGCGCGGCGCCGTCCGCGCGCGGCGCCAGCGCGCGCAGCGGCTCGCTCAGCTCGCGCGCTTCCTCCGGGTCGCTGGCTTCGATCAACCAGGCGCTGGCCACGCGCGCGCCGCAGCTGAAGCGCCAGGCGCGATCGGTGTCCCAGCCCTCGGCGGCGCGCGCGGCTGCCGCCCTGCCCGCCCCGAGATCCTCGAGCCACGCGCGCACGCCCAGCTCGCCATAACAATTGCTGGCGCGCGCGCGGCAGCCGGCGAGCCGCGGCTCGCGCGGAAGCGCGACGAGCGGCTCGCGCGTCGCCGCGTCCTCGGCGCGCGCGGGGTGCAGCAGCTCCGCGCTCGTGAGCGGCGGATCGAGGTACGCCGCATCGAAGGCGCGCACGCCGCCGCGCGCGACGAGCCGCTCGGCGAGGGCGTAGCCGAGCGGATAGGGAGCGATCAGCGACTCACCGACGGCGCGCGGCAGCTCCGGCGCGATCGCCGCGATCGCGAAGCGCTGCGCGAACACCGCCGCCGTGGGCCGCGCTGCACCGCCCCGCGCCTCCGCATCCGCGAGCTCGACGTAGCTCGCCTCGCCCTCGAGCAGCGCGCTGAGCGCGAACAACAGGTCGTCGTCGCCCCGAATGCCGAGCAGCGCCTCGAACAGGTCGCTGTGCTGCGCCTGGAGCGCGTGGGTGAGCTCGTGGACGATCAGCGCGTCGCGGCTGTCTCCCGCGGCCGACGCCTGCCCGTCGACGACGTAGAGCCGGCTCTCGAGCGGCGAGTAGAAGCCCGCGACGCTCTCGGCTTCGAAGCGGAGCACTGTGGCGCGCAAGTCGAAGCCGGGCGGAAGCAGCCCGAGCGACGCGGCCAGCTGCGCCTCGCGCGTGATCTCCGCAGGCGTGCTCACGCGATCGAGCTCGCGCGCGAGCAGCGCGGGAAGCGCCGCCGGAGCGACCCGCGAGGCCGACACCGGCCGCTCGAAGCGCAGCTCGCGCACCGCCTCGACGCGGTCGAGAAATGGCGTGAGCTCCGCTTCGCTTAGCGCACGGAGCTGCGTGCTCGCGAGCGCGCTGGGCGGCGGCGCCTCGCAGCCCGCTGCCAGCAGCAGCGCCCCGAACACGGTCGCAAAATGCGAGCGCCTCATCGTCGCGGCAGGCTACCGCGCCGCGCCACCGAGAGGCGTTTCCCGCCTACTCCCTTTGCAGATGCCCGCCCTCGCGCGCCGCCGCTTCGACCACCTCGCGACCGAGCTTTCGGTCGCGCTCGGCGTCCTGGTGCCCCGGCACGCGCTCTGGCAGGCCTGCGCCGACAAGCTGGCGAGCGCGGACGACACGGCCGCTTTCTGCGACGAGCCGCTCGATGCATTCCTCGAGCTCGAGCAGCTCGCGCCGCCTTCGCCGGCGGAGCGGGCGCGGCTGCGGCGCGAGGTGAGCCGCTTCGACCCGTCGCGCCGGACGCCCGACGAGATTCTCAGCGCGCTGTTCGGCGACGTCGCGAACGGCTAGCCGCGGCTCTGAGGCTCGCGCAGCGCGGCGAGCGCCGGCGCGAGGGCGGACAGCGCGCGCGCGCGATGCGAGATGCGATTCTTCTCCGCGTCGGCGAGCTCGGCCATGCTGCGCGCCCCGCGGTCCGGTGAGAAGATCGGGTCGTAGCCGAAGCCGTTCGCGCCGCGCGGCGCGCGCAAGATCTCGCCCGCGCACTCGCCGTGCGCGACGTGCAGCGCGCCGCTCGGCAGCGCCAGCGCAACGAAGCAGACGAAGCGCGCAGCGCGGCTCGTCTGCGCACCGCGCGCCGCGAGCTCCCCGAGCAGGCGCTGCACGCGTCCCGCGTCGTCGAGCGCGTCGCCGCCGTAGCGCGCGGAGAGCGGTCCGGGCGCGCCGCCGAGCGCATCGACCTCGAGGCCCGAGTCGTCCGCGAGGGCGGGCAAGCCGCTCGCGAGCGCGGCGCTGCGCGCTTTGGCTGCGGCGTTCGGCGCGTAGTCGCTGCCCTCGGGCGGCAGCCGCACGCTCGGGTGCGCCGCGAGGCCCTCGAGCGCGAAGCCGTCGCCGAGCAGCGCCTCGAGCTCGCGCAGCTTGCCGCGATTTGCGGTGGCGATGAGCAGGCGAGTCTTCACCGCGGGGCGCTTGTCATTCGCTCACGCCGGCAGCCTCGAGCGCGGTGCGCTGCAGACGCGTGAGCTCGGCGATACCGGCCAGCGCGAGCGACGTCATGCGCTCGAGCTCGTCGCGCGAGAAGGTCGCGCCTTCCCCCGTGCCCTGCACTTCCGCGAGGCGACCGCTGCCCGTCGCCACCACGTTCATGTCGACGTCGGCGCGCGAGTCTTCCTCGTACGGCAGGTCGAGCACGACGTGCCCGCCGACGACGCCGACGGAAACCGCCGCGATGCTGTCGCGCAGCGGGCTCTTGTCGATCGCGCCGCGGCGGCGCAGCCGGTGCGCCGCGAGCGCGAGCGCGGTGTACGCGCCCGTGATCGACGCCGTGCGCGTTCCGCCGTCGGCCTGCAGCACGTCGCAGTCGACCCACAGCGTGCGCTCGCCCAGTGCGGCCGGCTCGACGATCGCGCGCAGGCTGCGGCCGATCAGGCGCTGAATCTCGAGCGTGCGTCCGGATTGCTTGCCGCGCGAGGCCTCGCGCTCGGTGCGCCGGTCCGTCGAGCCGGGCAGCAGCGAATATTCCGCCGTCACCCAGCCCTTGCCCTGCTTCTGCAGGAAGCGCGGCACGGTCTCCTCGACGCACACGGTGCACAGCACCTTGGTCGCGCCGAACTCGCACAGCACCGAGGCGAGCGGGTTGTCGGTGAAGTCGGGAATCAGCCGGATCGGCCGCAGCTGGTCCGGCATGCGGCCGTCGATGCGCTTCATCGTGTCCCCCCGTCGCGCGCTCGCGCGACTCCCGCTCGCTCGTCCTGACGCACCCGGAAGCCGGCGATCGCGCGGGCCAGGGCCGCCGCGATGCGCTCGCGCTCGGCCGCCTTGCGCAACGCTCTCTCGTCTTGCGGGTTGGTAATGAAGCCCACCTCGACGAGAACCGCCGGCATTCGCACCCCCATCAGCACGACGAAGGGCGCCTGCTTCACACCGCGCGAGCGCGCCGGCGCGCCGCGCGCGATCTCCCGCTGCGCGAGGCGCGCGAAATCCTGGGAGTCTGCGAGCTGCTGCTGGGCCATCAGGTCGCCGAGGATTGCGAGCACCGGGTCGCCCTGGGACAGCTTCGCCGCCGCGGGCCCGAAGGCCGCGTTTTCCGCGCGCGCCAGCTCCTCGGCGGCCTCGTCGCTGGCCTCGGGCGACGCGAAGAAAGTCTCGATGCCGCGCACGCTCGGAGCGCGCGACGCGTTGGCGTGGATCGAGAGGAACAGATCCGCCGCCGCGCGATTCGCGATCTCGGTGCGCGCGTCGAGCGCGACGAAGGCGTCGCTGCTCCGCGTCAGCTCCACGCGCAGGCCCTGGGCGCGCAGCTTCTTCGCGACGCGCTGGGCGAGGTCGAGCACCAGCTCCTTCTCGAGCAGGCCGGCGGTGCCCTCGGCGCCGTGGTCGTCGCCGCCGTGGCCCGCGTCGATCACCACGCGCTCGAAGCGTTCGCTCGCCGGCGCGACCTGCGCGCAGACCAACAGCGCGCACGCGGCCGCACCCGAAACCACGCTGCCCCTCACGACGTCTCCCCCTCGCGCGCAACGTATCAATGCGATCGCCGGCCGCAGCGCGCGGCTCACATTTCTGGCAGCGCGAGGCCCCTCTCTTATCCTGGGCCGACCATGAACCGAACGCGTATCGCCTGCGCCCTCGCACTCCTGCTCGGCGCCGCCACAGCGCTCGCGGAGGACGCCACCGTCGTCCGGCCGCGTTATCAGGTGGGCAAGGACGTGATCGGGTCGGGCACGGCCTTCTTTCTCGCGGCCGACAACCCCGAAGGCGCGGTCGCGATCACCTCGGCCCACACCTTCGAGCTCGGCAAGCTGACGCGCGCGACCGAGGTGAACTTCGAGACGGGCCACTCGAAGAAGCGCGCGAGCGTGTCGAGCCGGCTGCTCGTGCCACCCGGAAAACCCTTCGCGTCGAAAGACGCCTCGCTGCGCAGCGACTTCATGATCTTCGCGCTCGACATGAAGCCCACGGGCGCGCGCATCCTGCAGGCCGACGCGCAGCCGATCGAGAGCGTGCGCGGCGCGCGCGTGCGGATCCTCGGGATTCCCGCCGGCATGTCGGCCGACGACGACGATATTTTCGGCACCGTGCAGGTCGCGGAGGAGGGACGCATCGAGGTGCGCCTCGACGTTCCGGCGGATCTGCGCGGCTGGGGCGGAGCGCCGGTGCTGCGCTTCCCGGGCGACACCGTGGTGGGCCTGCTCGAAGCCGCGTGGCCGGACGAGCAGAAGGGCACGCAGCGGCTCGGCGTCGCGCCGATCGGCGGCGTGCTCGAGGCGATGCGGAAGCCGCTCGCGGCGGGGCGCGGCCAGGCGTTCGCGAGCTTCGCTGCGCTCGCGCCGAAGGAGATCGACGCCGTACCGGTGGCCGTCGGAAACGACGTCGACGTACAGCAGGCGGAGGAACGACAGCTCGCGGAAGGCGAGGCACTGCTCGGCGAAGGCGGCGCGCTCTCGACGACGATTCAGCTCCTGATCGAAGAGCCGGCGGACGGCTCGATCGTGGGCAGCCCCGAAGGCGCATTCCTGGCCGGCCGCGCCGTCGCGCTGCTCGGCGAGTTCAAGCGCTTCGACGTGGTGATCGTGCTCGACACGTCCGGCTCGACGAACGCCGCTTCGGGCGGCGACATCAACGGCAACGGCATCGTCGGCTCGTCGGGTCTCTCGGGAATCTTCAAGCCCACCGATCCGGGCGACTCGATCCTCGCCGCCGAGGTCGCGGCGGCGAAGAGGGTGCTCGAGAGCCTCGATCCGCGGAACACGCGCGTCGGGCTGGTGACCTTCGCGGGCACCGCCGACCAATACGACCCGTACACCCGGCAGGTCTACTCGGACGCTGGACCGGACGCGATCACCGAGGAGCCGCTCACCACCAACTACGAGCGCGTGTTGAAGTCACTCGACCGCGTGTTCAAGCGCGGGCCCGACGGTCAGACCAACATGACGGAGGCGGTGCGGCTCGCCGTCAAGGAGCTGAAGGGATACCGCGGCGGCATGTCGAAGCCCGACCCCGGCAGCCAGAAGGTGGTGCTGTTCTTCACCGACGGACAGCCGACTGCGCCCTTCCCCGTCGAATTCAGCGGCGAGAACGTGAAGTCCGTGCTGCGCGCCGCTTCCCAGGCGCGGCGCGCGAACGTGCAGATCCACACCTTCGCGATCGGCCGCGACGCGCTCGAAGGCCCCGCGGCGTGCGTGCAGCTCGCGGCCTACACCGGCGGCTACTTCACTGCGGTGAGCACGCCGGCCGATCTGCCCGCGGTCGTGGACACCGTGAGCTTCGCGAACCTCGAGACGCTCACGATCAAGAACATCACGAACGGCGCAGCGGCCAGCGAGACGATCGTGAACGCCGACGGCTCCTTCGGCGCGCTCGTGCCCGTGCAGGCGGGCCTGAACCGCCTCGAGGTCGTCGCGAAGGCGACCGACGGCACCTCGAGCCGCGCCGAGGTGACGGTGAGCTTCGCGCCCGGCGCGCCCTCGACGACGCTGCCGCGCGAGCTGGTCGCGATGCGCAACCGCCTGCTCGAGCGGCGGCTGATCGCGATCAAGCGCGGCCGCATCGAGACCGAGCGCAAGGCGGCGGAAGACGCGCGCAAGGAGCTGGAGATCAAGATCAAGCAGGATCGCGAGCAGGCGCAGGAGGACGCGGACAAGCAGACCCGCAACCTGCGCATCGAGCCGAAGCCCGAGGGCGAGCCGGGCGACGAGGACGAGCGCGAGGAGCCTTAGCGCCGCGGTCCGCCGCCGCTTGTTAGGGTCGAACCTCGTAGAACGCGTTGACCGCGTGCTCGAGCTCGAGGCGCTTGAAGCGCGTGAAGCCCGCGGCCGCCGTCATCTCGCGGGCGCGACCCTCGTGGAAGCCGAGCGTGCCGAGGCCGAGGCCGTCCGGCTCCGAGAGCGCGGACGACATGCACGTGAGCACCGAGAAGCCGTACATCAGCGACGCCATCGGATTCTTGGCGACGTTCTCCGCGTAGGTCGGCAGCGCCTTGATGTCCGCGATCCAGAGCACGCCGTCGGCGGCGAGCGCCCTTCGGATCGCCGCCAGCGTGCGCTCGGGATGCGTCATGTCGTGGAGGCAGTCGAAGGTCATCGCCAGCGCGAAGCTGCCGTCCGCGGGCAGCGGCTCTTCGCTCACGTGGTGGAAGCGAAGATTCGTGACGCCCGCGGCCTGCTTGTTCGCCTCGGCGCGCGCGAGCGCGTGGCGCGAGAGCTCGTAGCCGTGCAGCTCCGCCTTCGGGAAAGCGCGCCCGAGCTCGATCAGCGCCGCGCCGGCGCCGCAGCCGATGTCGGCCACCTTCGCGCCGGCCTCGAGCTTCTCCCTCAATCCGTCGATCGCGGGCACGCCCGCGCGCACCAGAAAATTCTTCACCCACGGCGCGAAGCCGCGCTCGATCCCTCGCGCACCCTCCGGGCCGATCGCGTCGTAGGGCAGCCCGACGCCGGTCTGGAAAGCGCCGCGCAGCTGCTCGACCAGCGCGAGCGTCTTCGGCAGCTGCGAGAACATGCCCGCACCGAACGCGGGGTGGCGTTCGTCCGCGAGCACGACGCGGCCCTCGGGCGAGAGCGCGAAGCGCCCGTCGGGCAGCGACTCCAGCACGCGCGCCGCGCCCTGGTTGTAGAGCCACTCGCGTACCCAGCGTTCCGAGAGGCCCGCGCGTGCGGCGAGCTCCGTCGAGCTCGCCGGCCCGCCGTCGGCGAGCGCGCGATACAAGCCGAGCTCGTCGCCGAGATACACGAGCGCGGAGGTGACGGCGCCGTTCAGCAGGCCGAAGACGTGCTTGGCGTAATCCTTGAGCTTCTCGGGATCGGGCTTGCGGGAGACGGTTTCCATCGCGTCAGCATGGCCCACCCGACGCCGCTGCGGCTAGCGCGCCGCGCGTGGGATCAGCGCCGCTGGCGCCGCCCGGCTGCCGGCCGCTTCACGCGCAGCAGCTCCTGGTCCTCGCCGCCCGCGTGCGTCTTGCGCAGGTGTTCCCGATAACGCGCGAATGCGCGCGGCCGCTGCTTCTCGAACCACGCGACGAACTCGCCCGCGCTCACCCAGGCGTGCTTGTCCGGCGAACCGTCTTCCGGCGTGAAGCGCTGCTCGCATTCGCGCCAGTCGAAGTCCTTGCAGATCGCAGGGCGCTGGTCATAGACGCCGCACATTCCCGCGCTCGTCAGGTTCTCGCAGCGCGTGCGGAACAGGACGTGCCACGCGCTCTCCCAGTCGACGAAGATCTCGACGCCCTGGTGGTAGAGGTACCAGACGATCTGGTCGTACTCGGCGTTCGTGCTCGGGTTCTCGATCTCGATCGCCACGTACGTGCAGCACTTCGCGCACTCGAAGCACGGGTGATCGGAGTCCTTCTGGATCACCGGCAACAAGCGCTCGGCGCCCGCGCCCCGTTCGTTCCTCACGCGTCCCTCGATTCCCACGAAAAATGGACGCGCAATCTATCGAACGCGGCGGAGAAGCTCAGCGGGAGACGCGAGTGGGGCGTCAGCGCGCGGCGACCTCGTGCGGCGTGAACTCGCGCGTGTCGTCGAAGACCTTGAGCGGCGCCCAGCCGGCCACTTCGGACAGGTGCGGCATGCCGGTGGTCATCGCACCCGTCGGGTCGATCACCCAGGGATCCGCCGGATCCTCGAACCAGAGCGTCACCATGTGGTGTTGCCCGTCCTCCGCGCGATGCACGACCGCGCGGAACACCTCGTCCTTGGAGAAGCCCAGCTCGCGCAACAAGTTGAACGCGAGCAGCTCGAGCCCGTCGCAGTCGTCGCCGTCGGCGGCGAGCGTCTCCTCGAGCGTCGCCCAATGATCGAACGCGGCGTCGGGCCGATAGTGACTGCGCGCGTTCTCCTGCAGCCACGCCGCGACTTCGCTCGCCTGGCGGCGCTGCTGCTCGCGCCGGAACGAAGCGAACTTGTCGCGCAGCGACGGAGCCGAGGGCGTCGGCGCGCTCTCGCCCGGCCCCGAGACCGATGCCGGCGCGATCGCGAGATCCGCCTCGGCGGCATGCTCGCGGAGCTGCCAGCCTGCGATCTTTGCCGACCACGGATCGTCCTGCGCCGGCGCGTCGAAGAACGCGAAGACGGCGCGCGCGCGCGGCGCGAATGGAACGTGCGCGCAGCCGGGCGTCAGCGACGCGACGACCCCGACGATGGCGAGCACGCGGAGCTCCGAACGGCAGGACATGACGAGTCCTGCATCGGCACGTGCGCACGCCGGATTGAGCGCGCTCCGGCGCTGGGCGGGCGCGCTAGGCGGGGATCGGCAGCCCCGCTCTCACGAGCGCGAACAGGATCACCACGAAGGCGACGATCGCGGGAATTCCGCCGACGATGTAGAGCACGGCGACCAAGTCGACCTTGCCTTTGGGAGCTTGCTGCTCGGACATTGCGACCTCTGGTTGCCAGGAAGCTGCGGCGGTCGCGCACACTACCACGGGCAGCGGACCCGTCGAGGTGTTCTACTGCCGGAGAGTTGCACTGGGGTGAGCCTTGGACCTGCGGCGGAAGGTCGCGCTCGTTGCCGTGCTGTACTTCGTCGAAGGCTTCCCGATGGGAATCTTCTCCGACATTTGGCCCGTGTACTTGCGCGACGCCGGCGCCAGCGTCGAGACGATCGGCTGGCTCTCGCTGCTCGGCTTCGCGTGGACGCTGAAGGCGCTCTGGGCGCCCGCCGTCGACGGCATCGGCGAATGGCGGCACTGGATCGCCGGCGCGCTGGCGGCGATGGCGCTCGCGGTCGCGCTCGCTCCGGGCGCCCTCGGCGGCTCCGCGGCCGCCCTGCTGATCGCCGCGTTCGCGCTCGCCTCCGCGACGCAGGACATCGCGATCGACGCCTCGGCCGTCGCGCTCACCGAGAGCGGCGAGGAAGCGCAGCTCTCTTCCGTGCGCGTCGCGATGTATCGCGTCGGCAAGCTCGCGTTCGGCGCCGGCGGGCTGCTGCTCGCGGACCGCTTCGGCTGGCTGGCTCTGCACGACGCGCTCGCCGTCGCGATCGCCGGCTTCGCGCTCGCGGCGCTCTCGCTGCCGCGCCTCCAGACGCGCGCAGCCGATGATTCGCGTGCGTGGCGGAGCGCGCTCGCCTCGCTGCGCCGTCCGGGCGTAGCCGGTGCGCTCGCGTTCCTCGTGTTCTACCGCCTCGGCGATCTCGCGATGGCGCCGATGGTGAGCGTGTTCTGGCGCGACACCGGCGCGAGCCTCACGCTGATCGGGCTCGTGCCGAGCGGCGTGAGCGCGGCGATGGGCATCCTCGGCGCGACCCTCGGCGGCGTGCTCGTCGCACGCGCCCCGCTCGTCTGGGCACTCGCGGGCGGCGGGGTGCTCGCCAGCGCCTCGAACCTCGCCTATGCGGCCGCGGCCGCGGCGGGCGCCCCGCTCTGGGCCGTCATCACGGCATCGTTGAGCGAGTCGGTTTGCGGCGGGATCGCGAGCGTCGCGCTGGTGAGCCTGCTGGTGGGCGCGTGCGACCGCGCGCACGCCGGGGTGCAGTTCGCGCTGCTCACCGCCCTCTCGCCGTTCGCGGGGCGGCTCGTCGGTGGGGTCTCGGGTGAGTTCGTCGCCGCGTTCGGCTATGGCGCGTGGTTCGCGGCGACGGGCGCCCTCACCCTGCCCGCGCTCGCGTTCATCCCGACCGCGGTGCGCTGGGCCCGTCCTGCGCGCTAGCGACGCCACTCCTCGGGAGCGCCCGCCAGGTTCGCCTCAATGTCGAGCTGGCGCAGCTTGCGCTCGAGCCGCTCGACCTCCTCGCGATGCTTGCGCAATTCCGTGCGCAGCTGGAAGTCGATCGGCGAGCGGCTCGTGTCGGACTCCGCGCCCGGAATCGGGTTGACCGACCACTGCCCGCCGCCCGCGTCCTCTAGCTTCGCCTGCGTCTCCTCGAGCGCCTTCTTTTCCTGCTCCAACTCCGCGCGGACTTCGCCGAAGCGGGTCCGCCATTCGCCGCGCGTGAGGCCCCCTTTGCGCTCGACCGAGTAGGTGCGATCCGTGGGGAGCGTGAGCAGTTGGTCGAGCGCGACGCCCGAGGGCGCGGGCGCGGGCTCTGCACTGGGCGGCGCCGGGCTGGCGGCTACAGCCGGTTCCGGCCCTGGCTCGGCGGCGCCCGCGCCGGCCCACGCGAGCGCGAGCCCTAGCGCAGCCGTTCCTGCCGCCGTTGCGATCCGCATCGATCCACTCCTCGGGGCGCAGCAGCATAGCCGCGCCGGCGTCCGCGTTTCAGTCAAGACGCTGCGTCGCTCGCCGATACGGAGGCGGAGCGCGTGGAAGCGCGCTGGGTTCGAGGAGTCCGCTGCGCATGGATCGCGAGAAGCTCCACCGCCTGCTTCGTCTGGGCATCGAGAAGACCGCCTCGGACATTCATTTCCAGGTCGGCAACCTGCCGCTCTATCGCTTCAACGGGAACCTCGTCGAGCTGCGGTACAAGGTCCTCACGGCGCAGGACACCGAGGCGATGGCGGCGCTGCTGCTCGAGGGCGACCCGCGTGCGCGCGCGGAATTCAACGAGGTGGATCTCGCCTACGAGCTGCCCGGCGAAGGGCGCTTCCGGGTGAACATCTCGCGCCAGCGCCGCTCCTACAACATCGTGCTGCGCGTCATTCCGCTGACGATCAAGGCCTTCGACGAGCTGAACCTGCCGAGCGTGCTGCGCGACATCGCCAACCTTCGCCGCGGCCTGGTACTTGTTACGGGCGCGACCGGGATGGGCAAGTCGACGACGCTCGCGGCGATGATCAACGAGGTCAATCGGCTGCGGAAGTGCAAGATCGTCACGATCGAGGATCCGATCGAGTTCGTGTTCACCCACGAGAAGGCGATCATCAGCCAGCGCGAGATCGGCGCCGACACCGAGAGCTTCCCGACGGCGCTGCGCGCAGCGCTGCGGCAGGACCCCGACGTGATCATGGTCGGCGAGATGCGCGATCTCGAGACCGTCGACACGTCGCTGAAGGCGGCGGAAACGGGGCATCTCGTGTTCTCCACGATCCACACGGCGGACGTGGCTTCGACGATCAATCGGCTCGTTTCATTCTTCCCGGTCGACGAGCAGGCGGCGGTGCGCGCGCGCATCGCCGACAACGTGAAGGCGATCATCTCGCTGCGCCTGCTCTCGAACAAGAAGGAAGACGCGCGCGTTCCGGCGGTGGAAGTGCTGCGCTCGACGCGCTCGATCCAGGAGTGCATCCGCGACGCCGCGCGCACCGCCGAGATCACCGACTACATCGCGCGCAGCCGCCCGGAGCGCATGCAGACCTTCGATCAGCATCTGCTCGACCTGCTCAAGGCGAACAAGATCACGACGGAGACCGCGCTCGCCGCCGCCTCGAACCCGACCGACTTCCAGACCAAGCTTCAGCTCGAGGGCGACGAGCCGAGCGAGACGGACGTCGAGAAGCCCGAGGCGTTCGGTTCGGACGTCCGGTTCTAGCCATGGCGAGCGCTTCCGCTGGCGACTCTGCGCGCTCGTCGGCTCGCCCCGACCCCGTCTCCAGCGGGCTACGCCAGGCCGCAGCGAGCGCCGCGGATCTGACGCGCGGCGTCGCGTTGCTGTTCGCCCGCAACACCGGCGACAGCCACGCGGGCGCGGCGCTCACGCTGCGCGCGGCGGCTGGCTTCGCCTCGCCCGACGAGGCGCGCATCGCGGCGCGCGCGGTCGAAGCGTGGGCCCGCGAGATCGCGACGGCGCAGGACGCCGCGCGCTCCGCGCTGACGAGCCTCGGCTCGCGCAAGGTCGCGGCCGTGCTCGGTGCGCCGCTCGTCATCGGCGAGCGCGCCTGGGGCGCCCTCGTCGTCGGCAGCGAGATCGCGCTCGATGCGCGCTGCGTCGCCGCGCTCACGGGTTTCGCGCAGCAGGCCGCCGTTTGCCTCGATCACGCGCACCTCGCGGCGCGGCTCGCGGCATTGCAGAAGGAGCTCGCCGAACGCCCGGCGGAGACCGAGGAATCGAGCGACGAGGTGCTGAAGCTCTCGGAGGCCCTGTTCGCCCAGGACATCGAGCTGCTGCGCAAGAGCGAGCAGCTCGGCAAGGTGGAGAAGCTGAAGAGCGACTTCATCGAGAAGATGTCGCGCGAGCTGCGCACGCCGCTGAACAGCATCATCGAGGCGATCATCGCGGTGCTCGCCGGCGAGAACGAGCAGCTCTCGGACACCGCCAAGCAGAGCCTGCGCGCCGCGCTCGACGACGGCACCACCTTCCAGCGCACGCTGCAGAACATCCTCGACCTGTGGCGGATCAAGCAGGGCGAGCTGCCCGTTCAGACGCAAGAGGTGAACTTCCGCGAGGTGATCGAGGAAGCGATCTTCAGCGTGCAGGACTCGATCGGCGAGAAGCCGCTCACGATCGAGCGCTCGGTGCAGGAGCCGATGCCGAAGTTCCGCGCCGATCTCGCGAAGGTGAATCAGATCCTGTTCTTGCTGCTCGACAACGCGGTGAAGTTCACGCCGAGCGGCAGCGTCGAGATCCAGGCGTCCGTCGCGCGCGGGCAGCTGCGCTGCTCGGTGCGAGACACCGGCATCGGCTTGTGCGCCGACGACCGGCAGTTCATCTTCGACGAGTTCTTCCAGGTCGAGGAGGCGAACTCGATCCGCTACCGCGGCGCGGGGCTCGGCCTCACGCTCGTGCGCGAGCTGGTGAACCTGCTCTCGGGAAGCCTCGAGCTCGAGAGCGAGGTCGGACAGGGCACCTCGGTGACGTTCAGCGTCCCCGTGCAGGCGCTCGGCGGCTGAGGCGCGAGCCGCCGCGCTCTCGAGAGCTCAGCCCTCTTCGCCCTGGCCGTAGTCCGGCTGCACGTGGCCGGCCGCGATCTCGCGCAGCGCCGTCACGACTTCCTTGTTCTCGTTGGAATCGACCAGATTGCGCGCGCCCTTGCGCAGCTGCTTCGCGCGGATCGACGCCATCTGCACGAGGTGGAAGCGGTTGGGAACCTTCGCGATGCAGTCTTCGATCGTGATGCGTGCCATGGGCGGAGCTCCTCGACGGGGAAAAGAAGGCGCAGGCTAACGAACGAGAGTTCCGAGACCAGCGCGGGCCCGAGGACCACCGGCCCTCCGTCGGACACGAGCACGTCAGAAGCAGGAAACCCCGGCCGACGAAACCGTCAGCCGGGGTCCGAAGACTTCGAAAACGTCTCGCAGAATTACTTCTTGCGAGCGCGCTTTCCCTTCTTCGCGGCCTTCTTCTTGCCGCCCTTCTTCTTGGCTGCCATCTCGGGTCACCCCCTGGTTGATGGTTCGCACACCTCATCGGCGATCGAACCCGCGACTTGAAGGCAACTGCGCCTTCTTTCCGTCGCAGCTCTCAGCCTTTAGGGCCGGAGTTGCGAACCAGACTAACCTCGCGCGTTCCGCGGCGTCAAGGGAGAAATGCAAAAGAATCAACGCCCTGGCGCGCGAAGCTGCGAACGCCTGCGCAATCGCGTCTGCGCGCTTGACGCGCGAAATCGCTCTCTCTACACCGTCGCGCGCTCGAATCACCGGAAGGGGAACGCGTGGGAAGCGTGGTCAAGAAGCGCCGCAAGAAGATGCGCAAGCACAAGAAGCGCAAGATGCTGAAGCGCCAGCGCCACAAGAAGCGCTGAGCAGCGGCGCCGCAGTCGTTAGGCGCTCGCCTGCGCGTGCGCGCCGCGCGCCGCCCACCAGCGCCGCAGCTGGCCGGCGAAGCGATTGAGCGGATGGCGGCGCGGCAGAAAGCCGAGCGGCGGGCGCGAGCGGGTCCCGAGCGTGTACAGGTCCTCGTGCATCGCCTTGTTCGCGGGGTCGATCATTAGGCCGCGCCGCAGGTAGCGGATCGCTTCCGCCTTGAAGCCGAACGCGAGATGGACGCGCGCGAGGTTGTGGTAGAGGTCGGGATTGAAGAACTCTTCCTTCGCGGCCGAGCGGCAGAGCTCGAGCGCGCGATCGAAGCGGCGCTCGACCATCCCGATCGCGAGCCCGTAGTACGAGCGGTAGCGCGGGTTCGCGCGATCGATCTGGTGCGCGGAGCGGAAGTGCTCGAGCGCATCGGGCGCCGCGCCCGTGTCGAGGGCCTCGCGCCCTTGCCGGAAATGGTCTTCCGCGGTCGTCGTCGAGAGCGCGTAGTCCAACTCAGCCTCCACACCCGTGACAGGCCTCACGGTGAGCAGAAGCGACGCAAGGCGTATGCCCAGCAGTCGGGAGCCGGCAACCGCGCGAGCGAACTCCGCGCGCGTGCGATGCAATCGCCGTCGCCGGCCGGCTCGTAGTGAAGTCCCTACGAGCACGAGTTCGTAACCGCCAGTTACGAACTCGGTGGCGAACGGAACGCCGTGCGCTCGACGCTCAGTACTCGATGATCTCGAGGATGTAGCGCTTCTTCTCTTTGCCACTCGCGGCAGCCATGATCGTGCGAATCGCCGAAGCGTGCGCTCCGTGCTTCCCGATCACCTTGCCGAGGTCGTCTTTTGCGACGCGCAGCTCGAGCACGTGCGCGTGTTCCCCGATCACTTCCTTGATCTGCACTTCGTCGGGCTTGTCGACCAACGCCCGGACGAGGGCCTCGATGAGCTGCTTCATACCGCTACCCCGACCCGGAGCCCGCCCCTGCCCCGTTTTCGGGCAGTCTACGCCCATCTCGGCGGCGCGGGGGGCGAGATTTTGGAGCCCCGCGCGGCCCCCGAC
Source organism: Myxococcota bacterium (assembly GCA_036560185.1). Lineage (GTDB taxonomy): Bacteria > Myxococcota_A > UBA9160 > UBA9160 > UBA6930 > VGRF01. The sequence goes on from DATBRS010000280.1 coordinate 20,741, forward strand.
ACTCGCGCGTGCCCGCCCGAACACTGCGTCCGCCGGCGCTCCAGGGGCCTAGAAGAACCACTCGAACACGGCGAACGCGATCGCCTGGCGTTCGCCGAACTGCGAGAGCCGGGGGCCCGCGAACAGCTGCGCGCCGACGCGCAGCTCGAGCGCGTTCCAGCCCGTGTAGGAGAAGCTCGGTGCGATCGCCGCGCTCGACCCGTTCCAGTCGTAGAGCACGAGCAGGTCCGCGCGCAGCGCGGCCGTAACATCCATCCCGAGCTCCACGCCCGTCGTGTGCTTCGCGAGCGAAACCACCCGGCTCCCGGCGAAACGCTCGCTGCCGTGCGGCGCGGGTACGGGGTTCGCGACGTCGCCGCTCGCGCCGAACAGGGGCAGCAGGGATCCCGCGCGCCCGCTGCCGAAGCCGAGCGCGTTCTCGTCGTATAGGTGCTCGACGAGCGCGTAGAGCCCGGGACCGATGTCGAACGTGGTGTCGATCGACGCGACGATCTGCCAGAACTCGGGCAACTCGCGCGGCGCCGGCTCGTCCAGCATCCACACGTCGCGCGAGGGATCCGTCCAGATCGCTTCGAGGCGCCAGGCTGCGACGCCGAGATTCCCTGAGAAGTCGGCGCCGACTGCGAAAGCCTGCTCGAACACGCCCGCCACGAACGACACGTCCTTGTCGTAGAGCACGCCGTGCACGCGCAGCGCGTAGCGCGACGTGCGCTTGGAATCGCCGGGCGCGGCGACGAGCTGCAGGTAGTCGAAGCCGTTCCACATCCAGCGCGCTTCGATCGCGTCGATGCCGGCGAACTCGTCGCCCTCGATCGCGAGCGGACCGATCGCGGACAGGCGGTCGATCGGGTTCCACAGCCGGCCCGTTCCCCACGCCAGGCGCTGGCGGCCCGCCGTCACGTGGATGTGCGTGCCCTCGTAGCGCACGTACCCGCGATACAGGCGATGGCTCCAGCGGAAGTGGTCGCCGTGCGGATCGAGGCCGAACAGCTCGATCTCGTCCTCGAGGTCGAGCAGCGTGTCGGCGTCGCGCGAGAACTCTCCCTCGAAGGTGTCGAGCGTGCCCGCGCGCCATTCGTGGTCGTAGGCGAGCTCTGCGGACCACTTCTGGCCCGCGCGCGCGTCGAGCGTCACCCGCGCACGCGTGAGGCTCGTCCACACGTCCTTGTCGCCGACGCTGTCGAAAGCCGCGCAGTCCTCGAACTGCGGCGTGGTCCAGCAGGCCGGGTCCAGCGCGAGCGCGGCCTCGAACTCGTCCTCGCTGGTGCCGTTCGTGGTGGTGAGCACCTCGCGCAGCGAGCCCGCGACGTCGAGCGAGCGATCGCCCGAGCGCCAGACTTCGCGTGCCTGCGCGGGCACCGCCGCGAGTAGAGCCGCGAGCGCGAGCGCGCCGCACCTCAAGCGTCGCGCTCGTCCGCGACGACGCCGCCGTCGCGCAGGCGCACGACGCGGCGCGCGCGCTCGATCACGCGCGGATCGTGCGTCGAGAACAAGAACGTGACGCCGCGCTCGCGATTCAGGCGCTCCATCAGCTCGATCAGGTTCGCGGCGGTCACCGAGTCGAGATTCGCGGTCGGCTCGTCGGCGAGCACGACGCGCGGCTCGCTCACGATCGCGCGCGCGAACGCGACGCGTTGCTGCTGCCCGCCGCTCATCTCGAGCGGGCGCTTGTCCGCGAGCTCCGCGAGCC
>DATBRS010000281.1:0-28884 GCA_036560185.1 Myxococcota bacterium
CTCGCAACGCGCTTCGCGTCTGCGGAGCGCAGTGTCGGCTTGCTGATCTAGCGTGCGCGCTTCACTCGAGGTGAAGCGTGAAGCTGCACGACAACGCGTCGGCGCCGAATCCGCGGCGGGTGCGGATTTTTTTGGCGGAGAAGGGGATCTCGCTGCCGGTGGTGCAGGTGGACATCGCGAAAGCGGAAAATCGCGGCGCCGAATTCCGCGCGAAGAATCCGTTCGGGCAGGTGCCAGTCCTCGAGCTGGACGACGGGACCTTCCTCTCGGAGAGCGTCGCGATCTGCCGCTACTTCGAGGAGACGCAGCCCGAGCCAGCGCTCTTCGGCGTCGGCGCGCGGGAGCGCGCGCTGGTCGAGATGTGGAATCGACGCGCCGAGCTCGAGCTCACCCAACAAGTCTTCTTCTGCTTCCAGAACACGCACGACTTCTTCAAGGGTCGGCTACCCCAGGTGCCCGAGTTCGGCGCCGTCGCGAAGCGCCGCGCGGAGGCGGCGCTCGCGCTGCTCGACGGCGTGCTCGCGAGCCAGCGCTTCCTCGCCGGCGAGCGCTTCTCGATCGCGGACATCACCGCCTTCGTCGGCATCGACTTCGGCCGCGTGGTAAAGATCCGGCCTGCACCCGAGCAGAAGAACGTCGCGCGCTGGCTCGCGGAGGTCTCCGCCCGCCCGAGCGCGAGAGCCTAGTCCCGCGAGCCCGTGCCCTGCATGAGCTCGAGCCGGCGCGCGTCGAAGATCCCGCGGCGCGCGAGGCCGCGCTCGAAGCGGCGGCCCTCGGGTCCGTCGATCGCGAGCACATAGGCGACGACGGGCGGCTGCGCGCCGCACTCCCCGCCGGCGACCATGTAGTCGACGCCCACGCGGTAGCGGCCCGGCTGCGGCGCGGAGAACACGATCTCCTCGATGCGCGGAGCCGGCGAGCCGCAGCGCGCGTCGGCGACCAAGCGCCCGCCAGCCACGGCGCGCTCGTTCGCGAAGTAGATCGTCTCGTCGAGCGCGTCGGTCACGTACAGGTCGAGATCTGCGCTCGCGCCGAAGGCGAGCAGGATGCGCAGCGCGCCGGCCGGCGCAGGCGGAGCCTTCGCGAGCGCGGCCTCGAGCTGCGTCGCCTCCGCCTCGAGCGCGGGCGTCCACTGCGCGGCGGGCCGGCGCTCGCGCGCGTGCGCAGCGGAAGCGCCGAGCAGCGCGCACGAAAACGCCAGCAGCGCGCACGCGAGCCTCGAGCTGGGTCTATGTTGTGACGGTCGCCGAGTGCTCCGCGCGGAGGGCTTCGTCATGCAGCGAATCTTACGCATCTCGTTCGCCTCGTTCTCGCTCGCGCTCGCGAGCGCCGTCGCGCTCGCGACGCCGGAGCCGCCGCCCGCCGCGCCGGCCCCGGTCACGGGCGTGGTGCGCGATCCCGCCGGCGCGCCGATCACCGGCGCGATGGTGAGCTTCCTGCGCGGCGACCCGCTGCGCGTCAAGACGGTGTTCACGAACGAAGCCGGCGAGTTCTCGGCGAGCGGCCTCGCGCTGGGGAGCGGCACCACGGTGCGCGTGCGGCGCATCGGCTTCCGCGATCTGCGCGAGCCGACGGAGCTCGCCGCCGCGCCGCTGGCGTTCACGCTCGCAGCGGAAACCGATCCTGCGGAGGCGGCCGCGCAGCTGCCCTCGAACCGCTGGTTCGCGCTGCTGCTCGAGAAGTTCGACAGCGAGGCGCACCGCGAGGAGTTCGTGCGGCAGTGCACCTACTGCCACCAACAGGGCAGCGCCGCCACGCGCATCCCGCGCGAGGATTGGCAGTGGGAGAAGCTGCTCACCCTGATGGCTCGGCTGGGCGGCACGCTCTCGCCCGAGCTGCGGGCGCGAGTTCCCGACCTGTTCCGCGCCGCCTATGACCCGAAGACTGCGGTGCCGCGCCTCACGGCGAAGCTCGGCACGCCGGAGTTCGCGCCTCCGCCGCCGCCGGAGGTGCGCCGGGCGATCGTCGACGAGTGGGAGCTCGGCATTCGCGCCTCGATGCAGCACGACCTCGCCGTGCATCCCGATGGCCACGTCTACTCGGTCGACATGCTGCAGGACAAGCTCTACCGGCTCGACGCGACCAGCGGCGAAGTGCGCGCGTTCCAGATCCCCGACGACGGAGTGCCGCTCGGTGGCGTGCTCGCGGGCGAGGGCGCGCCGGCGATTCCCAACGCGACCGCGCACGTCGGCCCGCACTCGCTGCAAATGGGCCCCGACGGCGCGGTGTGGATCACGCTCGCGCTCGGGAACCGCATCGCGCGCTTCGATCCGAAGACCGAGCAGTTCGAGATCCACGCGCTGCAGGAAGGCTTCTACCCGCACACGCTGCGCATCGACCCGCGCGGCCGCGTGTGGTTCACGGTGGCGGTGTCGAATCACGTCGGCATGTACGACCCCGCCACGCGCAAGATGGAGATCCTCCGCGTGCCCGCGGGCAGCCTCGGGCAGGAGATCGCGCTGCGCGCGATGCCTTACGCGATCGCCGTCGCCGATTGGCTGGACGTCGATCTCGCGAGCCTCGCGAGCGAAGGCGGCAGCGCCGGCGCCGCGCCCGTTCCGTACGGCATCGACATCGCTCCCGATGGCGGCGTGTGGTTCAGCCAGCTGAACCAGCATCGGCTCGGCCGGATCGACCCGGAGACGTTCGAGGTCGAGATGATCGACACGCCCTTCACGGCGCCGCGCCGGCTGCGCTTCGACTCGCACGGACAGCTCTGGATCCCGGGCTTCTCGTCGGGCCTGGTGGCGCGTTTCGATCCGAAGACGCGCGTCTTCCAGGAGTATCGGCTGCCGATCGAGCCGCTCGGCAGCGAGACGCCGTACGCGCTGCACGTCGATCCGCACAGCGACGCCGTCTGGATCTGCGGCACCAACAGCGACTCGCTGATCCGCTTCGAGCCGAGCTCCGAGAAGTTCACCGTGTATCCGCTGCCGACCCGCGTCACCTACACGCGCGAGATCGACTTCGACGCGCAGGGGCGGGTGTGGACCTCGAACTCGAATCTGCCGACTTGGCAGATCGAGAACGGCTACCCGCGCGTGCTGCGCCTCGATCCGACGGGCGCCGGCGCGGAGGCGCACGCGGCTGCGGTGGCATCCCGCGTTCCGTAACACCTCCGCCTCGCGGAGATCGAGGAGATCCTTGCGCACTCCCGTCCTCAGCCTCTGCCTCGCAGTCCTGATGGCCTCCGTCTCCGGCTGCGACTCCGACACGCATGCCGAGCGGCTCCACGAGTTCGAGGTGCGCGGCATCGTCCAAGACGTCGATCCCGAGCACGGCCAGGCGCTGATCGATCACGAAGAGATCCCGGGCCTCATGCCCGCGATGACGATGAGCTACGACGTTCCCGATCCGAAGCTGCTGGCGAAGCTCGCCGCTGGGCAGCGCGTGCTCTTCACGCTCGAGATCCGCGACAAGAGCTTCCGCATCGTGAACGCCGAGGTGCTGGAAGAGAAGGCGGCGCCCGGCCGCGCCGGCGCGCTCTCGGCCGTGGTGGAAGACCTCGCGCCCGAGTTCGCGCTGACGGATCAGGGCGGCGCCGAGGTGACGCTCGCGAGCCTGCGCGGCAAGACGCTGCTGATCGACTTCATCTACACGCGCTGTCCCGGCCCGTGCCCGATCCTCACCGGCCGGCACGCGCAGCTGCAGCGTGAGCTCGCGCCGGAGCTGCGGGCGCGCGTGCACTTCGTCTCGATCACGGTCGACCCCGAGCACGACACGCCCGCAGCGCTCGCGAGCTATGCCCGCGCGCGCGGCGCCGATCTCGCAGGCTGGTCCTTCCTCACCGGCGATCCGGCGCGCGTGCGCGACGTGCTGAAGCGCTACGGCGTGTTCGCGCAAGCGAGCGCGAACCCGGGCGAGGTCGATCACGTGGTCGTCACGCTGCTCGTCGACGCGGAGGGGCGCGTGGTGAAGCGGCTGTTCGGCGTCGAGGACGGCGTGGCGGACGTGAAGCGTGAGCTCGAGGCAGCGGCGGGATGACCGCGCGGCGCCGCCAGCGCGCGCGAGCGGCCGGGAGGCAAGCGAGATGACGACGACGCTCTACCAACGGCTGGGCGGCTATGACGCGATCGCGGCGGTGGCCGACGCGCTCGTCACGCGGCTCCAGGCAGACGACTTGTTGGGCCGCTTCTGGCTCCATCGCGGCGCGGACGGCGTGCGGCGCGAGAAGCAGCTGCTGGTGGACTTCCTGTGCGCCAGCGCCGGTGGCCCGCTCTTCTACACCGGCCGCGACATGCAGACCGCGCACCGCGGCATGCACATCAGCGAACGCGATTGGCGCATCTTCGGTGAGCATCTGCGCGCGACGCTCGACGCGTTCTCGCTGCCGGCCGCGGAGCGCGACGCCGTGATCGGGTTCATCGAGGGCACGAAGCCGGACATCGTCGAGAGCTGAGGCGACCGCGTGGAGCTCTCGGCGCGCGCGATCGAGGCGCGGCTCGCGCGCGAGCCGCGCGCGGTGCTCGCGACGCTGCGAGCGGACGGGAGCGCGGCGCTGGTGCCCGTGGTGTTCGCCCGCGCGGACGGCGCGCTGTGGTCGCCGATCGACGGCAAGCCCAAGCGCGGCTCGCGGCTCGCGCGGGTGAGCAACGTCGCGCGCGATCCCCGGGTCGCGCTGCTGCTCGACGCCTACGACGCCGCGTGGTCGCGGCTCTGGTGGCTGCGCGTCGAGGGCCGCGCCCGCGGCGAGCGCGCCGAGCTGGCGGCGGGCGAGGCGGCGCTGCGCGCGAAGTATCCGCAGTACGCGCACACGCCGCTGCACGCGGGCGAGCCGATGTTGTTACGGATCGAGATCGAGCGCATCGCGAGCTGGGCGGCCTCCGCGGAAGCGCTCGCGGCGGCAGAATGGGAGGGCGCGTGAACGTCGCATTCTTGTGTCTGGGCGCGATGGGCCGGCCGATGGCGGGGCACCTCGCACGCGCGGGCCACTCCGTCACCGTCTACAACCGCACGCGCGCGAGAGCGGACGCGTGGGCTGCGGAGTTCGGCGGGCGCGTCGCTGCCACGCCGCACGAGGCCGCGACCGGCGCGGAGATCGTGTTCGCGTGCACGGGCAACGACGCGGATCTGCGCGCGATCACGCTCGGAGAGCACGGCGCCCTCGCCGCGCTCGCGCGCGGCGCCACCTTGGTCGACCACACCACCGCGTCGCCCGCGCTGGCGCGCGAGCTCGCCGCCGAGGCGGAGCGGCGCGGGGCGCATTTCATCGACGCGCCCGTCTCGGGCGGCGAGGAGGGCGCGAAGCGCGGGCAGCTGAGCGTGATGGCGGGCGGCGACGAGGCCGCGTTCGCGCGCATCGCCCCGGTGCTCGCTTGTTACGCGAAGAGCGCGCTCCGCATCGGCGGCGCGGGCGCCGGGCAGCTCACCAAGGCGGTGAACCAGCTGTGCATCGCGGGCGTGCTCGCCGGGCTCGCCGAAGGCCTGCGCTTCGCGGAGTGCGCGGGCCTCGAGCTCGGGCGCGTGATCGAGGCGATCTCGCGAGGCGCGGCGCAGTCGTGGCAGCTCGACAACCGCGCGCGCACGATGGCGGCCGCGCAGTACGACTTCGGCTTCGCGGTGGATTGGATGCGCAAGGACCTCGGGATCGCGATCGCGGAGGCGGAGCGAATCGGCGCACCGGTCGACGGCGCGCACAGGGTGGATGCGCAGTACGCGCGCCTCCAGCGAGCGGGCGGCGGCCGGCGAGACACGTCCTCGCTGATCGAGGATCTGCGCAAGGCGTGAGCGCTCGCGCTGCTACGTTGCGCGCCCTTCTGGAACTGGGGGCAGCGGACGATGGCGGATTTCGTGTTCACGATGCGCGATCTGCGGCGGGTAGTGCCGCCGGATCGCGTGATCCTCGATGGCATCACGCTGGCGTTCCTGCCGGGCGCGAAGATCGGGGTGCTGGGGCCGAACGGCTCGGGCAAGAGCTCGCTGCTGCGCATCATGGCCGGCGTCGACAAGGACTTTCTCGGCGAGGCGCGCCCGCATCCGGCGCTGAAGATCGGATACCTCGCGCAGGAGCCGCAGCTCGACGCGAGCAAGGACGTGAAGGGCAACGTCGAGGACGGCGCGATCGCGGTGAAGAGCCTGCTCACGCGCTTCGAGGAGATCTCCGCGAAGTTCGCCGAGCCGCAGGGCGACGATGCGATGACGAAGCTGCTCGAAGAGCAGGGGCGCCTGCAGGATCAGATCGAGGCGGTGAACGGCTGGGAGCTCGACCGCACGCTCGACATCGCGATGGACGCGCTGCGCCTCCCGCCGGGCGACGCCGACGTCGCCAAGCTGTCGGGCGGCGAGCGGCGCCGCGTCGCGCTCTGCCGCCTCTTGCTCTCGAAGCCCGACATGCTGCTGCTCGACGAGCCCACCAATCACCTCGATGCCGAGTCGGTCGCGTGGCTGGAGAACTTCCTCAAGGAGTATCTGGGCACCGTCGTGGCGGTCACCCACGATCGCTACTTCCTCGACAACGTCGCGGGCTGGATCCTCGAGCTCGACCGCGGCCGCGGCATCCCTTATCAGGGCAACTACACCGGCTGGCTCGAGCAGAAGAAGGCGCGGCTCGCGGTCGAGGAGAAGCAAACCGGGGCGCGCCAGCGCACGCTCGATCGCGAGATGGAGTGGATCAAGATGTCGCCGCGTGCGCGGCAGGTGAAGAGCAAGGCGCGCATCCGCGAGTTCGAGGCGCTGCGCCAGCAGGAAGAGCAGCGCGCGCCGGAGACGGTCGAGATCAACATCCCCGCCGGCCCGCGGCTCGGCGACGTCGTGATCGAGGCGAAGAACCTCGTGAAGGGCTACGGCGACCGGCTGCTGATCGACGACCTCACGTTCAATCTGCCTGCGGGCGGCATCGTGGGCGTGATCGGCGCGAACGGCGTCGGCAAGTCGACGCTGTTCCGCATGCTGGTCGGCGAGGAGAAGCCCGACGCCGGCTCGATCCGGCTCGGCGACACCGTGAAGCTCGCCTGCGTCGATCAGAGCCGGGATCTGCTCGCCGCGGGCAAGTCGGTCTGGGAGGAGATCAGCGGCGGCGCGGAGCGCATCGCGCTCGGCCGGCGCGAGATCGCGTCGCGCGCCTACGTCGCCTCGTTCGGCTTCAAGGGCGCCGACCAGCAGAAGCGCGTCGGAGACTTGTCAGGCGGCGAACGCAACCGCGTGCACCTCGCCAAGCTGCTGAAGAGCGGCGGCAACGTGCTGCTGCTCGATGAGCCGACCAACGACCTCGACGTCGACACGCTGCGCGCGCTCGAAGACGCGCTCGTCGGCTTCGCGGGCTGCGTGGTCGTGATCAGCCACGACCGCTGGTTCCTCGACCGCATCGCCACGCACATGCTCGCCTTCGAGGGCGACTCGCACGCGGAGTGGTTCGAGGGGAATTATCAGGAGTACGAGGCGGACTACAAGCGGCGGAAGGGTGCGGAGGCGGATCAGCCGCATCGGGTGCGGTTCAAGAAGTTGGAGCACTGACGGGCGCACGAAGAGCATCGAGGCGGCGCGGGGGCGGGCGGGGTGGTCGCGGCTCCGGCCCTTGGCGTTGGGTTGTGCGGGGTTGGGTGGGGGAGAGCGCGCTGCCGATGGGCGCGCTTGCGCGCTCACGCCGCGCAGCGGGCTGTTGAGGCGTGCGACCGGGTTGCCTCGGATCGGGCCTGCGCCTGCGACTCACGCCCGCCCGCCCCCGCGCCGGCGCGCGTCGCGTCGGTCTCTGGGGGAAGCGCGCGCGCTAGCGGAAGCAAAGGGGTCAGACCCCTTTGCTTCCGAGAAGAGTCGAGCCGTGCTCACAGCACCGCGAGCTTCTCGCCTCCGCTGCGCAGCTCGATGCCTGAATAGGCGCACTGGCCGCGTTGGCGTTTGAAGACGCTGACTGCGATCAGCCAGACGCGCACCACGTCGCCGGGGTGGGCGCCGAAGTACTTCAGCGCGTCGGCGTGCAGATCGCGGCGTTCGTCCTGCCATGTGCCGAGGCCGTCGGAGCCCGAGCGCTGCACCACGTGGAACTCGCGGTGCTTCCAATTCGGGAGCGGGCACCAGAAGGCGGTGCCGACGGGCAGCTCCTTGCTCCAATAATAAGTGAGGTCGAGCCCGTTCGCGAACTCGACGGCGAGGCTCAGATAGTCGTGGCTCGGCACGCTGTCCTCGCGCACCAGGCCGGGCAGCGCGTCGACGCGCCAGCGCCAGGTGAGCTCGGTGCCGGGCCGCAGCGCGAAGGGCGCCTCGCGCTGCAGGATGCCGACGTCGCCGCACACGTCGCAGGCGAGCGCGGCCACGCCTTGGGGATCTGCGGCGGGGCGGAAGATCTCGGCGTCGCCGAGGTGCCAGAGGTAACGCCAGCCGGGCGGCGCGGGATCGCCGCGCCCCAAGCGCTCGCGCTCGCTCGACGCGACGCCAAGCGGGTCGCCCGCTCGCGCCAGCGCCGCGAGCCCGTCTGCCGCCGCTCCGCGCCAGCGCACGACGCACACGCGCATCTGCCCTTGCGCTCCCGCGTACACGCTGTCGCTCTGAAGCCGGGCGCCGCTCGTGTCGCGCCAGTCATTGGGGAAGTAGTTGCCGAGGTAGAGCGCGCCGGGCTCGTTCGCGCGCAGTGTGTTGGTGTCGCGGCTCGACGAGCGGATGATCCCGCGTTCGCCGATGCGCGCCCAGAGCTGCGTCTTCGGCGAGACGAAGATGTCGAGCGGGCGCGAGAGGTAGGCGCGTCCGGTCGCGAACACGCTCGCCTCCTCGCCCGCTTGGAGCGCAATCCCGGTGTCGCGCCACGGCGGCTCGCTCGCGGGCAGGCGAATCCAGGCGCGCTCCGCGACGACGCCGGCAGGCAGCGCGGCGAGCGCGCGCTCGAGCTCGCTCTCGAACGCGTCCAGGTCGGGCTCGGGCTCGCGCAGTCCGCGCAGCGCGCGGCCGGCTTCGCGCAGACCGAGCCGCGCGGCGACGCTGAGATCGATGAGGGCGCCCGGCATGCTTGCCTCCGTGAGCCGGAGTGGAGCGCGTTCTCGCGCGCCGCGCAGCGGGCGGCGCCGCGGACACTGCGCGAGATAGCCTCGGCCGCGATGCCGCCGCCCGCTCCGCTCTCGCGCCTGCGCACCGCCCTCGATGCGGCGATCGTGGGCCAGCACGACGCAAAGCTCGCGCTCGAGCTCGCGCTGCTCGCCGAGCAGCACGCACTGCTGATCGGCCCCAGCGGCTGCGGCAAGAGCGCGCTCGCGGAGGCTGCGCTCGCCGCCTCGGGCGCCACGGTCGCGCGCATCGCCTTCCACCGCGACACGCGCGCGGCCGAGTTGTTGGGGGAGGTCGCGCTGGTGCGCACGCCGCACGGTCCGGGCGAACGGCTCGCGCTGCGCGCGCTGCCTGGCGCGCTCGCGCGCGCGGAGCTCTGGCTGCTCGACGACCTGGAGCGCGCGCCCGGCGAGGCGCTCGCGCCGCTGCTGCGCATGCTCGGTGAGCGCGAGGCGCCGAGCGGCGCGCTGCCGCTGCGCAGCGCGATCGCGACACAGCTGCCCCGCAATCAAGCGCGGCACGCCGACGCGCTCGAGCCGGCGCAGCTCGATCGCTTCGCCGTGCAAGTGAGGCTGCGCGGCCTCGCGCTGCAAGCCGACGCCACGCTCGCGGGCGTGCTGCTCTCGCGTGCGTCGGATGCGTCTCCTCGCGCGGAAGTCGCGCCGGCCGCGCTTCCCGCGGCCTCGCTCGCGCTCGCGGCACGCGGCGTCGCGCTGCCGGCGCCCCTGCTCGCCGAGTGGCTCGCGCTGTGGCGCCGCATCGCGCAGCTCGCGCAAGCCGCGGGCGCCGCGTCCGCGAGCGACCGCGTCGTCTCGGCGCCCGGCCTCGCTGTGCTGCGCGCGCACGCGGCGCTGCATGGGCGCAGCGAGGCCGCGCGCGCCGACCTGCGCGCGGCGCGCTTCATGCTCGCGGCGCGCGTGCCGGAGGCGCTGCTGAGCGCGGCGGAGCAGTTGATCGAGCGCGCGGCCGCGGGCGCGCTCGCGCCGCCTTCGAGTACGCCGCGCGCGGGCCGCGCGCTGTCAGGCGACGCGGGCGCCCGTTCGGCGAGCCCGCGCCGCGAGGCGCCCGCCGCCGAGCGCAGCGCCCGGCTCTCCCCGATCGCTCCGCTGCGGCATCGGCCCGAGCCCGCCGACGTGTCGCGGCTCGTGCGCGCGCTCCGCGGCCAGCTCGATCGCGCCAAGGCCGAGCGCGCACCCGATCCCGGCGGATCGCCCCGCAAGCGCGCGCCGCTGCGCAGCCTCGCCGACGCCGCCGACGCGGACACCGTCGAGCTCGCGCTGTACGCGCGCGCGAGCTGGCCAGGCGGCCCGGCCTTGTTACGGCGCGAACGCCGCAGCCGCGGCGGCGCGCTCGTCCTCTTGCGCGACATCTCCGCCTCGATGGAGGGCGCGCGCACGCGCCTCGCCGCCGACGTCGTCGCCGGCCTCGTGCGCGCGGCCGCGAAGCGCCGCATGCGCGTCGCCTACGTCGAGTTCCACCACGACGCCGAGCCCTTCCTCGTGGATGGCGCGCTCTTTCACCGCCGCTATCGCGCGCTGCTCGAGCGCGCGCGGCTGGCGCGCGCCGAGGGCCGCACCAGCTACGAGGCGCCGCTGCGCGTCGCGCTCGAGGGATTGCGCGCGCTTCGTCAGCGCGGCGGGCACATCGCGCTGCTGACCGACGGCGTGCCGGTGGTCGGCGACGCACGCGCCGCGCGCGAGCGCGCGCTGGCGCGGGAGCTCGGCGCGCGCATTCACACAGTCTTCCTCGGCAACGAGGAAACGCCGCCGCTGCTCGTCGAGCTCGCGGAGGAGACGGGCGGGCTGTGCTTTCGCGTGGCGCGCGATCGCGGCCGCAGCGCGCTCGTGCCCGTGCGTGGGCCGTATCCCGTCGCGCCGCTGCGCGCGCTGCGATAGAGAGCGCGCGCATGCCGACCGCCGCCGCCGCCCGCGAGCGCCTTCGCGAGATCGAGGAACAGCTCGACGCCTTCGTGGTCGGGCACGGCGAGGCCAAGCGCGCGCTGCTGCTCGCGCTGCTCTGCCGCGAGCACATCTACCTCGAGGGCCCGCCGGGCGCGGCCAAGACGCGCATGGCCGAAGTCGCTGCGCGGGCGGGCGGGCTGCGCTTCTTCTTCTACCAGCTGCACCGCGACACGCGGCTCGCGGAGCTGGTGGGCGACGTCGTGCTCGAGCGCGAACCGCTCGCGGGCGGCGGCGAGCGCATCGCGCAGCGCACGCTGCCCGGCGGCATCGCGACCGCCGAGCTGTGCGTGCTCGACGACATCTCGCGCGCGCCCGGCGAGGCGCTGAACGTGTTGTTACGGCTGCTGCAGGAGCGCAAGCTCGGCGATGCGCCGATTCCGCTGCTGACCGCGATCGCGACCAGCAACCCCCAGCGCGACGAGTACTACAACGAGCCGCTCGACCCGGCGAACCTCGATCGCTTCGCGCTGCAGCTGCGCGTGCCGGGCCTCCTCGGCGCGCTGGACGAGGCGCCCGCGCGCGAGCTGCTGGAGCGGGCCGCGGCGGGCGCCCTCGCGGACGACGCGCGCGCCCGCGCGGTGTGCGACCGCGCGGCGCTCGACGCCGCCTACGCCGCGCTCGCCGGCGTGGCGGTTCCGCAAGCTGTGCGCGACGCCCTGCTCGAGGTGCTGCGCATCCTGCGCGCCGAGTACGGCTGCGACGAGACCAACTCGCTGCTGACCGACCGCAGCTTCCTGGTGAAGTCGATCAAGCTGCTGCGCGGCCACGCCTGGCTCGCAGGCCGCGCCGCCGTCGCGAGCGCCGACCTCGCCGTGCTGCGCTGGATGACGACCTTCCGCGTGCCGGAGGAAGCGCACGAGAAGATGGACGAGATCGTCGCGCGGGTCGCCTGAGCCGGAGTACGCTGCGCGCCTTCGAACCACGAACGCAGAGCTCCGACCGAATGCAGCTCGGGAAGCGCAAGCCGGCCAGCGCCAGCGAAGCTGGCGCAGCCGGCGCGCAGCGAGCCGCAGGCGAGCGGAGAGTCGGAAAGAAAGGCCTGACGTGAAGATTCGGCTGACCGTGAATGGCGAGGCGCAGGACGCGGACGTCGCGCCGCGCACGCTGCTCGTGCACTTCCTGCGCGAGGAGCTCGGGCTGACGGGCACGCACATCGGCTGCGAGACCTCGCTGTGCGGCGCGTGCACCGTTCACCTCGACGGCAAGGCGGTGAAGAGCTGCACGCTGTTCGCGGTGCAGGCGGACGGCTGCGCCGTGCGCACGATCGAAGGCATGGGCGAGGCCGACGCGCTGCATCCCGTGCAGAAGGGCTTCTGGGAGGAGCATGGCCTGCAGTGCGGCTACTGCACGCCCGGCATGATCATGGCGACGTCGGCGCTGCTCGCCGAGAACGCGAGCCCGAGCGAGGCGCAGATCCGCCACGCGCTCGAAGGCAACATCTGCCGCTGCACCGGCTACCAGCAGATCGTGAACGCGGTGCAGCACGCGGCGCGCGCAATGCGCGAGGGGAAGTGACGTGGCGCTGAAACCCGTGATGGTCGGCGAGCGCATCAAGCGCCGCGAAGATCCGCGCCTGATTCGCGGCATGGCGACGTACACCGACGACGTGAAGCTGCACGGCATGCTGCACGCCGCATTCGTGCGCAGCGACCATGCCGCGGGCCGCATCGTGAAGATCGACGCGACGCGCGCGAAGGAGCGGCCGAGCGTGGTCGCCGTGTTCACCTTCGACGACCTGCGCGGCAAGGTGGGAGCGGCGCCGTGCACCGCCGTGCTGCCCGGCATGAATCACTCGCCGCATCCGCTGCTCGCGGACGGCGAGGTGCGCTACGCGGGCCAGCCAGTCGCCGTCGTGATCGCGCGCGAGAAGTACGCCGCGCGCGACGCGGCGCTCGACGTCGAGGTCGAGATCGACGCGCGCGACGCGGTGGTCGATCCCGAGGCCGCGCTGCGGCCGGGCGCGCCGCTCGTCTACGAGCAGTTCGGCACGAACCTGGCCGTGCACCTCGCGATGCCGCATCCCGAGACGGAGCGCCTGTTCGCCGAGGCGCACGGCACGGTCGCGCTGCGGCTCGTGAACCAGCGCGTCGCGCCGGTCCCGATGGAAGGCCGCGCCGTGGTCGCGCACTGGGAGGACGGGCCGCAGAAGCTGACGGTGTGGACGTCGACGCAGACGCCCCACGGCTGCAAGCAGCAGATCGCGATCTGCCTCGGCCTCCCGGAGTTGCGCATCCGCGTGATCGCGCCCGAGGTCGGCGGCGGCTTCGGACAGAAGATTCCGAACTACGGCGAGGAGTGTCTCTTGCCGTGGATCTCGCGGCAGCTGCGCCGGCCCGTGAAATGGGCGGAGACGCGCACCGAGAATCTCGCGGCTTCCGCGCACGGCCGCGGGCACGTGAGCCACGTCGAGGCCGCCTACGACCGCGACGGCAAGATCCGCGCGGTGCGCGGCAAGACGCTCGCCGAGCTCGGCGCTTTCGCCTCGATGCTCGGGCCCGCGATCCCCACGTTCACGCACCTGCTCGCCGCCGGGCCGTACACGATCCAGGCCGTCTCCTGGGAGATCGACGTCGTCTACACGCACACGATGGCGACCGACGCGTATCGCGGCGCTGGCAGGCCCGAGGCGGCCTACAACATCGAGCGCCTGATGGACGCGGTGGCGGCGAAGCTCAGCCTCGATCGCGTCGAGATCCGCAAGCGCAATCTGATCGCGGCGGGCTCGTTCCCGTACAGCTCGCCCACCGGCGCGGTCTACGACAGCGGGAACTATCAGGCGTGCCTGGAGAAGGCGCTCGCGAAGTTCGACTACGCCGGCGCCGTGGCCGCGCGCGACCGCGCGCGCGCCGAAGGCAAGCTCGCCGGCATCGGCGTCGCGACCTTCACCGAGATCTGCGGCCTCGGGCCCTCGACCGGTACCGCGCCGCCCGCGCGCGCCGGCACGTGGGAGAGCGCCGAGCTGCGCGTCGAGCCCACGGGCGCGGTCACCGTAATGACTGGCGCGTCGCCGCACGGGCAGGGGCAGGAGACCGCCTTCGCGCAGATGGTCGGCGACGCCTTCGGCATCGACATCGACAGCATCAACGTCGTGCACGGCGACACGGACATGGTCACCCACGGCGTCGGCACCTTCGGTAGCCGCGGGCTCGTGGTCGGCGGCACCGCGGTGCACATGGCCGCGCAGAAGATCCTCGCGAAGGCGAAGCGCATCGCGGCGCACCTGCTCGACACCACCGAGGAGCGCGTGAACGTCGAGAGCGGTGTGTTCAGCGTCGTCGGCGGCGCGCGCAAGCTCAGCTTCGCGGACGTCGCGAGCGCGGCGCACACCTGGGGCGTCGCGATCCCCGGCGAGGAGCCGGGCCTCGAGGCCGTGGCGCGCTTCGAGCCGACCGGCACCACGTTCCCGTTCGGCGCGCACTTCTGCACCGTCTCGATCGACCGCGACACCGGCGAGCTGACGCTTGAGCGCTTCGTCTCGGTCGACGACGTCGGCAACATCATCAACCCGCTGCTGGCCGATGGGCAGCGCCTCGGCGGCATCATCCAGGGCCTCGGCCAAGCCATGTGCGAAGAGGTCCGATACGACGAGAGCGGCCAGCTGATGACCGCGACCTTCATGGACTACGCGATGCCGCGCGCGGCGATGTTCCCGCGCATCGAGATGGACACGACCTGCACGCCGAGTCCGCTCAACCCGCTCGGCGCGAAGGGCATCGGCGAGCTCGGCACGATCGGATCGACGCCGTGCATCGTGTCCGCCGTGCTCGACGCGCTCGCGCCGCTCGGCGTGACGCACGTGGACATGCCGCTGAAGAGCGAACGGCTGTGGCGCTTGATTCAGGACGCGCAGAAGAACGGAGGCGCCCGATGATCCCCGCAGAGTTCGACTACGCGGCGCCGCGCTCGCTCGACGAGGCCGTGCGCCTGCTCTCGGGCACCGAGGGCGCAAAGGTGCTCGGCGGCGGCATGAGCCTGATCCCGGCGCTGAAGCACCGGCTCTCCGCCGCGCCGCTGCTGGTGGACATCGGGCGCATCGCCGGGCTCGATCAGATCTCCGTGACGGGGGGCCGCATCCGCATCGGCGGCCGCGCCACCCATGCCGCGGTGATGTCGCATCCTGGGCTCGCGCGCGTGCACGCCTTCGCGGAGGCCGGCGAGGTGCTCGCGGATCCGCAGGTGCGCAACCGCGGCACGTTCGGCGGCTCGCTCGTGCACGCCGATCCGGCCGCCGACTGGACGGCGCTGTTCCTCGCGCTCGGTGGCGAGGCGACGCTCGTCTCCGCCAAGGGCTCGCGCTGCGTCGGCTCCGATCAGTTCTTCCAGAGCCTGATGACCAGCGCCGTGCAAGAGGGCGAGATCCTCTCGGAGGTGAGCTTCCCACTCCCCGGCCCGAAGACCGGAACCGCGTACTCGAAGCTGCGCCAGCCGGCGTCGGGCTTCGCGATCGTGGGCGTCGCGGTGTGTGTGCGCGCCGAGCGCACGGGCGTGATCGACGAGGCGCGCATCGGCGTCACCGGCGTGAACAGCGTGCCGTTCCGCGCGCGCTCGCTCGAGGACAAGCTGCGCGGCAAGGCCGTCAGCGGCCCCGCGCTGCGAGCGTTCTGCGCCGAGATCGCGGAGGCGAGCCCGCTGAGCGACATGCACGCTTCGGCGGAGTATCGGCGCCACTTGTTGGGCGTGTACGCGGCGCGCACGATCGAGCGCGCGATCGGGAGAGCGCAGGCCTGAGCCGTCGAGCGGCGAGCGTGCCGCTCGGCCGCGCTCGCTCAGAGCTTCATCCCCGATCTGCGCTCGAACGTCGCGAGATCGAAGTAATCGCTGAAGCGCAGGATCAGCCCGTGGCGGACGACGAATACGCCGGTGACCGGCAGCTCGAACGCGGTCCCGTCGCGCGTCACGAAGCGGTCGATGCGCTCGGCGATCACGAGGCCGGGTTCCGCCGCCACGGTCACGACGTCGAGCGACGCGGAGGAGAAGGCGTCGAGGAACGCCGCGAATATCGCTCGGATCGCGATCAGGCCCTGGATCGGGTCGACCGGGACGTTGTGGTAGATCGAGCTCTCGCCGAAGAAGCTCATCAGGCGAGCGATGTCTCGGCCCCGCCAGGAGGCCAGGAAGTCGAGCACCACGCGTTTGCAGCGCTCGGCCTCGGCGTGCACGTCGTTCGTTTCGCTCATTGAGCCACGTAGCCTCCATCGACTGCCAACGCGTGCCCGGTGACGAAGCTCGACTCGCCGGAGGCGAGCCACACCGCGGCCGCAGCGATCTCTTCGAGCTCACCGAGCCGGCCCATCGGCTTCAGGGCGAGCAAGCTCTCGCGCAGCGACGGCTCGGCGTCCGTCAGCCTGCGCAGCAGCGCGGTGTCCACCATCCCGGGGCAGAGCGCGTTCACGCGCACGCCCATCTTCGCGACGGAGATCGCGACGGAGCGCACGAGGCCGACGACCGCATGCTTGCTCGCCACGTAGCTCGCGAGGCCGCCGGCGCCGACGAGGCCCGCGACCGAGGCGGTCGCGACGATCGCGCCGGAGCGGCGCGCGACCATCCCGGGCAGTACCGCCCGCATGGCCCGGAACACGCCGACGAGGTTGACGTCGAGCACGTCGAGCAGCTCCGCGTCCGTGATCTCCCAGGGAGCCCCGAGCTTGCCCTCGATGCCGGCGTTCGCGAACAGCACGTCGGGCTCGCCCACCCGGGTGCGGGCGAGATCCACCAAGCCGGCGACGTCGGCGCTGCGCCGCACGTCGCAGCGTCGCCAGGCGACCTGCGCGCCCGTGCTCTGCAGGCGCTCGGCGGCTGCCGCGAGCGCGGGCTCGTCGATGTCGCCGAGCACGAGGCGGGCGCCCACTGCTGCCGCGCGCGACGCGATCGCGAGCCCGATGCCGCCCGCACCGCCCGTGATCAGCGCCACCTTGCCCGCGAGCAGGGTCATCGCACGCTCTCCCGCGCCTGCCGTCCGCGTTCCATCGCCGCATCCCTCGCCTGACTCGCGCGCCGCGACTCTGCGCGCAGGTCGCCGGCGCGGCCATCCCGCAATCGAGTGAGCGGGGGAAATCTTCCGGGGAGGGTGCGCGGGGTCGTCCTACGCGAGACTCTGCCGGCGCGCCGTCCAACACCTCCGCGCAACACGCACTCCGATGCACGACGCCGCTCCCCAAATCGACACGCGCGAGCACTTGGCGGATGCCGAGAGCCGGCTCGCTTGGACACGGCGCGCCGCGCTGGTCGGCTGGGGCGTCATCCTCTACGCGCGCGAGGGCATGCCGCGGGTCAGCGCGATCTGGGTCGTCTACGCGCTCGGCCTCGTCTACATGGCGGTGCTGCACGCGGCGGTGAGGCGGCGCGCGGTGACGCGCACGACGTCGTGGATTGCGACGATCTGCGACTCGCTCCTCACCTACGGCATCTGCGCGTACAGCGGCGGCGCGACGTCGCCGATGTTTCCGTTCGTCTACTTCACGACGCTCGCGGGCGCCTTTCGCTTCGGGCCCGACGATCTCGTGCGCGTGCTCGCGCTCAACGCCGGCCTGGTCGTGGCCCTCGAAGTGTGGGGCGAACCGCTCGATCCCAGCCGGCTGCTGCTCTCGCTCTACTACCTCGGCTTCGCCGGCGCGCTGGGAGCGATGCTCGCCGGCTGGGCGCGCGACAACCTGGACATCGCCCTCGCGCGCTCGACCAGCTTGGAGGTCGAGCGCGACCGTTCCAACACGCTGCTGCGCCGGCTGATCCGCGCCGGCGAAGACGAGCGCAAACGCCTCGCCGAAGAGCTCCACGACCGGATGGGGCCGAGCCTGTTCCACCTGAGACGCGCGGTCGAGGCGTGCGTGCAGCGTTTGCGGGGCGACCCGGCTGCCGCGACCGAGCTGAACGCGCTCGAGCGCCGCGTCGACGAGTGCAGCTCCGACGTGCGTTCGCTGATGAACGAGCTGCGGCCCACCGTGCTCGATCACTTCGGGCTCTCGGAGGCGGTGAGCGAGCATCTCACCGCGCTGGTGGGCTCGGCTCCGTTCGCGATCGAGGCGCGACTCGACGCGAGCTTGCGCACCTGGACGAGCCGGCAGGACGCAACGCTCTTCCGGCTGGTGCAAGAGGCGCTCTTCAACGTCCGCAAGCACGCCGGCGCGAGCCGCGTCGAGGTCTCGCTGGCGCCGGAGGGCGCGCAGGTCGCGCTCAGCATCGTCGACGACGGCTGCGGCTTCGATCCCGCGCGGGTTCCGTCCGGCCGCCTCGGCCTGCTCATGATGCACGAGCGCGCGGAGTCGGTCGGCGGCTCGCTCGAAATTCGCAGCGCGCCCGGGCGCGGTACGACGGTTCGCGTTCTGATCCCCGGGAGCACCCCGAGCCCGTGATTTCCACCTACCTGATCGACGACCACAACGCGGTCCGCCAGTCCGTGGCGGCGATGTTGGAGACCTCCGACGACATGCGCGTCGTCGGGCAGGCTGCGGACGCCGAGAGTGCGTTCCCGCAGCTCGTGGAGCTGCGGCCAGCCGTGGTCCTGCTCGACCTCAAGCTGCCCGGTCAGAGCGGCATCGTCGCGATTCCGGAGATCCTGGCTCGCACGCCGCGCAGCCGGATCGTGGTCTTCACGATGTTCGACAATCCTGCGTTCGTGTGGGAGACGATCAACGCTGGCGCCGCGGGCTACTTGCTGAAGACGGCTTCGAAGGAGGAGCTCCTGCGCGCGATCCGCGCGGTCGCCGAGGGCGCGGGCTACCTGCAAGCGGCCGTCACGATGCCGGTGCTGAAGCGCGTCGCCCACGACGCGCGCTCGCTGGGTTCGCGGCGGGATCTCACGCCGCGCGAGCGCCATGTCCTCGAGGCGCTCGCCGAGGGGCAGTCGAACAAGGAGATCGCGCAGCGCCTCTCGCTCAGCGAAGAAACGGTGAAGTCCCACCTGCGCAGCTTGTACGAGAAGCTCGGCGCAGCCGACCGCGCCCACGCGGTTTCGATCGCGCTGCGCCAGCGCCTGATCGAGTGAGGCGCGCGAGCCGAGCGACGGGGGGACGGCGGCTCAGCGAAGCGCTTGCAGGAACGCGACCACCGCGGCGTTCGTCTCCTCCGCACGCTCCTGCTGAAGCCAATGGCCCGCGCCCTTCAGGATGCGGCTCCCCATCCAATTCGAGCTGACTTCGGGCGCCCGCGCGATCGCCTCCTCGCCCCACCAGGTCGCGACGTCGTACTCGGCACCCAGGAACATCGCGGGCGTCTCGAGCTTCCGTCCTTGCAGCGGTGCCAGATCGAGCCAGTCGTCCTGGAGATTGCGGTAGTAGCTGAGCGGCCCGCCGAAGCCTCCGCGCTGGAGCGCGTCCACGAACACGTCGAGATCCGCGTCGCTGAGCCAGGCCGGCATGTGCGCGGGCGTCGCGAAGCGGTCGCGCATTCGGTCGCCGGGCCGCAGGCACAGCGCGCTCGCGCGGATCAGCGCGACCGGGTCGCCGCCGCTCAGGGTGAAGCCACTCGCCGCGAGCGCGTCGCCCGAGACGGTCCACATCAAGTCGCGCACCCAGCCGCGCAGGTCGCCCTCGATCTCGTCGATCACCGGCCCGAGGGTTCCGAAGTACTCCTGATAGAACTCGAGCTCGGGGCCGGCGACGCGCCGGTGCACCTCGCGCGGCGAGCATTCACCGAACGGGTTGCCGGGCAGAGCGATCAGCCCGCGGCCCGAGAACGGCACGCTCATCCCTAACACTCCGCGGAAAATCTCCGGGTGCTTCCAAGCCGCGGTCCAGACGACGGGCGCGCCCCAGTCGTGGCCGATCAGGATCGCCTCGCGCTCGCCGAGCGCGCGCACGAGCGCGACGACGTCGTCCACGAGCGGGCCGATCCGGTACGCGTCGCTTCGCCAGAACTTCGACGACTCCCCGTAGCCGCGCTGGTCGAACGCGACCGCGCGGTAGCCGGCGGCGGCGATGGCGGGCAGCTGGAAGCGCCACGAATACCAGAGCTCTGGGAAACCGTGGACGAGCAGCACGAGCGGACCTTCGCCCAGCTCCGCGACGTGCAGCCGCGCGGCACCGGTGTTCACGAGGCGATGCCGAATCGTTTGCGCGTCGCTCACGCTCCGCCCTCCGAGCGCGCCTCGGCGCTGACGTCGGGCAGCGGCGCGCCCCAATCGCCCGAACGGCCGTTCCCGAAGTTGCGCTCGAGCAGTGTGGGCCCGCCGCCGATGCGCGTGCCGAGCCAGCGGCCGAGCACGCGCTTTGCGATGCGCGGCGCGAACAGTGCGGAGGGCTCCGCGACGAAGTGGGAGACCTGCAGGTAGCGGCGGTGCACCTCGGCGTCTTCGTGCAGCGCCTCGAACACGCGGTCGACGTACCAGTTGAGCGCGCGCGAATAGAAGGCGCGCTTGCGCTTCACGTCTTCGATCCACGGGTAGCGGAGGTTCTGCTCGCGGATCAGCAGCCAGATGCGATCCGTGATCTTGCGAGCGCGGCGGTAGTAGCGCCGCGCGAGCCGGCCCTGCCGCGCCCCGCCCGCGCGCAGCAGCGCGCGCAGCTCGCCGATCTCGAGCAGCGCCTTGGTCATGCCGGCGCCCGAGACCGGATCGGCGCTCGCGTACGCGTCGCCGACGGCGACGAGGCCGGCGGGCAGGCGCGCCATGCGCTCGTAGCGGACGCGGCGCATCTCGGGGTAGCGGAAGTTGTAGACGGGCGAGCAGGGCTCGAGCCCGTCGAGCTCGCTGCCGACCACGTGGGAGGGCATCCGCCGCGCGAACTCGCGGAACTCGTCGGCGTCGCGCGGTGGGCGGTGGCAGTCGTATCCGACGAGCGAGGTGGAGAGCACCGTGCGCGTGCTGTCGGTGTAGTACTGCGCCGCGTAGTACTGCTGCTGCGGGCGATGCGCATGACAGATGACCATCACCTTCGAGCGCCACGCGCGCTCGGGCGGCACGCGGTGCTGCATGGTCGAATAGAAGCAGTTGACGCAGTCCTCTTCGATCTCGGGCTCGCCTGCGCCGGCGCGGCCCAAGAGCGCGGGCACGGGCGTGTTCTTGCCCGACGCGTCGACGACGAGCTCCGCGGCGATCCGCAGCGTGGCGCCGTGGCGTGCGACCACGGCGCCGGTGACGCGATTCGCGGCGGCGTCGAACGAGAGCTCCACCACCTCGCTCTCGTAGCGGTACTCGACCGCGGCTTCTCGATCGAGGCGCCGGCGCACGCACCACTCGAGCAGGGGGCGACCGGCGCAAACGATCTCGATGCCGGCGTGGGCGACGGACTTCCACGAGCCGGCGAGCATGATGCGGTACTGCTCTCCCATGTCGACCCTGAAGGCGCCCGCGGCGACCATGTCGTCGATGATCCCCGGGAAGATCGCGTCCAGCTGGCGCTGACCCGCGATCAAGAGGTGGTGCAGGTGCCAACCCTGCGCTGCCCCCGGGCGCGCTTCCGTGCGCCCGTGGCTGCGATCCTTCTCGAGCACGATCACGCGCGCGAAGTGTTCGGAGAGAACCTTCGCGGCCGCCATGCCGGCGATCGATCCGCCGATCACGAGCGCGGTTCCGCGCCCGTCTTCGCGTGTGGCGGGTGCGGCCGGTGTCAGGGCCGGAGCTGCGCCGCCATCCGCCGAGCGCACGCCCGTCGGCGTGAAGCGTTCATGGAAGAAGCCGGCCGGGCGGAGCGCGCGCGCGTCGAGCCAGTCGCGCACCGAGTCGACCATCGGCGCGGGCCCGCAGGCGTAGACGTCGACCTCGCGCGCCCGTAGCTCTTCGGCATCAAGCAGATCCACCACGGAGCCGACGCGTCCACGCCACGTCGGCGACGGCTGCTCGACGCTGCACTCGTAGCGGAACGTGGCGCAGCGCGACCGCATCTCCTCGAGCCGCGACAGCAGCACGAGGTCCGCCTCTTCGCGCACGCCGTAGTCGAGCAGGACGAGCCGCGGCGGCTGCTCGCGCAACAACTCCTCGGCGATCGCGAGGATGGCCGAGAGGCCGGTGCCGCCCGCGATCAGCAGCGTCGGGCGAGCGCTCGGCTGCGCGTGGAAAGCGCCCTTCGCACCGCGAATCTCGATCGGGTCTCCGCTGCGCGCGCGCTCGCGCAGGTAGCCCGACATCACGCCGTCCGGGAGCAGGCGCACGAGGAACTCGACCTCGGCGCACGCGCGCGGCGCGTGGGCGAACGAGTAGCTGCGCCACTGGTCGGTGCCGGGGACGCGCAGCTGCGCGAACTGCCCGGCGCGAAACGCGAGCGGCTCGGGAAGGCGCGAAACGTCGAGCACCAAGCGCGCGACTCGCGGCGACAACTGCTCGATGCTGCGGAGCACGGCTTCGCCGCTCACGAGCCGCGCGGCATTGCGGCCCTGCCCGTAGTCGAGCTCGATCACGCAGTCCGACTGCGGGCGCATCTGGCAGGCGAGCACCCAGCCGCGTTCCCTTTCCTGGCGGCTCAGCGCGAGCGCGTCGCCCATCGCGTAGCGACCGCTCGCGCAGCGGCCGACGCACGTGCCGCACACACCGCTCCGGCAATCGCTCACGATCGGGACGCCATGGGCGTCGGCTACGTCGAGCAGCGTTTCGCCGGGGGCGGCTTCGACCACGCGCTGCGCGCCGTCGGAGTAGCGGATCGTCACGCGATGCTTCACTCGGTGCGCTCCGAGTCGGGGCCGACGCTCTCGAGCGACAGAATCCAGCGCGCCGCGGCCTTCGCATCTCGCGGCGCGAGGCGCGGGTTGCTCACCATCGGAACGGCGCCCCACGAGCCAGCGCCGCCGCTCACGATCTTGATCGCCAGCCATTCGAGGGTCGCCGGGGAAGGGTTCGCGTAGCGCAGCGCTACCGCACGATACGGCGGGCCGATGCGCGTTTCGTCGACCGCGTGGCAGGCGTTGCAGCCGTTCGCGTTGAAGAGCTGCTTCGCCTGCGCGGCCGTGAGCGGCGCGTCCTGCGCGTGCGCAGTCATGGCGACGAGGCCGAGCGCGATCGCGAGGCGGCGGAAGTGACGCGCAGCGACACGCATCGGCGCGCTGCGCTTCATCGCGGCGTCCCCTCGTCGCCGAGCTCGATCACGACGCCCAGCGACGGGCCGGAGCCTTCCGGATAGTTGCCGTACGAGCCGATCAGGCGCCCGTCGCGATCGATCGCGAGCTGACGGAGGTACGCCATGCGCCGCGGAAGCGGAATGACCGCGATCTCTCCCGTCTTCGCGTCGAGGCGGTAGATCGCGTCGCTGTTCGCGTTGGCCACCCATACCGCGCGCCGCCGCTCGTCCCAAGTCACGGCGTAGGGCGCCGCGGAGCGGTCCGGCAGGTCGAACTTCGCGACGACGCGCGCGGTCGCCATGTCGATCTTTGCGACCCGTCCCGCGCCGAAGAGCGCCACCCACAGGTGTCCCTCGTCGTCGCGCGCCATCCGCCGCGGGCCCTCGCCCTCCGCGAACGGAACGAGCTGCGTGACGCGCTTCGATCGCACGTCCAGGCAGCCGACCCATCCGTTCACCTGGGAGAACCACACCTGCGCGCGGTCCGCGCTCAGCACGGCGGAGTAGATCAGGTGATTGATGGGGCTCAGCTGCTCGATGCGGTGCGTGTCGTAGAACGCGACGTCTCCCGTCTCGGGCTGCAGCGTGCCCAACTGATTGGTGCCGACCATCGTCAGCCAGATGTTCCCGGCGCGGTCGCGCGCGACGTGCCCGCGCGAGTCGATCGACATGTCGTGCACGATCGCGGCGCCGCCGAGCGAGGCGTCGTTCGCGAGTCCGCTCGGGCGCAGCGTCCAGAGCCGCCAGCGCTCGGTCTTCGGGTCGAAGCGGCCGAACTGGTCGTTGTCGACCATCGTCACCCAGAGCGCGCCGGAATCGTCGGGGGCGATCGTGTGGGGCCCGCTCGAGCCGGCGTACTCGACCGGGAATTCGCGCAGCTCGCCGCTGCGCGGGTCGAGGCGCACGATCAGGTTCCGCTTCACGTCGGCGCCCCAGAGAAACGGCGAGCCCGGCGCCGGCACGAGCTCGCGAACGAGCGCGCGCGGCGGGAAGGCGAACTCGCGGATCACGGTGCGGGGGCCCGCGGCGAGCGGCGCGCCGGTGGCGTACGCCTCGTGCGAGAGGCTCGCGGTCTCGCGCGGGAAGTGGTCCGCCAGGTAGCGGGCGACGATCTCGCCTTGGCGCTCGCTGAAGAAGTTGTAGTCGGCGTTCTGCGCGGTCGCCCAGTCGACCGCGTCGAGATTCGTCGCGCTCTCGAGCGGAAACACCGAGTAGTGAAGCGAGCGCATGTACTTCACGATCGTGCGCCACGCTTCGTGGCGGACGATTCTGCGCCACTGCTCGAGCGCGGCAGCGTCCGCACCCGGGCCCGCGCGGACGGCTTCGATCTGCGCTGCATAGGCGCGCATGCGCGGGCTCGCGAGCTGGTGGCAGCTCGAACAGCTCGCGAGCGTGATGTTCTTGGCGTCACCGGCGGGCGCGCGCGAAAGCCATGCGGAGGCGGGCGCTTCGCTCGCGATGTCGGCGACGGGCGCGAGGTAGAGCGCGGTCACGAGCGAAGCGCCGGCGTGCTGAGCGCTCCCGCCGAGAACGACGTGGCGGTAGCCGAGCTTCGCGGCCGTCAGGGTCGCGTCGCGGCCGAGGGCATCGGGGGAATCCGGGAAGCGAAACTCTCCGCTCGCATCGCTGAACACCGTGATCGCCGCGGGGCCCGGCGCGCCGGCGGGCAGGTCGAGCGTGACGAGCGCCCCAGCGACACCCGTACCGTCTGCCACGGACACGACCCTGCCGGAGAGCGCCGCCGCGTGCGCGGGGCTCGAACCGAGGAGGAGCGAGGCCGACGCGGCGGCCACAGCGAGGCTCTTCGCGAGTCGCGTCGCTCTGGCCAAAGCCGCCTCCCGACTGATTGCGGCGGAAGGCTCGGCGACGAACGGACGCGGCGGTATCGCCCGATCGAGGCAGCGGCCGCGGCCTTTCGGGGGAGCTGAAGCACTGCGGACGCTCGCTCAGCCGAGCGTCACGCGATCGCAAACCCCTCGTACCCCTTCTCGCGCACCTCTTCGCAGCGCGCGCGATACGGCGGCACGCCGAGGTACGGCATGAACACGCGCGGCTTGCCCGGCACATTGGCGCCGAGATACCAGCTGTTACAGCGCGGGTAGAGCGAGGCGTCCGCGACCTCGTTCACGTGCGCGACCCAGGCGCGCTCCGCGTCGGGGTGCGCGTCGATGCACTTCGCGCCGCGCTTGCCGAGGTCGTCGATGCAGCGCGCGATCCAGTTCACGTGCTGCTCGATCGACGGCAGCATGTTGCTCAGCACCGACGGGCTGCCGGGGCCCGTGATCATGAACAGGTTCGGGAAGCCCGCGGTCGCGACGCCCAGATACGTCGTCGGGCCCTCCGCCCACTTGTCGCGCAGCGCGCGTCCGCCGCGGCCGCGCAGGTCGACGCGCGTCAGCGAGCCGGTCATCGCGTCGAAGCCGGTCGCGAACACGATCGCGTCGACCGCGTACTCGCGGCCGCCCGTCACGAGTCCGTTCGGCGTGAGGCGCTCGATCGGCGCACGGCTGACGTCGACCAGCGTCACGTTCGGACGGTTGTAGGTGGCGTAGTAACCGGTGTCGACGCACAGGCGCTTGCAGCCGACGGGCGTCTTCGGGCACAGCAGCTCGGCGGTCGCTCCGTCCTTCACGATGCTGCGGATCTTGTTGCGCAAGAACTCGGCGGCGGTCTCGTTCGCCTTGGGGTCGAACATCAGGTCGCCGAAAGCGCCGAGGAAGCCGAGCCCGCCGTAGGCCCAGCGGCGCTCGTACTCGGCGCTGCGCTCTTCCGGGCTCACCGCGAGCGCGCTGTCCGGGTTGTCGCGGAAGTCCGCACCGAACGGATGTGTCGCCGCTTCGGCGCGGAACGCCGGGTAGTCGGCGCGCACGCGGCGCTCGGTCTCGGGATCGATCGGGCCGTTGTGCGCCGGGATCGAGTAGTTCGGCGTGCGCTGGAACACGAACAGCTGCGCAGCTTGCTGCGCGATGTGCGGGATCGACTGGATCGCGGAGGAGCCCGTGCCGACGACGGCGACGCGCTTGCCCGTGAAGTCCACCGGCTCGTGGGGCCAGTTGCCGGTGTGGTACTTCGCGCCGCGAAACGACTCCTCGCCGGGGAGCCGCGGCGTGTTCGTCGACGACAGGCAGCCCGTCGCCATCACCACGAAGCGCGCGGAGAGCCGCTGGCCATCGCTCGCCGCGACCGCCCAGCGCGCCGACGTCTCGTCGTAGTGCGCGGATTCGACGCGCGTGTTCAGCACGATGTCGCGGCGCAGCTCGAAGCGCTGCGCGACGTGGTCGATGTAGCGGAGCAGCTCGCCCTGCGTCGCGTAGCGCTCGCTCCACTGCCACTTCGCCTGGAGCTCGTCGGAGAACTGGTAGGAGTACTCGAGGCTCTCGATGTCGACGCGCGCGCCCGGGTAGCGATTCCAGAACCAGGTGCCGCCGATGCCGCTGCCGCCTTCGAACACGCGCGCGCTCGCGCCGAGGCCGCGCAGCTTGTGGAGCATGTAGAGGCCGGCGAGGCCAGCGCCCACGACGACGGCGTCGATCGACTCGGTCGGGCGAGGCGCGGTCGTGCTCATGCGGGCTCCCGGTGCGATGCGCTCTCGGTAGCTCAGCGATCGACGCCAAGCTCCCGCAGCACCGCGACGCGCAGCTCCTGCAGCTCCGGGCTCGTGAGCTTGCGCGGGTGCGCGAGCGGCACGTCGAAGGTCGCCTGGATGCGCGCCGGCCGCGGCGAGAGCACGAGCACGCGGTCGGCGATGTGGATCGCCTCCTCGACGTCGTGCGTGATCAGCAAGACGGTGTGCCGCTCTTCGCCGAGGATGCGCAGCAGCTCGCTACGCATGCGCAGGTTCAGCAGCGCATCGAGCGCCGAGAACGGCTCGTCCATGTAGAGGATCTCCGGCTTCACGACGAGCGCGCGCGCCAGCTCGGCGCGCTTCAGCATGCCGCCCGAGAGCTCGTGCGGATAGCTGTGCTCGAAGCCCTCGAGGCCGACCATCGCCGCGTAGTGCCGCGCGAGCTCGCGCTTGCGATCACGCGCGAGGCCGTTCAGGCCGAACATCAGGTTCTGCTGCACGGTCAACCACGGGAACACCGAGCCGCGCTGCGTGATCAGGATGCCCCGCGGATCCGGGCTCGCATGGGCGTTGCCGTCGATGCGCACGCTGCCGCGATCGGGCGGCTCGAAGCCGGCGATGATGTTCATCAGCGTCGACTTGCCGCAGCCCGACGGGCCGACGATCGCGACCAACTCGCCGTCGCCGACCGTGAAGCTCACGTCGTCGAGGACCGGCAGCGGCCCGCGCTCGCCGGGGAAGCCCTTCGTCACGCCGAGGACTTCGATCTTAGGCGGCATGACGCCAACGCAGCGACGGGTGGCGCTCGAGCAGCCGCATCGCGCCGTCGAGCAAGAGGCCGATCACGCCGATCGTGATCATGCCCGCGATCACGAGGTCGTAGCGATTGCCGGCGTTGCGCGAATCGATGATCAGGTACCCGAGGCCCGAGCGCAGCGCGATCATCTCCGCGGCGACGACCACGAGCCAGGCGACGCCGAGGCCGATGCGCATGCCCGTGATCACCTGCGGAATCACCGCGGGAAACACGACGCGGCGAAACAGCGTCGCGCGCGAGACGCCGAAGTTCTCGGCGGCGCGTAGGTAGCGGCGCTCGATCGCGTGCACGCCCGCCGTCGTCTGCACCACCATCGGGAACACGGAGGAGATGAAGATCAGGTAGACCGGCGAGGCGTCGCCGACGCCGAACCAGAGAATCGCGATCGGGATCCACGCGATCGGCGAGATCGGCCGCAGCAGCTGGAAGATCGGGTTCAGCGTGATGAACGCGCCGCGCACCCAGCCCATCCAGAGCCCGAGCGGCACCGCCACTGCGACGGCGAGCGAGAAGCCGGAGCCGACGCGGAGCAGCGAGGCCGCGATGTGCTCCCAGAGCGTTCCATCCGCCGCCAGCGCGACGCCGCCGGTGACCACGCGCCACGGCGTCGGGAAGATCACGCTCTGCGTCGCCGCGACGGCCGCCCACCACAGGCCGACGAGCGCGGCGATCGCGACCAACGAGGGAAGTGCTCGCTCCAGCCGCATCATTCAGCGCTCTCGTCCACCCGCTGCCACCGCCGCCAGAGCGCGCCTGCCCGCCAGCGAAGCCGCGCCCACGCGGTGGTGGGCTCCGGCTCGACGATCACGGTCATCTGCCCACTCGCGTGGGCCGTGCACGCGAACTGATAGCTGGAGGCTTGCGCGAACGGGAGG
Source organism: Myxococcota bacterium (assembly GCA_036560185.1). Lineage (GTDB taxonomy): Bacteria > Myxococcota_A > UBA9160 > UBA9160 > UBA6930 > VGRF01. Next base: position 28,170 of record DATBRS010000281.1, read on the forward strand.
CGGAAGCTCTGGCCCGGCATCATCAGCGTCGGGCCGAAGATCTGCGGCACCTCATCGCGATTGTGGAGCAGCAGCACGTCGCGCAGGCCCAGCGTGAGGTGGATCTCGTCGGGCAGGATCGGCGCGTTCTCGCCCGCCATCCGGCGTGCGAAGGTGCCGTGCGGGATCACGAAGCGTTCTTCGCGCGACGCGAAGCGGATCGGCGCGAGCGCCGCCCAGCCCAGAGCCGCGAGCAGGCCCGCGGCCAACACGGCGGCCGGCCACCGCACACGTGGGAAGCGCACGCTCCGAGAGCTCGCTGCGGCATTCACGGCGCGAGCAGGACCCGCAGGTCGTGCACGTAGTCTTCCGGCTCGTGCCCGAACGGCATGAGCGCGCGCAAGCGGCCGCTGCGGTCGATCAGGTAGACGAAAGAGGAGTGCGCGACCGCGTAGCTCGCGCCGCTGGCGACGCGCTTGGCCGCGATGCCGTACTGCTCGCGCAGCGCCGCGAGCTGCGCCGTGCTGCCCGTGCCGCCGACGAAGCTCGCGTCGAAGTGCGCGAGGTACTCGCGCATGCGCGCCGCGTCGTCGCGCTCCGGGTCGACGGTGACGTAGACGACTTGCACACCGTCGGCCTCTGCGCCGAGCGCCGCGCGCGCGCGCGCCAGCACCGAGAGGGTGATCGGGCAGACGTCGGCACACGAGGTGAAGCCGAACGCGAGCAGCACGACTCT
>DATBRS010000282.1:0-16252 GCA_036560185.1 Myxococcota bacterium
GCTTCGCGACCTACTTCGGCTCGTCGAAGCCCGGCATCGCGCGCGACTTGATCGTGCGCAGCGAGGGCAAGTTCACGTTCGGCGGCGAGGTGGAGGCGCCGGGGTATCCCTTGATGCTTCCGGTGCAGACCGGCGTGAGCCCGAGCGTCTCGCACGGCGTGGTCACCAAGCTGTCCGTGGTGCTCGGGCCGGGCTAGCGACGACTGCGCTGAGCTGCGCTGCGAAATGGCGCGAAGCGCTTGACTCGCGTCACCCCGCTCGCCGATCATGCGCGCGGGGGTGAGGGTGTACTCGCTGAGCGACACCGCGCGGATTCTGCGCGTATCGCCGGCGCGGCTCCGCGCATGGAGTCGCACCGGCTTCGTGTCTCCGCGCGCCGCGGCGGCGGAGTCCTTCGCGTTCGACGATCTCGTGCAGCTGCGCGCGCTCGCCGGCTTGATCTCGCGCGGCGTCTCGGTGCAGCGCATCCGCAGCACCGTCGCGCGCCTGCAGGCGAGCGTGCCGGAGCTGCGCGAGCCGCTCTCGGCGCTGCGCGTCTGGGGCGGCAACGTGCGGCGAGTCGTGGCGCGGCACGGCGACGCCCTGGTCGAAGCGGACGGGCAGCTCGTGCTCGATTTCGAGGCGCAGCGCGCCGCACCCGCAGTGGCCGAGATTGGCGCGCTGGCCGCGCAGGACGGCGCGGGCGGGTCGGCGCCGCTCACGGCCTTCGAGTGGTTCGAGCGGGGCTGCGTGTTCGACGCGCAGGCCGGCAAGGCGGCAGAGGCGCGCGCGGCTTACCAGCGCGCCGTCGACCTCTCGCCGGATTTCGCGGACGCGTGGTGCAACCTTGGTACGGTTCACTTCCACCGCGGCGAGCGCGCCGAGGCGCGGAGTTGTTACGAACGCGCGCTCGCGGCGGACGCCGATCATCTCGAAGCCAACTTCAACCTCGCGAATCTGCTCGACGACGAGGGCCGCCGCGAGACCGCGCTGCACCACTACAAGGCGGCGGTGCGCATCGATCCCGCGTTCGCGGACGCGCGCCTCAACCTCGCGCTGCTCTACGACCGCATGGGTCTGCGGCGGATCGGCCGCGAGCAATGGCGGCACTACCTGCAGCTCGTGCCCAGCGGCAGCTGGGCCGACCTCGCGCGCGAGCGCATCGCCGAGCCCGATCCGCACGGCTGACTCGCCGCGGGTCTCAGGGCGTCACGCGAAAGGTCGTGCGATCGGCGCGCTCGCCGGCGAGCAGCACCTCGATCTGCCAGATGCCGGGCTTCGAGAACCCACCCGGCGGCGCGAGCTCCGAGCTGACGACCCGGCGGCCGCGCCGCTTCAGCTCGTCGTCGCGCGCGACCTCGGTGCCGCTCGGGTCGAGCCAGCGCACGGAGAGCTCGGCTGCGCGCTCGGCCCATTCGTCCGCGAGCTCGCCGAACCAGAGCACGCGCGCGGTCGCGATGCGGAACTCGTCCCGCGCGGCGCCGACCGGCGTCTTCGCGGCGTCGGTCTGCGGCTCGCTGCCGTCCGACGTCCCCGAACGCTCGAACAGCGGGAAGGTGAGGCGGTTGATGCGTTCGCGCGTCTGCTTCTCGAGCAAGCCGCCGGCCTCGAAGCGCCGCTCCGCCTGCTCGAGATAGAAGACGGCGTTCACGCGGTCGCCCTGCGCCTGATAGAGCTGCCCGATCCGGTAGTAACTGAGCGCCACCTCGGGATCGAGCAGCAGCGCGCGCCGATAGGCGGCGATCGCGTCGCTGGTTCGGCCCAGATCCGCGAGCAGCTCGGCCTCACGAAAGGCGATGCGCGGATCGTTCGGCTCGCGGCGCCCGGCGTCGGCGAGCAGCGCCGCCGCCGCCGCGGAATCCCCGGCGCGCACGAGCGTCTCCGCGCTGCTCAGCGCCGGCGTCGTGATCGAGGTGTCCGGCGCGCGCCGGAACGACGGCAGCGTCGTGCGGCCCTCGCGCAGGAGCAGCCCGAGCCGCCCTTGCACCGCCGGGAACTGCGCGGCGAGCGCGGGATCCGCCTTGCCGGTGATCGTCGTCGCCCGGGCGCGCGCGATGGCGCTGTCGAGGCGCAGCTCGGTGCGCGGATGCGACATCAGGTACGGCGGAATCTGGAAGCCGGCGCGCGATTCCTTGATCGCGAGCAAGCGATCGAAGAAATCCGCCATGCCGCGCGGGTCGTAGCCGGCGCGCACCATGAACACGGTGCCGACGGAATCCGCCTCGGTCTCGACCTCGCGCGTGTAGGCGAGCATCATGCTCTGGTTGGTGCCCTGCGCCACGATCGCCGCGGCCGGGTCACCGGTCGCGACGGCCGCGCCGATTCCGAGCAGGCTCGCGAGCAGCGACGGGATCGCCGACTTCTCCGCGAGGCGCGCCATGTGGCTGCGCTTCGCGTGCGCGATCTCGTGCGCCATCACGCCGGCGAGCTCGTCGACGTCCTTCGCGGCGAGGATCGTGCCGGTGTGGAAGTAGATGTATCCGCCCGGCAGTGCGAAGGCGTTGAGCGTCGGGTCCTCGACGATGCGGAAGCGGTAGACGAAGGGCTGCGGCTCGACGTGGCGGACGAGGCTCTGCCCGAGGTCGTTCAGGAAGCCGAGCGCCACGGGGTCGTCGATCAAGGGCAGCACGCCGCGCAGCTGCGTGTCGGCGCTGTCGCCCATGCGCCGCTCGGCGTCGGGCGTGATGTGCGGCTTCAGCGGGTTGCCGATGCCGCCGCCTCCGCCGGCCACGCACGCGAGCGCGCCGAGCAGCGCGCACGCGAGCGCCGCGCGGGCGCTCAGGCGCCGCCGGGTTGCCATCGCAGCACGGGCTTGCGCGCGGCGCGCGTCTCGTCGAGCCGCCGGCGCCGCGTGGAGTGCGGCGCGCTGCGCACCGTCTCGGGGTCCTGGTGCGCCTCCACGGCTATGGCCAGCAGCGCATCGGCGAAGCGGTCGAGCCCTTCGCGCGACTCGCTCTCGGTCGGCTCGATCATCAGCGCGCCGTTCACGATCAGCGGGAAGTACACCGTCGGCGGGTGGTAGCCGTGGTCGATCAGGCGCTTCGCGACGTCGAGCGTCGAGACGCCCGTGCCGGCGAGTGTGCGGTCGGTGAGGACGCACTCGTGCAGCACCGGGTTGGCATACGGCACGTGAAACGCGCCGCGCAGGCGCGCGAGCAGGTAGTTCGCGTTCAGCACCGCGAGCTCGGTCGCGCGCTTCAGGCCGTCGGGCCCGAGCGCGCGGATGAAGGCGTGCGCGCGCACCAGCATGCCGACGTTGCCGTGATGCCCGTGCAGGCGCCCGATCGAGTGCGGCAGCTCGTGCTGCCAGCGATAGCTGCCGTCGCTCGCGCGCTCGACCACGGGCGTCGGCAGATAGGGCGCGAGCGCGGCCTTCACGCCCACCGGCCCCGCGCCGGGCCCGCCGCCGCCGTGGGGCGTCGAGAACGTCTTGTGCAGGTTGAAGTGCATGACGTCGATACCGAGGTCGCCGGGCCGCGCCACGCCGACCAGCGCGTTCAGGTTCGCGCCGTCGCCGTAGACGAGGCCGCCTCTCGCGTGCACGACGTCGCAGATCTCGGCGAGATGCGTCTCGAAGATTCCGAGCGTGTTCGGGTTCGTGATCATCAGGCCCGCGACGTCGTCGCTCATCGCTTCGGCGACTGCCTTCGGGTGGAGGATGCCGTCGTCCCCGCTCGGCACCGTGACCACCTGATAACCGTTCAGCGCCGCGCTCGCGGGATTCGTGCCGTGAGCCGAATCGGGCACGAGCACGCGGCTGCGCGGCTCGCCGCGCTGCGCGTGATAGGCGCGAATCATCATGATGCCCGCGAGCTCGCCCTGCGCGCCGGCGGCAGGCTGCAGCGTCACGCGCTCCATGCCCGAGATCTCCGCGAGCCAGCGCTCGAGCTCGAAGAAGAGCGCGAGCAAGCCTTGCGTCTCCTCCGCCGGCGAGAGCGGATGCGCGTGCGCGAAGCCCGGCAGGCGCGCGACGCGCTCGTTGATCTTGGGGTTGTATTTCATCGTGCAGGAGCCGAGGGGATAGAGGCCGAGATCGACCGCCGCGTTCCAGGTCGAGAGCCGCGTGAAGTGGCGTACCACGTCGACCTCGGAGAGCTCCGGCAGCCCCGCGATCTCGTCGCGCGCCAGCGCGCCGAGCAGCGCGCGCGCGTCGACCTCGGGCACGTCGTTGCGCGGCAGGTCGACGCCACAGCGCCCGGCGCGGCTGCGCTCGAACAGCAGATCCTCCTCGTACGAGAAGCCGCGCGTCGCGTTGCCGCTCACGCGCGCTCTCCCGCGAGCAGCGTGGCGAGCCGATCGATCTGCGCGCGCGAAGCCGTCTCGGTGACGCACACCAGCAACGCGTCGCCGAGCTCCGGCGCGAACTTCGTGAGCGCGAGGCCCGCGACCACGCCCTGCGCGCGCGCGCGGGCGAGCGCGCGCTCCGCCGGCTCGCGCAGCTGCACCACGAACTCGTTGAAAGTGGGCGCCGCGAACGGCAGCGCGAGCCCAGCCGCGCGCAGCCGCGCCTTCGCGTACTCGGCTTTGGCGAGATTGCGCTCCGCGAGCGCGCGCAGCCCGGTCTTGCCGTGCAGCGCGAGAAAGATCGTCGCCATCATCAGGCACAGGCCCTGATTCGTGCAGATGTTCGAGGTCGCGCGCTCCCGGCGGATGTGCTGCTCGCGCGTCGAGAGCGTGAGCACGTAGCCGCGCTGACCGTCGGCATCGAGCGTCTCGCCGACCAGGCGGCCCGGCAGCTGCCGCACGTGCGACATGCGCGAGGTGAGAAAGCCGAGGTGCGGGCCGCCGAAGCCCATCGGCACGCCGAAGCTCTGCGCCTCACCGCACACGAGGTCGGCGCCAGAGGAGCCGGGCGCCGCGAGCAGCGCGAGCGAGAGTGCCTCGGCCACGCTCGCGATCAAGAGCGCGCCGTGCTCGTGCGCGGCGGCCGCCAGCACGGGCAGATCCTCGATGCAGCCGAAGAAGTTCGGCTGCTGCACGAGCACGCAGGCGGTGTCGCCGTCGATCTCGCTCGCGAGCGTGCGGCCGTCGGCGCCGCGCGGCAGCGTGACGAGCTCGAAATCGAGCGCGGCGAGATACGTCTCCAGCACGCCGCGGTAGTGCGGATGCAGCGCGCCGGAGATCGCCACCTTGCGCCGCTTCGCTACGCGCAGCGCCATCAGCACCGCTTCGGCTGTCGCGGAGGCCCCGTCGTAGAGCGAGGCGTTGGAGACCTCGAGGCCGGTCAGGCCGCACAGCATCGTCTGCCACTCGAAGATCGCCTGCAGCGTGCCCTGCGAGATCTCGGGCTGATACGGCGTGTACGAAGTGTAGAACTCGGCGCGCGAGATCAGCGCGTCGACGGCGCTCGGGACGTAGTGATGATGCACGCCCGCGCCGAGGAACCAGGCGCGCGCCCCGGCGTGCTCGTTCTGCGCCGCGAGCGCCTCGAGCTCGGCCTGGATCTCGTACTCGCTCGCAGCCTGCGGCACGTCGAGCGGACGCGTCAGCCGGAACTGCGCGGGGATGCTGTCGAACAGCGCGCCGAGGTCCGGCTGGCCCACGACGGCGAGCATCTCGCGGACGTCGGCGTCGGTGTGCGGCAGATAACGCAAGCGACTCCAGCCTGGTTGAACTTCGCTCGCCTACGGCTCGCTGCGCGACCGCCGGTGCGGGCGCTACTCGCGGTCCTTCACGTGCTGCATGTAGTCCGCGGGCGAGAGCATCTGCTCGAGCTCGCTGGTCTCGGTGACCTTGACCACCACCAGCCAGCCGTCGCCGTAACAATCCTCGTTCACGCCGTCGGGCGTCTCGGCCAGTGCGCCGTTCACCTCGACCACGACGCCGGTCACCGGCGCGAACAAATCCGCCACGGCCTTGACCGACTCGACGACGCCGAAGGGCTCGCCGCGATCGAGCGTGCGGCCGATCTCGGGCATCTCGACGAACACGATGTCGCCGAGCTGCTGCTGCGCGTAATCGGTGATGCCGATCGTCACGCGGTCGCGCTCGAGGCGCGCCCACTCGTCTTCGCGCGTGTAGTAGAGGTCGTCGGGAATCTCGTACTTCGCCACCGCATCCCCCCGGAAGCTCGCGATTGTCATTCGGGTCCGCGCACGAACGGCGTGGCCACCACGCTCGCCGCGACCGCCTGGCCACGCACCATCACGTCGAGTCTCGTGCCGACCGCTGCGAACGGCGGCGGAACGTAACCGAGGCCGATCGCCTTTCCGAGCGTCGGAGAGGGCGCGCCCGATGTGACGCAGCCCACCTCCGTGCCGGCGTGAGCGAGCGCGTGCCCGGCGCGCGCAATGCCCCGCCCCTCGACGGCGAAGCCGACCAGCGCGCGCGGAACGCCGGCGGCCCGCTGTGCGCGCAGCGCCTCGGCGCCGATGAAGCCGCCGGCGTCGAGCTTCACGAAGCGATCGAGCCGCGCCTCGAGCGGGGAGGTCGCGTCGTCGAGCTCATGGCCGTAGAGCGGGAGCGCGGCTTCGAGGCGCAGTGTGTCGCGCGCGCCGAGGCCGGCGGGGACGAGGCCGTGCGCGGCACCGGCTTCGCTCAGCTCGCGCCACAGCTTCTCGGCGTCGCTCGCGCGCCCGTAGATCTCGAATCCGCCGGCGTGCGTGTAGCCCGTGCGCGAGACGAGCACGTCCAGGCCCGCGAGGGTCGTCGGGGCGAACGCGAAGAAGCGGACGCGCGCGAGATCCGCGGCGACGAGCGGCTGCAGGATCGCGTCGCTCGCGGGTCCCTGCAGCGCGAGCAGGCAGGTCTCGACGCTCGCGTTGCGCACGTCGGTGGTGTCCGCGCTGTGGCCCACCACCCAGCGGTAGTCCTTCTCGATGTTCGAGGCGTTCACGCAGAGCAGCAGCCGATCTTGGGCCAGACGGTAGAGCGTGACGTCATCGACCACGCCGCCGCGCTCGTTGCAGAGCAGGCCGTAGCGCACGCGCCCGACTCTGAGCGACGCGACCGGACAGCTGAGCAGCCGCTCGGCATCGGCGATCGCGCTCGGGCCGCTCAGGTAGAGCTGCCCCATGTGCGAGACGTCGAAGAGCCCGGCGTGCGCGCGCACCGCCGCGTGCTCCTCGAGGATCGAGCGGTACTGCACCGGCATCTCGAAGCCGGCGAAGGGCACGAGGCGCGCGCCGAGCGCGCGATGCACGTCGTACAGCGGGGTGCGCAGCGCTGCGCTCAAGCGCCCGTCCGCTTGCGGTACGCGCGCAGCGTGTTTTGCAGCAGCATCGTGATCGTCATCGGGCCGACGCCGCCGCGCGGCGGCGTGAGCAGCCCCGCGACGCCCAGTGCGGCCTCGAAGTCCACGTCGCCCACCAGCTTGCCGTCCACTTCGCTGACGCCGATGTCGATCACCGCCGCGCCGGGCTTGATCCAGTCGCGCTTCACCATGCGCGGCGAGCCCACCGCCGCGACGATCACGTCGGCGTTGCGGCACAGGCCGGCGAGGTCGCGCGTCTTCGAGTGACACATCGTCACCGTCGCGTTCTGTTGCTGCAGCAGCAGCGAGATCGGCTTGCCGACGATCATGCTGCGGCCGATCACCACCGCGTGCGCACCGGCGAGGGGGATCCCGTGCAGCGCGAGAATCTCCAGGATGCCGAGCGGCGTGCAGGCGAACAGGCCGGGCAGGCCGAGCACGAGCCGGCCCGCGTTCAGCGGACCGACGCCGTCGACGTCCTTGTCGGCATCGACCGCCGCTGCGATCGCGTTCGGGTCGATCTGCTTCGGTAGCGGCAGCTGCACCAGGATGCCGTCGATGCCGGCGTCGCGATTCAGCTTGTCGACGAGCGCGAGCAGGTCGGCCTGGGTCGCGTCCGCGGCGAGATTGTGCTCGACCGATTCCATGCCGAGGCGCGCGCAGGCGCGGCGCTTCCCCTTGATGTAGGAGGCGCTCGCCGGGTTGTCGCCGACCAGCACGACCGCGAGACACGGCGCGCGCCGCCCGCTCGCCGTGAGCTGTGCGATCTCGCGCGTCATGCGAGCGCGCAGGTCGTTCGCCAGCGCCATCCCGTCGACGACGACCGTCTGCCGCTCCGCCACGTCCCCCTCCGTCGGAAAAAGCGCGCGCATTCTAACGGCACGCAACGCGCGCGCTGTGGACAAAACGGCGCGATTCGATGCGCAGGCCCGCGCGACGCGAGCGCGCTCGAAGCAGGCGGGCGGCTAGGCCGCGGCCGCCTTCTTCTTGCTGGGGCTCTTCTTCTCTTTCTTGGCGTCCGGCTTCGCGCCGGTCTTGCCCTCGCTCGGCGCCGCGGCCGGGCTCTCGCCATTGCTGGCGTCGCTCGCGCTGGCTGCCGCGTCCTTGGGGGCCTCGTCCTTCTTCTCGCCGCCCGGCTTCACGCTGCCGTACAGGTCGCCGTACCAGCCGCCGCCCTTCAGCACGAACGACGTGCGCGAGATCAAGCGCTTCACCTTCAGCTTCCCGCACTTGGGGCACTTCTTGACCGGGTCTTCGCTGATGCGCTGCTCGCGCTCGAATTCGTGCTGGCAGGCGCTGCACTGATACTCGTAGACGGGCATGAGAGTCTCCGCGGAACCGTGTCGACGGCCGCGTTGGGTAGTGGAATCAGGCGGGGCCTGCCAGCGCGGAGAGCCGCGCCGCGAGCGCGCCGGGGTCGCCCGCGATCGAGACGCGCTTGCGCCGCCCGCGCGCCGCGGGATCGAGGCCCACTGCGGCGTGCTTCACGCCGAACGCCATCGCCAGCGCCTCGGTGCACGCCGCGTTCGCGCGGCCCTCCAGCGCGGGCGCGAGCACCGCCACGCGCAGCGCGTCCGCGCGCGCTCCGCCGACCGCCGCGCGGCGCGCGCCCGGCGAGACGTGGATCCAGAACGCGATGCCGGTAGCGGTAGCGGTGTGCGCGACGGGCATCAGGGGAGAGGTAGCTGCGCTCACCGCGTGGCGGGGGGGGCGGCCAGGCCGCGCTCGCGTGCTAGAGGCGGAGCCGCAGCTCGACCTCCGCGCGCTCCCCGGCGTCGGCGTCGGCCGCCTCCTGGATCGTGTCGATCAGCGTGAGGTGCGTCTCGATGGTTTGCCGCAGCGCGTGGGCGAGCCGGCCCCGCAGTGCACGCAGCTCCCGAATCTCCTCGCCCAGCTTCGACGCGCGCCGCTGCGCGGCGTCGACCAGCTTCTCCGCCTTCACCTCGGCCTCCGCGACGCGCACCTCGGATTCGCGAATCGCCGTGTTGCGCAGATCCTCGGCGAGCGACTGGGCGGTGACGAGCGTGTCGCGCAGCAGCTTCTCGCCGCCCTGCAGCTCCGCGACGCGCGCCTCGAGCTCGCGCACTCGGTCGGCGAGCAGCTCGCGCTCGCGGGAGATCGCCGCGTAATCCTCGCTCACGATGTGGAGGAAATTCTCGACCTCACCGGCGTCGATGCCGCGTAGCCTGGGCTCGAAGCGCTGCGTGCGGATGTCGAGCGGCGTGAGACGCACCGATGCCTCCTGCCTGCGAGCGCGCTGCGCACGCAGGCATGCGCAACTCATCGGCGCCGGGGAGCGCTGGCTTGAGGACGCCGCGCGGCCGGGCGGCGGGGCCCTCGGACGCACGTCACCCGCCCAGCTCCTTGCTCCGCTTCGTCGCCGCCGCCACCGCGTCGTGCAGCGCGGCGCGGAAGCCTCCCGCCTCCAGGCGCTCGAGGCCCGCGATCGTGGTGCCGCCCGGCGAGGTGACCTGATCCTTCAGGGCGGCTGGATGGCGCCCGGTCTCCTGGGCGAGCTTCGCGCTGCCTAACACCGTCTGCGTGGCGAGGGCGGTGGCCGCGTCGCGCGGCAGGCCCATGCGCACGCCGGCGTCGCTCAGCGCCTCGAGCAGCACGAACACGTAGGCCGGGCCGCTGCCGGAGAGCCCGGTGACGGCGTCGAGCAGCCCCTCGCTCGGGCACTCCCAGGCGAGGCCGACGCCCTCGAAGAGAGCGCGCGCGAGCGCCCGATCGGCGGGCGCGCAGGCGGCGTTCGCTGCGTAGGCCGTCGCGCCGGCGCGCACGAGCGCGGGCGTGTTGGGCATGGCGCGAACGACGCGCGCGCCGCGCGGGAGCGCGCTCTCGATCGCTGCGATCGAGACGCCCGCCGCGATCGAGATCCAGAGCGGCCGCGCGAGCGCCGAGTTGCCCGGGCCGCCGAGCGCGCCGAGTACGCCCTTCACCAGCGCGGGCTTCACCGCGATCACCACGACGTCGCAGGCGGCGGCGTCGGCGTTGCTCGCGCTGGCGCGGATGCCGAGCGCACGCGCGAGATGATCGCGGCGTGCGGCGTCCGGGTCGGCGGCGCAGACGCGGTCCTTGGGGACGCCCGCGGCGAGCACGCCCGCGGCGAGCGCTTCGCCCATCGCGCCGCCGCCGAGCAGGCCGATCGAGGCGGACTCGAGCGTCGTTGCCGTCATCCCGGAGCTCCTCTGTGACCGAACAGCGCGGTTCCGATCCGCACGCAGCTCGCACCCTCGGCGATCGCGGCTTCGAAATCGTCGGACATGCCGATCGAGAGCACCGGCAGCTCGGCGCCGCTCGCGTGCGCGAGATCATCTCTCAGGCTGCGCAGCCGCGCGAACGCCGGGCGCATGTCGGCCGCCGGCTCGGGGATCGCCATCAGGCCGCGCAGCGCGAGGGACGGCAGCGCGCGCACCGCGTCCAGTAGCGCGGGCAGCTCGGCCGGCTCGGCGCCGCCCTTCTGCGGCTCGGCGTCGACGTTCACCTGCAGCAACACCGCGAGCGAGCGGCCCTCCGCCGCGGCGCGGCGCGAGAGCTCCTGCGCGAGCTCGAGGCGATCGACGCTCTGCACGCAGTCGAAGAGCGGGACGACGAGGCGCGCCTTGTTGCGCTGGAGCTGGCCGAGGAAGTGCCAGCGCGGCTGCGCGAGGCCGCGGCGCGCGAGCTCGTCCTGCACGCGCGGGATCTTCTCGCGCGCCTCCTGCGCGAAGTTCTCGCCCACGTCGCGCAGCCCCGCGACGACGGCTTCGACCACGGACTCGGCGCCGTGCTTCTTCGCGACGCCGATCAGCGTGACGTCCTCGGCGCGCCGGCCCGCGCGCTCGGCCGCGGCGGCGATGCGCGCGCGCAGGCCGGCGAGGTTCGCGGCGACCTCACTCACGCGCGCACCGGAAGGCCCGCGCTCCGCAGCAGCGCGAGCGTCTCCTCGAGCGGTAGGCCGATCACGTTGCTCTCGCTGCCGATCACGCACTCCACGAACTTGCGCCCCTCGCCCTGCAGGGCGTAGGCGCCGGCCTTGTCCAGCGGCTCTCCGCTCGCGACGTACGCGCTCACCTCGGCGCCGCTGGCCGCGCGCATCACCACGTCGCTGGCCACGCAGCAGCTGCGCAGCTCGCCGCTCTCGGTGTCGAGCAGCGCGACACCCGTGAGCACGGTGTGCCGCCGCCCGAGGATTTGGCCGAGCAGCGCGACGGCGTGCGCGGGATCGCGGGGCTTGCCGAGCACGTCCTCGCCGATCACGACGACCGTGTCCGAGCCGAGTACGAGCCGGCGCGGCGCGGCGCCGAGCCGCCCGCCGATCGCGCGCGCCTTCTCACCCGCGAGGCGCACGACCAGCGCGCTCGGGGCCTCGCCCGGCAGCGCGGATTCGTCGATGTCGGCGGGCATTACGGTGAAGGACACGCCGGCACCGCTCAACAGGCCGCGACGCCGCGGCGACGCGCTGGCGAGAATCAGCTCGGGGGCGGCGGCGTGCATCGCGCGCGAGGTAGTGGGGGCGCGCGGGAGAGTCAAGCAAGCACCGGCGCGGGCTGCGCGCGCCTCGATCTCGCCGCGCGCGCGGGGTAGGTTGCGTGCCCATGGCGAATCGAGGGCGACCGTGGCGGCTCGCACGCCGCGTCGCGGCCACGGCGCGCGGCGTGTGGGTGTCGAGCGCGCTGCTGCTCGGGCTCGCCGCCTGCGCCTCCGACTCCGCCTGGCGCGACGGGCGCTTCACGCACACCGAGCTCGGCGGCTCGATCGGCGATTTCGCTGCGATCGAGCCCGGCTGGGAGCCCGAGCGCGCGCCCGATGCGACGCTCGCGTTTCGCCACGCCGACGGCAGCCGGGCGAGCTGGCTGCGCGAGTGCCGCGCCGCGGAGGTGCAGCCCAAGGCATTAGGGCGCGCGCTCTGGATCGCGCTGCCGGGCGCGGAGATCGAGGAGAGCTCGGCGCGCGAGGTCGCGAGCGCACCCGCCTGGGAGCTCTCGGGGCGCGCGCAGGCCGGCGCGCTCGGGCTGCGCATCGCCACGATCACGCGCGTCGCGCCGCGCTGCGAAGACAGCTGGATGCTGGTCGTTCCGCATGCGGAGCTGCACCACCGCGACGCGTTCGAGCAGTGGGTGCGAGGCTTCGCGGACGAGCCCGCGCGGTGAGCACGCCGCTCGACTCCGTCGGCAAGCTCGGCGCGCGGGTGCTCGCGGGCGTCGCGAGCACCGGCGACTTCTTGCTGCTGAGCGCGGAGACCGCTCGCGCGCTCGCGCGCCCGCGTTTCCCGTTTCGCGATGCGCTCGTGCAGTTCGATCAGATCGCGGTGCGCTCGACGCCGATCGTGGTGATCACGGCGATCTTCACGGGCATGGTGCTCGCGCTGCAGGCGGCTTTCGCGCTCACCCGCTTCGGCGCGAAGCCGTACGTCGGCAGCATCGTCGGGCTCTCGATCGTGCGTGAGCTCGGACCAGTGCTGGCGTCGCTGATGGTGGGCGGCCGGGTGGGCGCGGGCATCGCCTCCGAGCTCGGCTCGATGGCGGTCACGGAGCAGGTCGACGCGATCCGCGCGATGGGCGCCGATCCGGCGCAGAAGCTCGCGCTGCCGCGCGTGATCGCGACCACGCTCGGGATGCCGCTGCTCACCTTCTTCGCGATCGTGCTCGGGGTCGGCGGCGGCATGCTCGTGGCGGACCTGCAGTTCGCGATCGCGCCCGGCTTCTATCGCCAGACGGTGACCTCCAGCGTCGAGATGGGCGACTTCTTCTCGGGCGTGCTGAAGACGGTGTTCTTCGGCTGGTGGATCGGCATGGTCGGCGTCTTCGTCGGGCTGCGAACCACCGGCGGCACGGCGGGCGTCGGCCGCGCGACCACGCGAGCGGTCGTGGTCTCGTCGATCGGCGTGCTGATCAGCGACTTCTTCTTGACCAAGCTGTTCATGCTCGTGCCCGCGGAGCGCGCGCTGGCGCGCGTGCTGGAGGCGCTGCGATGAGCGCGCCGGCCGCAAGCGAAGCGCAGCGCAGCGCGCAGCGAGGCGAAGCCGAGCGAAATCAACGCGGCAGCGCGATCGAGCTGCGCGGCGTCTTCAAGGGCTTCCACGGGCAGCCGGTGCTGCGCGGCGTCGACCTCGCGATCGGCACGGGCGAGACGACCGTCATCCTCGGCGGCTCGGGCTCGGGAAAGTCGGTGTGCATGAAGCACATGATCGGGTTGTTACGGGCCGATGCCGGGCACGTGTTCGTGCTCGGCCGCGACGTCACGCGCCTCTCGGAATCCGGCTGGGTGGAGGTGCGCCGCGACTTCGGCATGGTGTTCCAGAGCGCGGCGCTGTTCGATTCGCTCAGCGTGTACGAGAACCTCGCGTATCCGATCCGCGAGCACGAGCGCTGGGCGGAAGCGCGCATCGGCGAGCGCGTCGCGTGGTGCCTCGCCGCGGTCGGACTCGCGGGCCTGGAGAAGCTGATGCCGGCGGAGCTGTCGGGCGGCATGCGCAAGCGCGTGGGCGTGGCGCGCGCGATCGCGCTCGGGCCGAAGATCATCCTGTACGACGAGCCGACCACGGGCCTCGATCCCGCGAACTCGCGGCGCATCGGCGAGCTGATCCAGCGCCTGCAGCGCGAGCTCGGCGTGACCTCGGTGGTCGTCACCCACGACCTCGAGCTCGCCTTCGCGATCGCGGACCGCGTGGCGCTGCTGAAGCAGGGACGCATCGTGCTCGAAGGCCCCGCCGCGGAGCTGCGCGACGCCGATCCGCCGGAGCTGCGCGAATTCATCGAAGGCGTGGAGGAACTGCCCGCTGCGGCTGCGGCGGCGCAGCGCGGCGCAGCCAAGACCCGAGAGGAGGCGTGATGGACGAGCGAGGTCGCTTGAGCTTCGTGGTGGGGCTGTTCGTGCTGGCGGCGATCGGGGTCGGCGCGTTCGCGCTCTGGAACCTCGGCGCGAGCCGCGGGCTGCTCGCTGAGCGCTATCGCCTGACGACGTACTTCGAGGACGTGCAGGGCCTCGTGTCGGGCGGCTCCGTGCGACTCGCGGGCAAGGAGATCGGAACGATCGAATCGGTGGCCTTCGCGCCGCCAAAGGCTGGGCGCCCGCCGGTGCGCGTCGTGATGCAGCTCAGCAGCGAGGTGCAGCCGCTCGTGCGAACGGACTCGGTGGCCGGGATCGGCACGGTCGGGCTGCTCGGCGACAAGTACGTCTCGCTCTCGATCGGCACGAGCGCCGGCGAGTCGCTTCGCGACGGCGACGAGGTCGCGTCGGTCAGCCCGCTCGACCTCAACATGGCGGTCGTGCGCGGCACCGAAGCGATCGACAGCATCGCGACGCTCGCGCAGAACCTGAACAAGGTGGTGTCGGACTTCGACCAGGGCACAGGCGGGCAGAAGCTCGCGGATTCGGCGACCGGGCTGAGCGCGATCGTGAAGGAGATCCAGACCGGCGACGGCATGCTCCACACGCTCGTCTACGACCCTTATCAGGGCAGCGCGCTGGCGGATGCGGAGGCGTCGCTCACGAGCTTGCGCAACGTGATGGCCGAGGTCGAGAAGGGCGACGGCATCCTGCACGGCATGATCTACGAGCCGGTCGGCGACGCGGGTGTGCTCGAAGACGCGCTCGCGGCGGCGGCGAGCATCGAGAAGGCGGGCACGCGGCTCGAATCCGTGCTGGCCAAGGTGGACGAGGGCGAGGGCACGCTCGGGCTGCTGGTGAACGACCCGACGGCGTACGCGGACCTGAAGGCGGTGCTCGGGGGCGCGAAGGGAAATCGCGTGCTGCAGTGGATGATTCAGCGCGCGGCGGAATCGGGTGCGGCGCGAGCCTCGGAGTGAGGATCGCCGCCGCGTGTGACGCGCGGGAGTGGGGCTCGCGAGCATTTGCCGCGCGGGAGCGTGTGCTCGATGTTCGATGTTGGAGAGCGCGGATGAAGAATTGGACGCTGGAAGCCTCGCGGCGGATGGTCCCGGATGTACGGGCGCGCACGGCGCGCGCGGTCGCGGAAGTCGAGCGACTCGAAGCCGAGCGCGACGAGCTGCGGCCGGGCGCCGAACGCGCCGTCTTCGACGAGCGCATCCAGGAGGTCGTGCAGCGCTGGGCGCGCGAGATGGAGGCGCTCGGGGCCGACGTGAAGGGGCTCTGGCTCGTCGACTTCGATTCGGGCGCGGGTTATTACTGCTGGCAGTGGCCCGAGGAAGAGTTGGCGTTCTTCCACACCTACGAGGAAGGCTTCGCCGGCCGCGCGCGCATCCAGTGAGCGCCGCTCAGGCGAAGCGCGTGCCGTAGAGCGCGTGCTCGCGCGCGAGCTGCGCGGCGAACAAAGGCGTCGCCCAGATTCGCTCGAGCAGCGCGCGTAGCCGCGGCTGCGCCGAAGCCTCCGGCGCATAGCCCGCATAGCGAGCGTTCGTGAAAGCCGACGCGAGCGCCAGGTCGGCGATCGACAGCTCGCCGCACACGAAGCCGGAGCGCGGCGCGATGGATTCGAGGTAGGCGAGGGGGCCCGGCAGCTCGCGCTCGATCATGCGCGCGACGTTCGCTTCATCGGGCGGCTGCTTCAGGAAGCGCGGCTTGAACAGGCGCTCGCCCGCGATCGGCGCGAGGCAATCGGTGAGCTTCGTGTCGGCGAGCTCCTCGAGCCAGCACGCCGTGGCGCGCGTGCGCAGCTCGCGGGGATAGAGCGCGGGCTCGGGGTGCACGTCTTCGAGATGGCGGCAGATCACGCTCGAGTCCGGCAGCACGAACTCGCCGTCGCGCAGCACCGGGATCTTGCGCAGCGGGCTGATGCGCAGGAACTCCTCGCTCGGGTTCATCACCGGCGAGAGCGGATCGTTCTCGTACGGGATTCCCTTGTGCTCGAGCACGAGCATGACTTTTCGCACATAGGGCGAGAGAGCGTTGCCGTAGAGCTTCAGCACGCCCGAGCTTCGGCGCGGGCCGGCCTCGAGGACATTGGGACTGGGATCTGGAGCATCGTCTACTACCGCACGCGACTCGGGACGGATCGATCAGCGAACCGGGACGATCACTGCGTCCGATGACGGCGAGAACGTGGCAAGGATGTCGTCGGACTCTCGAAACCGTATGCCACGATCAGGCAAGGTCGAAGCGATCGAGGTTCATCAC
>DATBRS010000283.1:0-5871 GCA_036560185.1 Myxococcota bacterium
CGCCTGGGATCCGAAGACGGCCGCGCGCAATGAAGGCCTCGTGCAGTCGCGCACGATGGAGACCGAGGACTTCCGCGAGGGCACACGCGCGCTGCTCGAGAAACGAGAGCCGAAGTTCCGCGGGCGCTGATCCGCGTCAGAAGCCCGGCGGCGGCGTGAAGCCTCCGAGCACGTCGGCGAGCAGTGCGGCGAACGCGATCGGCGTGCGGTCCTCGAGGTAAGGCCCGACGATCTGCACGCCCACGGGCAGGCCGCCGCGCGTGCGGCCAGCGGGCGCCACCGTCGCGGGCAGGTACGCATTCACGGCATGCCCGGCCCAGAACAGCTGGAAGTAGCTCTCGTCGCGGCCGTTGATGCGCATCGTGCGCGCGTCGAAGGGGCGGTGGTCGTGCGGGAACGCCGCGGTCGGCATGATCGGGCACAGCAGCACGTCGACGTCGCGGAAGTAGCTCGCCCATTGCGCGCGCAGCCGCGTGCGCCGGTCATCGAGCGGGATCCACTCGCGGTGGCGCAGCGCGGCTCCGCGCAGCGAGTTCGCCTGCGTGCTGTCGTCGCTCGCGGGCAGCGCGGCGGCGGCGGCCTCCATGCCCGCGAGCACCTCCGGCGGGAAGCCGAGAGCCATCACCGCGTTCAGCAGCTGGATGTAGACGCGGTGCTGCTCGCCGCCGTCCACCGGGCGAGTCGTCGCGTCGATGCGCGCGCCGGCCTTCGCGACCGCGTCCACCACGCGCTCGAGCACTTCGCGCACCTCCGCGTCCACGGGGCCGCGCGGATCGTCGAGCCACACGCCGACGCGCAGATCGGCGAGCCGGTTGGCGCGGGGCGGCGGCAGCTCGAGCCGCCACGCCGTGCGCTCGCTGGCTTCGGGCCCCGCGAGCACGTCCAGGCCGAGCGCGAGGTCCGCCGCGCTGCGCCCCATCGGACCGCCCACGCCGAGATCCGACTTGGCGAGGGCACCGGGCGGCCCCGGGATGTGCCCGCGCATCGGCACGAGGCCGTAGCTCGGCTTGTGCCCGTACACGCCGCAATAATGACTCGGGTTGCGGATCGAGCCGCCGATGTCGCTGCCGAGCTCGAGAGCAGTGAGGCCCGCGGCGAGCGCGGCGGCCGAGCCGCCCGAGGATCCGCCCGGCCCGCGCGTCACGTCCCAGGGGTTGTGGGTGGTTCCGTAGACGGCGTTGTACGACTGGAAGTCGCCGGCGTAGAGCGGCAGGTTCGTCTTCCCGAACACGACCGCGCCCGCATCCTGCAGGCGCTGCGCGGCGTCGGCGCTGCGTGCGGGCACGTGCTTCGCGAGCTCCGGCGCGCCCGACGTGCACGGCATGCCCGCGACCTCGAACGAATCCTTGATCGTGATCGGGAGGCCATGCAGCGCGCCCCACGATTCGCCGCGCGCGAGCGCCGCGTCGGCCGCGCGGGCGCGCTCGCCCGCGCGCTCCGCGTCGAGGTGCACGATCGCGTTGATGCGCGGATTCAGCTTCGCGACGCGCGCGAGGGTTTGGTCGAGCAGTTCCACGCTCGACACTTCCTTGCGCCGCAGCGCGCGCGTCAGATCGCTGGCGGAACGAAAGTGCAGGTCGGTCATGGCGGGCCTCACGGGCGTTGGGGTTGCGCGCGGCGCCACGTTGTCACCGCCGCCCGCGCGTTCGCAAGCGCGAATCGCGCTACCAAGTGCGCTTCGCCGGAGGCGCAGCATGGATCTCTCCTACGGACCCGAGTACGAGGCCTTCCGCCGCGACCTGCGCGCGTTCCTGACGGCGAACCGCGACCGGGCCCCCGCTGCGCGCGGCGGCGAGGTGACGTCGCTCAAGGACCCGAAGATCCAGTCGTGGCAGAAGCTGCTGATCGAGCACGGCTACGCGGCGCGCACGATCCCGAAGCAGTATGGCGGCGGCGGCTTCGAGGCCGATCCGCTGATCGCGACGATCCTCGCCGAGGAGTTCGGGCGCGCGCGCGTGTCGTCGGGCGTCGGCGGGCAAGGCCCAGACATGTTCGTGCCCACCGTGCTCGAGCACGGCAGCGAGCAGCAGAAGCAGCAGTACGTGCCGCCGACGATTCGCGGCGAGTGGGTCTGGTGTCAGGGCTACTCCGAGCCCGGCGCGGGCAGCGATCTCGCGAGCCTCACTACCGCGGGCCGCGTCGAGGGCGACACGCTGGTGATCAACGGCCAGAAGATCTGGACGAGCACGGCGCAGTTCGCGGACATGATGTTCGCGCTGGTGCGCACCGAGCCGGACGCGCAGAAGCACGCCGGGATCAGCTACGTGGTGGTGCCGATGTCGACGCCCGGCATCGATGTGCGGCCGCTGAAGACGATGACCGGCGCAGCCGAGTTCAACGAGGTCTTCTTCACCGACGTGCGCGTGCCGCTCGCGAACGTGATCGGCAAGCGCGGCGAGGGCTGGAAGATCGCCAACACCACGCTGCGGCACGAGCGCGACATGCTCGGCAGCGCGGCGACGAGCGATTCGCTCTATCAGGCGCTGGTCGCGGGGCTGAAGGAAGAGCGCGTCGACGGCGGCCGAGCGATCGCGGATCCGCTCGTGCGCGACAAGCTGATGACGCTGCAGGCGAAGTCGATCGCGATGAAGTGCCACGCGATGCGCCTGCTCACCGCGCGCGTGAAGGGCGAGCCGCCGGGCATCGCCGGCCTCGTCACCAAGCTCAACGGCTGCCAGCTGAACCACGACCTCGCGGGCCTCGCGATCGACGCCGCGGGTGAAGCCGGCGCGCTCTACCGCACCGGCAAGCACGTGCGCGACGGCGGGCGCTGGCAGTTCACGTACATGTTCCAGCTCGGCCTGATCATCGGCGGCGGCACCGCGCAGGTGCAAAAGAACATCATCGCCGAGCGGGGCCTCGGCATGCCGCGCGAGCCGAAGGCGTAGTTGCACGAGCAGCGAAGCTGCCGCCTTGCGCGGAGCGAATCTCAGCAAGAGGAACTCTCACCCGCGGCAGCAAGCGATCCAGCGCCGACACGGTCGGCGCAGATCGCGCGCAGTGAGCCGCAGGCGAACGGAGTACAAGAGAGATGGATTTCGGACTCTCCGACGAACAGCTCCAGCTCGACGAATCGCTGCGCCGCTTCCTCGCGGAGCGCGTGCCCACGACGCGCGTGCGCGAGCTGATCGAGACGCCGGACGCCCACGACGCGAAGCTCTGGAGCGAGCTCGCGGAGCTCGGCGTCGCGGGCTGCCTGATCGCGGAGGAGCACGGCGGCGCCGCGCTCTCGCTGCTCGACGCGGCGGTGATCGCCACCGCGCTCGGCCACGCCGCCGCGCCGACCCCGTTCCTCGGCAGCGCGATTCTCGCTCCCGCGCTGATCGCGCGCGCCGGCAGCGACGCGCAATGCAAGGAGTGGTTGCCGCGGCTCGCGGCCGGGAAGCTGCGACTCGGCGTCGCGATCGCCGAGCAGGTCGAGCGGCGCGACGACGCCGGCGTCTCGATCGACGCGGGCAAGCTGCGCGGCAACGCGCTGTTCGCGATCGACGGCATCGGCGCGGACGCTTACCTCGTAGCCGCCGGCGACGCGCTGGCGCTGGTCGCGAGCGGCGCGCCGGGCCTCGCGGTCGAGGCGATGCCGACGATCGATCGCACGCGCCGGCTCGCGGAGCTGCGCTTCGACGGCGTCGCCCCGGCGGAGCTGCTCGGCGCGGGCGCTGCCGCGCGCGCCGCGCTCGAGCACGCGCTGCTCGCCGCACGCGTCGCGCTCGCGGCGGACATGCTCGGCGCCTGCGACCGCTCGCTCGCGATGTCGGTCGACTACGCGAAGCAGCGCAAGCAGTTCGATCGCCCGATCGCGCAGTTCCAGGCGGTGAAGCACCTGTGCGCGGAGATGGCCGCCGCGATCGAGCCGGCGCGCTCGCTGGTCTGGTACGCCGCCCACGCGGCGAGCGAGATGCCCGCCGAGGCGCCGCTGCTCGCGCTGCACGCGAAGGCGCACCTCGCCGAGGTGGCGATGGACGTCGTGCGCATCGCGACCCAGGTACATGGCGGCATCGGCTTCACCGACGCCTACGACCTGCAGCTGTGGTTCAAGCGCGTGTCGCTGGCGCGCCAGTTGTTGGGAACGCCCACGAAGCTCCGCACGCAGGCTGCGGCGCTGCAGGGCCTGTGAGGGAGCGCGCGTGAAGGCATGGGTGGTTCGCGGCGCCGGCGCACCCTGGGAGGTGTTTCGCCGCGAAGAGTTCCCCGAGCCTTCGCACGCCGCGCTGTCGCGCCTCGCGCTCGACCTCGTCGGCCTGCGCGAGCGGCGGCCGGGCGAGGCCGCGCTGGATCACTACGCATTCCTGCGCGTGAAGACCGCCGCGCTCGCTTGGCCCGACGTGACGATGGCGACAGGCGAGTATCCCGTGCCCGTGCCGCGGCCCTACGTGTCGGGCCAAGAGGCGGTCGGCATCGTCGAGGACGCGACGCCGAGCCTCAAGCATTTGCTCGGGAAGCGCGTGATGGCGTTCACGCCGCAGCCCTTCGGCAGCTTCGCGCCGTACTGCGTCGCCACCATGCCCACGCTCTACGAGTGCCCTCCGCAGCTCAGCGACGAGGAGGGCGCGGCGTTCCTGATCGCCACGCACACCGCGTACCACGCCGTGCATCGCCGCGGGCAGCTGCGCGCGGGCGAGACGGCGCTCGTGCTCGGCGCCTCCGGCGGTGTGCCTTCGGCGGCGCTGCAGCTCTGCGTCGCGGGCGGCGCGCGCACGATTGCGGTGGCCGGCGGCGAGGAGAAGGCCGCGTTCTGCCGCAAGCTCGGCGCGCAGGTCGTGATCGACCATCGCGCCGAGGACGTCGCCGCGCGCGTGCGCCAGGAGACCGGCGGCCGCGGCGTCGACGTGATCATCGACTTCGTGCAGGGCAAGGAAGGGGCAGCGGCGCGCGAGCTCTTGGCGGTCGAGGGGCGGCACGTGATGGCCGGCCACGCCGGCGGCCTCCTGCCGGTGCACCCGAACGAGTTCTATCTGCAGAACCGCACGCTGGTCGGCTGCTGCATGGGCTCCGGCTACGGCGAGCGGTTGCCCGAGATCGAGGCGGCGGCCCACGCGCACCTGCTCGGGCTGCTCGCGGACGGCAAGCTCCGCCCGCTCGTCACGCGCGTGGTCGCGTTCGACGAGATTCCGTCCGCGCTGTGCGACCTCGCGGAGCGGCGCGCGCTCGGCCGCATCGTCGCGCGCATCGGCTGAAGCTCAGGCCTCCGCGGGCTTCCACTCGGGCTGCGCCGCAAAACAGTCGACGGCATCGCTCAGCGCGTCCCAGGGACGGCGGCTTCTCGTGAAGATCGCGACCTGAGGGTCGAACGCGGACGAGTCGTCGAACACGCCCAGCGACAACGTGACGAAGCCCGGCATGCCGGAGTTGCGCCCGAGGATTGGGCTTCCACACTTCGGGCAGAACACACGGGTCACTTCGTTGCCCGCTTCCGAGGTCAGCCGGAACTCCGTGACCTCGCCGGTCAGACGAACGCGGTCGCTCGCGTACATCGCGCCGGTAGAGTGGCCGGTGCCCGTCAGGCGCTGACAGTCCACGCAGCAGCATTGCGCGACGATGGTCGGCGGCCCCGTCGTCTCGAAGTGAATCCCGCCGCAGAGGCAGCGACCGGAGTGAACGCCATCATCGGGGATCGCCATGCGCAGCCTTCGCTGTGGAGCGAGCGGAGCTCGTCGTGCGGAGCTCGCACGCTACTCCGTCACCCACGCGCGGATCAGGTGGTGCGCGATCGCGATCGGCGGCGGCACGCCCAGGCGCTGCGTCGGCGCTTCGAGCGCGGCTCTCACCTCGTCGCGCGTGAACCAATCGGCGGACTCGAGCTCGTTCTTGTCGATCTGGATCCGGCGCGAGACGGCCTCCGCCATGCAGCCGAGCATCAGGCTCGCCGGG
>DATBRS010000284.1:0-2431 GCA_036560185.1 Myxococcota bacterium
CACCTCGCGGTCGAGGGCTTCGAGCAGATAGCGCGCGTTGTAGACGTCGGTCGCGTCGTCGACGAAGGCGCGATCGCGCGCGCGCCGGTAGCGCTCGGCGTTGCGCAGCGCGACGCCGGCGTGGGCCGCGACGATCGCGAGCTGCGGCAACGCCTCGGCCGCGGGCGGCACGTCGAGCAGGCAGACGAGGCCCGCGTCGCGCTCCTCGCCGCGCAGCGGCACGACGAGCACGGGCGTCGGCGGCAGGCCTGCCGCCAGTAACAGCTCGTGCAGGGGGCCGCGGTCGACGCGCGCGAGCGCCGGGTAGGCCGCCCAGTCGATGCGCTTGCCCGCCGCGATCAGCGCGCGCAGCCGCTCGCCCTCGGCCTCCGTGAGGCCGTCCGTCTGGACGCCGATCGAGTCGGTGAGATCCGGGCGCTGGAAGAGCGCGAAGCCGCGCTTGTTGCCGACGAAGCGCCCCGCGATCTCGAGCGCCAGCGCGAACACCTCGTCGGGCTCGAGCGTCGAGGCGAGCGTGCGCGCGGCCGCGTAGAGCGCGAGCTCGCCGCGCAGGCGGTGGTTCTCGTCGACGAGGCGCTTGCGCGCGAGCGCGCGCTCGAGGCACAGGATCAAGTCGGCGGCGCGCACGGGCTTCTGCAGATAGTCCGTCGCGCCCATGCGCAGCGCGTGGACGGCACTTTCCACGGTCGCGTTGGCCGTGACGATCACGAACTCCGTACCCGGGAAGCGGCGCTGCACGCGCTCCAGCAGGTCGAGGCCCGAGAGCGCGGGCATGGTGAGGTCGCTGAGCACGAGGTCGAAGCCGCCTCGCTCGAGCGCCTCGATGGCCTGGGCGGCGCTGTCGCAGCACACGACCTCGGCGCGGGCGGCGAGCACGTCGCGCGCGAGCTCGCGATGGAAGCGGCTGTCGTCGACGACGAGCACGCGGGCTCTGGCTTCGACGGCGCTCGTCATTCCATCTCCCTCCGGCAGCTGATCGGACGCGCGCAACGAGCGCTTGAGCGAGGCGGATTCGCTCGCGAAATCGTGGGAGCGCCGCGCCGCGCGAATGGGTAGCGCCGGCTCGGCGCGCGTCCTATCTGAGACCGCGATGCGAGAGCCCGCCGCTGCGATCCCCGCGCCGCTCTTCCCGCCGTGGCCGGGCGCGCTGGCGCGGGCGCGCGCGGCGTTGAGCCTCGCCGCGCGGGCGCTCGGCGTGACGCAGCTCGGCGTGCTCGCGTGGCTCGCGCTGCGCTCCGCGTTCTCACCGCGCGAGCGCGCGCTCGGCCTCGCCGCGCGAGCGCTCGGCCGCCTGAAGGGCCCGTACGCGAAGCTGGGCCAGCTCGCCGCCGTGCGCGTGGACGTGCTCGCGCCGGAGGCGCGCGCCGCGCTGCTCGCGCTGCGCGACGACGTGCCGCCGCTGCCGGCGGCGTGGATTCGCACCTGCGTCGAGCGCGAGCTCGGTGCGCCGCTCGAGCAGCGCTTCGCGCGCTTCGACGCGCGCCCCCTCGGCGCCGCGTCGATCGCGCAGGTGCACGGCGCGCGGCTGCCGGACGGGCGCGAGGTCGCGGTGAAGGTGCAGTACCCGTGGCTCGCGCGGACCGCGCGCCTCGATCTGGCGCTGGCGCGCGTCGCGCTGCGGCTGGTGGTGGGCGTGGCGGTCGACGACGCGGCCTGGCGCGAGTTCGCGCGCGGCTTCGCGAGCGAGCTCGACTTCGCGCGCGAAGCGGAGTCGGCGCGCACGATCGCGGCGAACCTGCGCAGCGAGCCGAGCGTCGCGGTGCCGCGCGTGGTCGCGGAGGCGTCGAGCGCACGCGTGCTCACCGCCGAGCGCGTCGCGACGCTACCGATCGCGCGCGCCGCGCTGCTCGCGCGCGGCATCGCTCCGGCGGCGGTGCTCGAGATCGTCGTGCGCGCCTACGCGCGGCAGGTGTTTCTCGACGGTGTGTTCCACGCCGACCCGCACGCCGGAAACCTGTTCGTGATCGACGAGCCGAGCGCCGCCGCCAAGCCGCGCGTGCTGTTCGTCGATTTCGGCCTCTCGCAGCGACTGACGCCCGAGCTCCGCCGCGAGCTGCGCGCCGGCATCCTCGCGCTGCTGAACGACCGGCTCGACGACTTCATCGCCGGCATGCAGCGCATGGCGATGATCGCGCCCGGCGCCGAGCCCGGCGTGCGCGCCGCGGTGGGCGCGATGTTCGCGCGCCTGCGCGGCGAGCGCGCCGGCGCGCTCGCGGTCTCGGGCGAGCGCGTGCTCGCGCTGAAGGACGAGGCGCAGGCGCTGCTATTCGCGACGCCGGGACTCGCGCTGCCCGCGGACCTGCTGCTCTACGCGAAGACGGTCACCTACCTGTTCGCGCTCGGCCGCGAGCTCGCGCCCGAGGTCGACGTGATGAAGCTCGCGGCACCGTACCTGCTGCGCTTCGTCGCGGCGCGCGAACCCGGGGACGTT
>DATBRS010000285.1:0-14817 GCA_036560185.1 Myxococcota bacterium
GAGGCTAGGCCGCTCTCGATGACAGAGCTAGGAGGTGCCCCTTGAACTCTCTCGTCGCCCGAAGCTTGCTCCCCGTCGCCGCGCTGGCGCTGTCGGCGTGTGGCCAGCCCCTCACGATCGCCAGCTGGATGAACGTCGATCCCGGAGCCGAGCTCTCGCTCCACATCTTCCGGCAAGACATCACCGGCCCCCTCGAGGGCGGCGTGTTCACGATCATCCGCCTCGACCTCTCGGACCCGCTGCACATCACGGGAACGATCGAGGTGCCGCAGGTGCGCCTCGCGTCGCCCGGGCTCACCTGCATTCGCAAGGACACCGCGAGCACGCTGCGCGGCTCGATCGCGATCGACGTGCTGAGCGGCGCGCAGCAGGTCGACTTCCCGCTCGCGGTCATCGCGAGCGGCGCGCTGTTTCCCGGCGACATCCCCGGCGTCGGCTCCCCGCCGCCAGGCTCGATCCAGTTCCCGATCGACGCGACGCTGCTCGAGCCGATCCTCGCGACCGGCTCTCTCGACGGCCAGCTCGCTCTGCCGATTCAGGTGGACCAGAGCTTCGCGGTCGGAAACATCAACATCCCGGCGAAGGTAAAGATGACGCTGCGCTCGGCTTCGCGGCCGCCCGTGGTTTCCGTCGACGCGGCGAACGAGTGCGGAGCGAGCTGGGCGCTGCAGGGCAGTGAGCTCGACTACGGGATGAACGCGCGCGGCACCTACCTGCACACCGTGCTCGACAACCGCCAGCCACCGCAGCGCGTCGACCTCGTGTCGCTCGGCGTCGTTCCCGGCGATCGCCTGCAGCTGCGCCGCAAGGGCAGCTATTCGGACAACCTGCAGGGCGCACGGCGCCGCGTCGCCGGCGTGTTCAGCTCGACCGCCGCGCTGCGCAGCGATCCGATCGGCGGCCCGTGGTGGAGCTTCAATTGGTCCCGGTTGCCGAATGCGATCAACGCCGGCACCGACGTGACCACGCCGCGCAGCGCGTGGCTGCTCAACCCGACCGACATTCGCGAGGACTTCGAGATCGGCGACGCGACGGCCGTGACCGTCCCGGCGGGCGCGAAGTTCCTGTTCCTCACGCCGATCGACGACCACTTCGACGAGAACTTCTCGTTCGATCTGCGCATCGGAGTCGACCGCGCGCCCTGAGCGCCGCCGTCGCGCCGCGCCAACGACGTTTGAGGCCTCGCGGTTTCTTCGCCTCGCCCTAGCGCCACCCCGATCTCGGGTTACCCTGCGCGCCGGCTTGGTTCCTCGCTCCTTTTAACTCCGTCCAGCGAGGCGGAGAAAGGCGCTCGATGGCGAACGACGACGCCAGCTCGGCAAAACACGCGCGCGCGACTTCTCCCGCAGCAGCGCCTGAGTCACTCCTTCTCGACGACGCCGCGATTCGCCGCGCGCTGATGCGCATCGCCCACGAGATCGTCGAGAAGAACGAGGATCTCTCGCGCCTCTATCTCGTAGGGATCCCCAACGGGGGCGTGCCGCTCGCCAAGCAACTGGCCGCGAACCTGCGCGAGATCGCGGGAGTCGACGCGCTGGTCGGCACCCTCGACACGACGCTCTACCGCGACGACCTCGCCTCGAGCGGCGAGCGCCCGCGCTTGCGTCGCACCGAGATGCCGAGCTCCGTCGACGAGCGCGTCGTGATCCTGGTGGACGACGTCGCCTACACCGGCCGCACGATCCGTGCCGCGATGGACGCGCTGATGGACTTCGGGCGGCCGCGCTCGATCCAGGTGGCGTCTCTGGTCGACCGCGGCCACCGCGAGCTGCCGATCAAGATCGACTACGTCGGCAAGAACATCCCGACGCAGCGCGGCGAGCGCGTGCAGATGCGCGGAGGCGACGCGGCGCTCGAGGTCGTGTTGTTACGGACCGGCGCGCGAGTGCCGGAAGGAGCGCTCTCATGATGGGGCGAGGCTTGCTCGGGATGGAGGACCTCGATCGCGCAGACATCGAGAAGATCCTCGACACCGCGCTGAAGATGAAGGAGATCGGCGAGCGCGACGTCAAGAAGGTCCCGACGTTGCGCGGCCGCACCATCATCAACCTGTTCTTCGAGCCGTCGACGCGCACGCGCACCAGCTTCGAGATCGCCGGCAAACGGCTCAGCGCGGACGTCGTGAACTTCAGCCCGTCGTCGTCGAGCCTCAGCAAGAGCGAGAGCATCCTCGACACGGCGAAGACGCTCGATGCGATGGACCCCGATGCGGTGGTGATCCGGCACAAGGTCTCGGGCGTTCCGAAGCGCATCGCGGACGAGCTCGACGCGCCGGTCATCAATGCCGGCGATGGTGCGCACGAGCATCCCACGCAGGCGCTGCTCGACATGATGACGGTGCTCGAGGAGAAGGGGCGCCTCCACGGGCTCACGGTGACGATCATCGGCGACATCGCGCACTCGCGCGTCGCGCGCTCCAACATCTACGGCTTCCGCAAGATGGGCGCGGAGGTGCGCGTGGCGGGCCCGCCGACCATGCTGCCCTCGCACGTGGAATCGCTCGGGGTGAAGGCGTTCACCTCGCTCCGCGAGGCGCTCGACGGCGCGGACGTGGTGATGGCGCTGCGCATCCAGACCGAGCGCCTGACCGGCGCCGCCTTCCCGACCGTGCGCGAATACTCGTCGACCTTCGGGCTCGATCGTCAGAAGCTGCGCTTCGCGAAGGACGACGCGATCGTGATGCATCCCGGCCCGGTGAATCGCGGCGTCGAGCTCTCGCACGATCTCGCGGACCGGCGCCCGAGCGTGATCCTCGATCAAGTGCGCAACGGCGTCGCGCTGCGCATGGCGGTGCTCTACCTGCTCGCCGGCCGCCGCAAGCCGGTGGCGTGAAGCACGAGCGCAGCGAACGCGAATCCCTCCGAACTCCGAGAGGTTCCCCGAAATGGCGAGAATCCTGATCCGCGGCGGTCGTGTGCTCGACCCCGCCAGCGGGCGCGACGAGAGCGCCGACGTGCTGCTCGCGAACGGCGTGGTCGAAGCGATCGGCGCGAAGCTCGCGGCGCCCGACGCCGAAGTCGTCGACGCGAGCGGTTGTTGGGTGACGCCCGGATTCATCGACCTGCACACGCACCTGCGCGAGCCCGGGCAGGAGTACAAGGAGGACATCGCGTCGGGCGGGCGCAGCGCGGCCGCCGGCGGCTTCACCTCGATCGCGTGCATGGCGAACACGAACCCGGTGAACGACGACCCGTCGGTCACCGACTACATCCTCGACCGCGCGCGCCAGGATTGTCCGGTGCGTGTCTATCCGGTCGCCGCGGCGACGAAAGGCCTCGCCGGCGAGGTGATGACGGAGATGGTCGCGCTCGCGAAATCGGGCGCGGTCGCGTTCAGCGACGACGGCAAGACGATCATGGACAGCGGCATGCAGCGCCGTGTGCTCGAGTACTCGAAGCTCACCGGCAAGCCGGTGATGGTGCACGCCGAGGACCGCTGCTTGGTCAACGACGGCGTCGTCAACGAGGGCCCCGTCTCGACCAAGCTCGGGCTGCCCGGAAATCCGGCGATCGCGGAGACGGTGCAC
This sequence comes from Myxococcota bacterium, assembly GCA_036560185.1. Lineage (GTDB taxonomy): Bacteria > Myxococcota_A > UBA9160 > UBA9160 > UBA6930 > VGRF01. The sequence continues at coordinate 3,527 of DATBRS010000285.1, forward strand.
GTGGCGCGCGACATCCAGCTCGCCGAGCTCACCGGCGCGCACCTGCACGTCGCGCACGTCTCGACCGCGGGCGCGGTCGCGCTGATCCGTGAGGCGAAGAACCGCGGCGTGCACGTGACCGCGGAGGTCACGCCGCACCACCTCACGCTGACGGACGAGGCCACGCTGGACTTCAGCACGAACGCGAAGATGGCGCCGCCGCTGCGGGGCGCGGCCGACGTCGCGGCCTGCGTCGCCGGCCTCGCCGACGGCACGCTCGACGCGATCGCGACCGATCACGCGCCGCACGCGGTGCACGAGAAGGACGTCGAGTTCACCGCAGCGCCGCCCGGCATCCTCGGCTTCGAGACGGCGCTGCCCGTCGTGCTCTCGCTCGTTCGCAACCAGTCGCTGACGCCCCTGCAGCTGATCGCCGCGTTGACGCTGAACCCTGCGCGCGTGATCGGGCTGGCGCAGGGCCGGCTCGAGCCCGGCGCGCCCGGCGACGTGGTCGTGATCGACCCCGAAAAGAAATGGGTCTACGACCCGGCGAAGGGCTTCTCGAAGAGCCGCAACTCGCCCTGGGCCGGCCAGCCGATGCAAGGCCGCGTCGTCAGCACGATCGTGAAGGGCCGGCTCATCTATCACGCCGACCGCGGAGTGCTGTTTCCGTGAGCAAGCCCAGCTCGATCCCCGCTCCCGCCGCGCTCGCACTCGCCGATGGCACCGTGTATCGCGGCCGCGCGTGGGGTGCGCGCACCCTGCAGGTGGGCGAGGTGTGCTTCAACACCTCGATGATGGGTTATCAGGAAATCCTGACCGATCCGTCCTACGCGGGTCAGATCGTCACGATGACCTACACGCAGATCGGCAACGTCGGCGCGAATCCGCAGGACGACGAATCCGCGCGGCCGTTCCTGCGCGGCTTCGTGGTGAAGGAGATGTTCGCGACGCCGAGCAACTTCCGCGCGAGAGAATCCCTCCCCGAGTTCCTGGCGCGCTTCGGCGTGCCCGCGATCAGCGGCCTCGACACGCGGGCGCTGGTGCGGCGCATCCGCGAGACGGGCTTCCAGAACGGCGCGCTCAGCACCGACCCCGAGCATCAGGGAAGCGCGGAGCTGGTCGAGCGCGCGCGCAACGCGCCTGGGCTCGAGGCCAGCGACCTCGCGTTCGAGGTATCGTGCAGAGCGCCCTATGCCTGGAGCGAGCCCAGCTGGGCGGGCGTCGAGGGCCAGCTCCCGCGCGCCGCGCGCCCGGCGCCCACGCTGCGCGTCGTCGCGTACGACTTCGGCGTGAAGCGCAACATCCTGCGCCGCCTCGTCGATCAAGGCTTCGACGTGACCGTCGTTCCGTCGCGCACGACCGCGAGCGAGGTGCGCGCGCTGAAGCCCGACGCGGTGTTCCTCTCGAACGGCCCGGGCGACCCGGCCGCGGTGCAAGGCATTCGCGAGCACGTGCGCTCGCTCGCCGACGACTACCCGATCTTCGGCATCTGCCTCGGGCATCAGATCCTCGGCCTCGCGCTCGGCGGCACCACCAAGAAGCTGAAGTTCGGGCATCACGGCGGCAACCAACCGGGCAAGGATCTCGCGACGGGAAGGGTCGCGATCTGCGCCGAGAATCACGGCTACGCGGTCGACGCCGACTCGCTGCGTCGCGCCGGCGAGCCCGTCGAGATCACCCACGTGAACCTGAACGACGACACCGTCGAGGGCCTCGCGCACACGCGCCGGCCGCTGTTCTCGGTGCAGTACCACCCGGAGGCGTCTCCCGGGCCGCACGACGTCGAATACTTCTTCTCGCGCTTCCGTGAGATGACGCTGCGCCACAAGCGCGGCGAAAAGGTGAGCGGCGCACAGATCGCCAAGGGGAATTAGGGAAGTGCCGCGCCGCCAAGACCTCCACACGATTCTCGTGATCGGCTCGGGCCCGATCGTGATCGGGCAAGCCTGCGAGTTCGACTACTCCGGCACGCAGGCGTGCAAGGCCCTCCGAGAGGAGGGCTACCGCGTCGTGCTCGTGAACTCGAACCCGGCGACGATCATGACCGACCCGGAGACGGCGGATCGCACCTACATCGAGCCGATGACCGTCGAGTCGGTGGAGAAGATCATCGCCGCCGAGAAGCCGGACGCGTTGCTCCCGACGATTGGCGGGCAGACGGCGCTGAATCTCGCCGTCGCGCTCGCGAAGGCCGGCGTGCTCGAGCGCCACGGCGTGCGCCTGATCGGCGCGAATCTCGAAGCGATCCACAAAGCCGAGGATCGCGAGCTGTTCCGCGCGGCGATGCGCAAGCTCGGGCTCGCGCTGCCGGAATCCGGCGTCGCGACCACACTCGACGAGGCGCGCGAGATCGTGAAGCGCACGGGCATCCCCGCGATCATCCGGCCGAGCTTCACGCTCGGCGGCACCGGCGGCGGCATCGCCTACAGCGCGGACGAGTTCGACACGATGGTGGCGTGGGCGCTCGCGCAGTCGCCCGTCACGCAGTGCCTCGTCGAGCAGAGCGTGCTCGGCTGGAAGGAGTACGAGCTCGAGGTGATGCGCGACACGGCGGACAACGTCGTGATCATCTGTTCGATCGAGAACTTCGACCCGATGGGCGTGCACACCGGCGACTCGATCACGGTCGCGCCCGCGCAGACCCTGACAGACCGCGAGTATCAGCTGATGCGCGACGCCGCGATCGCGATCATCCGCGAGATCGGCGTCGACACGGGCGGATCGAACATCCAGTTCGGCGTGAATCCCGACACGGGCGCGATCGTGATCATCGAGATGAACCCGCGGGTCTCTCGCAGCTCGGCGCTGGCGTCGAAGGCCACCGGCTTCCCGATCGCGAAGATCGCGGCCAAGCTCGCGGTCGGATACACGCTCGACGAGCTGCGGAACGACATCACGCGCGAGACGCCTGCGAGCTTCGAGCCCACGATCGACTACGTGGTGACGAAGATTCCGCGCTTCACCTTCGAGAAGTTCCCGACCGCAGACAACCTGCTGACGACGCAAATGAAGTCGGTCGGCGAGGTGATGGCGATCGGGCGCACCTTCAAGGAGAGCTTCCAGAAGGCACTGCGCAGCCTCGAGATCGGGCACGCGGGCCTCGAATCGCCGGCGCTGCCGCCGGGCGAAGCGGGCGAGCGCGCGCTCTGGAACATGATCGACAAGCCGCGGCCGGGCCGGCCGTGGGCGATCGCGGAGGCGTTCCGCCGCGGCGTCACGGTGCAGGAGATCTTCGATCGCTCGAAGATCGACCCCTGGTTCCTGGAGAATCTGAAGGAGGTCGTCGACACCGAGCGCGCGCTGCAGGCCGCGGCGCCGAGCGAGCGGGTCGCCTGGCTGCGTCCCGCGAAGCAGATGGGCTTCTCCGACGCGCGGCTCGCGGCGCTCTGGGGCATGCGCGAGCCGGATCTGCGCGCGCTGCGCAAGCAGCACGGCGTGATCCCCGTGTACAAGCGCGTCGACACCTGCGGCGCGGAGTTCGAGGCGCACACGCCGTACCTGTATTCGACCTACGAGGACGAGTGCGAGGCGCGCCCCACGAACGCGAAGAAGATCATGATCCTCGGCGGCGGCCCGAATCGCATCGGGCAGGGCATCGAGTTCGACTATTGCTGCGTGCACGCGGCCTTCGCGCTCAGCGACGCCGGCTTCGAGACGATCATGGTCAATTGCAACCCCGAGACCGTCTCGACGGACTACGACACGAGCGACCGGCTCTACTTCGAGCCCCTCACGCTGGAAGACGTGCTCGCGATCGTGGACAAGGAGCAGCCGTTCGGCGTGATCGTGCAGTTCGGCGGACAGACGCCGCTCAAGCTCGCCGTCGCGCTCGAGCGCGCGGGCGTGCCCATCCTCGGGACGCCGCCCGACGCGATCGACCGCGCCGAGGATCGCGAGCGCTTCGACCTCGTGCTGGACAAGCTCTCGCTCTCGCGCCCGCCCTCGGGCATGGCGCGCAGCTTCGAAGAGGCGCGCGCGGTGGCGGAGCGCATCGGCTACCCGGTGCTGGTGCGCCCGAGCTACGTGCTCGGCGGGCGCGCGATGGAGATCGTGCACGACACCGAGAGCCTTGCGCGGTACATGCAGTACGCCGTGCAGGCTTCGCCCGAGCATCCCGTGCTCGTCGACCGTTTCCTCGCCGACGCGACCGAAGTCGACGTCGACGCGATCTGCGACGGCGAGCGCGTCGTGATCGGCGGCGTGATGGAGCACATCGAAGAGGCGGGGGTGCATTCCGGTGACAGCGCCTGCTCGTTGCCGCCCTGGTCGCTCTCGAAGACCGTGGTCGACGAGATCGTCGAGTCCACCAAGCGGCTCGCGCGCGAGCTCGGCGTGATCGGCCTGATGAACGTGCAGTACGCCGTGAAGGGCAGCGAAGTGTACGTGCTCGAGGTGAACCCGCGCGCGTCGCGCACGGTGCCGTTCGTCGCGAAGGCGATCGGCCGTCCGCTCGCGAAGCTCGCCGCGCTCGTGATGAGCGGGAAGACGCTCGCGGAGCTGGGCTTCACCGAGGAGATCTGGCCGCGGCACTTCTCGGTGAAGGAAGCCGTGTTCCCGTTCGTGAAGTTCCCCGGCGTCGACACGGTGCTCGGCCCGGAGATGAAGAGCACGGGCGAGGTGATGGGCATCGATTCCGACTTCGGGCGCGCCTACGCCAAGGCCCAGATCGAGGCGGGCAATCCGATCCCGACGAGCGGCACGCTGCTCGTCTCCGTGCGCAAGAGCGACCGCTCGCGCGTGGGCGAGGCGGTGCAGGAGTTCGTCGATGCGGGCTTCAAGGTGCTCGCGACGGACGGCACGGCGCGGGTGCTCGAGGCCATCGGCATCGCGGTCGAAGTCGTGCCGAAGGTCGGAGAAGGCAGCCCCCACGTGGTCGACCGCATCGAGCGCGGCGACGTCCATCTCGTCTTCAACACCGTCGAGTCGGTGCCGAGCGCCGTGCGCGATTCGTTCTCGATTCGCCGCGCCGCGCTCAACCGCGGCGTGCCGTACTTCACGACGCTCGCCGGCCTGCGCGCCGCGGCAGGCGCGATCCGCGCGCTGCGCAGGGGCACGATCGGCGTGCGCGCGCTGCAGGACGTGCACGCGCGGCGGTAGCGGACGGGAGCGGACGGTCAGGCGCGACGCACTGCGTCGTGCAGCGAAAGAAAGGGGTCAGACCCAAATCCTCACGGCGGCGGATCGCCGCGGCGCGGGCCGTCGCTACTTCACTCAGGCCTCCCTTCTCGCTCCGGGAATTCTGCCCCTCGGCGCCGTTACCATGCAGCGCGTGATCGACGCGACGCCGTTCGCTGCAGCGCTCCGCGCGGTCGCGGCGCCACTCGAGTTCGCCGCGGCAAACGATTTCGCGCGGGCCGAGCGCGTGCGCGATCTCGAGACCAGCGTCGCGTCTGCCGCCGGGCGCGCCGCGGCGCTCGCGATTCCGCCCGAAGCGCGCCGCCTGCTCGAGGGCGTGCGCGCGCGCTTCGATCCGCCGCTCACGAACGAGGACGCACGGCGCGCCGCCATCGCGGACTCGCTGCGCGATCTCGCGCCGCTGCGCGACGCGGGCTACGCGGATCGCGCGCTCGCGCGCGCGGTCGCGACGCTGCCCGGCGTCGGCCCCAAACGCGCCCAACAACTCGCGCAGCGCGGCCTGCGCACGGTCTCCGATCTGCTCTTCCATCTGCCGACGCGCTACGACGACCGGCGCGAGCGCAAGACGATCGGCGCGCTGCCGGTCGGCTCACGCGGCACCTTCGTCGGCGAGGTCGTGCTCGCGGATTTCGTGCCGATCCGCGGCCGCGCCCGGATCTTCCAGGCCGTCGTGGGCGACGGCACGGGCACGGTCAACCTGAAGTGGTTCCGCGGCGGCGAAGCGGTCGCGAGCTCGCTGAAGAAGGGCGTGCGCCTGCGCGTGACGGGGGAGATCAAGCGCTACCGCTTCGACAAGGAGATCATCCACGCCGAGATCGATGTGTTGGGGGAGGGAGACGAGGGCGCCGGAGATGCGCTCGTTCCGGAATACACGACGCCGGAGGGAATTCCGGCGCGCACCTTTCGGCGCTTGGTCGCGAGCGCGGTCGCCGACTACGCGGATCTCGCGCCGAGCGTGTTTCCCGAGCCGCTCGCGACGAAGCGCGCGCTGCCGCCGACGCCCGACGCGCTGCGCGCGATCCACGCGCCGGGCCCGGATGCCGACCCCGAGCGGCTGCGCGCGCGTGCGACGGCGGCGCACGAGCGCCTCGTGCTCGAGGAGCTCTACCTGCTCGAAGTCGGCCAGGCGCTGCGACACGCCGAGCGCGCGCAGCGGGCGGGCATCGCGATCGCGGGCGGCGGCGCTCGGTCGCGCGCCGCGTTGGCTGCGCTCCCGTTCACGCTGACGAACGCGCAGCAGCGCGCGTGGGGCGAGATCGCGCGCGACCTCGCGCTGCCGCATCCGATGTCGCGCTTGCTCCAGGGCGACGTCGGCAGCGGCAAGACCGTGGTCGCGGCGCTCGGGGCCGTCGCGGTGGCAGAGGCAGGCGCGCAGTCCGCGCTGATGGCGCCCACCGAGATCCTCGCCGAGCAGCACGCCGCGACGCTGCGCGCGCTCGTGCCCGACTTGCGCATGGCGCTGCTCACGGCCTCGGTGCCGCGCGCCGAGGCGAGCGCGATCCGCGCGCGCCTCGCGGCCGGCGAGCTCGATCTCGTGGTCGGCACGCACGCGCTCGTCCAGGGCGACGTGCGCTTCACGCGGCTCGCGCTCGCGGTGATCGACGAGCAGCATCGCTTCGGGGTGATGCAGCGCGCCGCGCTCGCGGCGCGCGCGCCCGCGGGCTTCGAGCCGCACGTGCTGGTGATGACCGCCACGCCGATTCCGCGCAGCCTCGCGCTCACGCTGTTCGGCGATCTCGACGTCTCGGTGATCGACGAGCTGCCGCCGGGCCGCATGCCGACGCGCACCGAGCTGTTACGGGCAGGAGAGGGGCGGCGCGTGATGGAGGCCGTGCGCGCGACGCTCGCTCGCGGCGAGCAGGCCTACGTGGTGTATCCGCTCGTCGAGGAATCCGAGAAGGTGGACCTGCGCGCCGCCACGGAGAGCGCCGACGCCATTCGCCGCGCGCTGCCGCAGCATCGCGTCGATCTCGTGCACGGCCGCCAGAGTGCCGCCGAGCGCGCGGCGGCGATGGACTCCTTCAAGCGCGGCCGCACCCACATCCTGGTTTCCACCACCGTGATCGAGGTCGGCGTCGACGTGGCGAATGCGACCCTGATGGTGGTCGAGCACGCGGAGCGCTTCGGCCTCGCGCAGCTCCACCAGCTGCGCGGCCGCGTCGGGCGCGCCAGCAAGCCGGGCGTGTGTCTGCTCGTCGCGCGCGGCTCCTCCGAGCAGGGCGAAGCGCGCCTGCGCGCCATGCTCGAGACCAGCGACGGGTTCGTCATCGCCGACCACGATCTGCGCATCCGAGGCCCGGGCGACTTCTTGGGGACGCGGCAGCACGGCCTGCCGGAGCTGCATTTCGCCGACCTCGTGCGCGACGCGCGCCTGGTCGCACTGGCTCGCGAGGCCGCGCGCGAAACCGTCCGCCAGGATCCGCGTCTGCGCAGAGCGCCCGACCTCGCGCGCGCCGTCGAGATGCGCTGGGGCGAACGGCTGGCGCTCGTGGGCGTGGGATGACGAGCCCCGCCGCTCTCGAAGCGCGCGTGCAGGCGATCGGCCGCGACCTGTTCGAGCGCAGCCGCGGCGAAGCGCCGGGCGTCTTCTCCTCCGCATACTGGGAAGGGCAGCTGCTCGCTTGGGCGATGCGCGATCCCGCCTTCAAGGTCGACCTGTTCCGCTTCGTCGACGCCTTTCCGATGCTGCGCACGCGCGAGCAGGTCGCACGGCACGTGGACGAGATGCTCCTGCGCGAAGGGCGCGAGCTGCCGGCGGCAATTGCCGCGGCGCTGCGCGCCACGACCGCGCGCCTCACGGGCGGCGTGGCGCAAGCCGCGCTGCGCAAGAACGTGGAGGCGATGGCCGCGCGCTTCATCGTCGGCCGCGACGCGCGCGACACGCTGCCGGCGCTGCGCCGGCTGCACGACGCCGGCGTCGGCTTCACGGTCGACTTGTTGGGCGAAGCGACGCTCAGCGAGTCGGAGGGCGAGGCGTACCTCGCGCGCTATCGCGACCTCGTGGAGAACTTGCCGAGCCAGGTCGCCGCCTGGCCAGCCGACGCCGTGATCGATCGCGCTCCGCGCGCGAACGTGAGCATCAAGCTCTCCGCGCTCGACTCGCAGCTCGACGCCGTGGATCACGCCGGCAGCGTCGAGCGGCTGCTACGGCGCGCGCTGCCGCTGTTCATGGAGGGCCGGCGCCGAGGCACGTTCCTCAACGTCGACCTCGAGCAGTGGGCGACCCACGGCATCGCCTACGACTTCCTCGAGCGCGTGGCGCTCGCGCCGGAGCTGCGCGATTGGCCGCAGCTCGGTGTCGTGGTGCAGGCCTACCTGCGCGACGCGGACGCGATCGCCCTGCGACTGCGCGCCCTGGCGCGCCGGCGCGGTGCGCCGATCACGATCCGGCTGGTGAAGGGCGCGTACTGGGACACCGAGACCGTGCTGGCCGATCAGAACGGCTGGGCGTCGCCGGTCTGGCGCACGAAGGCGGAGACCGACGCTTGTTATGAACGGCTCTCGCGCGCTCTGCTCGAGAGCCATGCCGATACGCCGCCCGCCCTCGGCTCGCACAACCTGCGCTCGCTCGCGCATGCCTTCGCGGTCGCGGAGGAGCTGCGCGTGCCCCCCGACGCCTACGAAGTGCAGATGCTCTACGGCATGGCGGAGCCCGAGCGCGCAGCGGTCCGCGCGACCGGGCGCCGCGTGCGCGTCTACGCGCCGGTCGGCGAGCTGCTGCCGGGCATGGCGTATCTCGTGCGGCGGCTGCTGGAGAACACCGCGAACGTGGGCTTTCTGCGGCTCTCGCACCACGAGCGCGTCGACGTCGCGGCGCTGCTCGCGGCGCCCGCGCTGGAGCGAGCGGCAGCGAGCGCACCCGAGAGCGCGCAGCGCATGCGCCGCGGCGATCTCGCGACGCCGTTCGAGGGCTGCCCGCCCACCGACTTCGCCGATCCGCCGCAGCGCGCCGCGTTCGCGGCCGCGGTCGACGCTGCGCTGCGAGCCGCTCCGATCGACGTGCCCGTCGCGATCTCCGGGTTGCCGCCGCGCGCCCGCGAGACGTTCGAGCGCGCGTGTCCTTCCGACACGGGGCGCATCGTGAGCCGCGTGTCGCTCGCGAGCGCCGCGGACGCCGACGCCGCCGTAGCCGCTGCCGCGCGCGCATGGCCGGCGTGGCGCGACCGGCCGCTCGCCGCCCGCGCGGCGCTGCTCGAAGCGCTCGCGGATGCACTCGAGCGTGATCGCTGCGAGCTCGCCGCGCTGCAGTGCCTCGAGGTCGGCAAGCCCTGGCGCGAAGCGGATGCGGACGTCGCCGAAGCCGTCGACTTCTGCCGCTACTACGCCCGCCGAGCGCTCGTCGAGCTGGCGCCGCGCGCCCAAGGCTGCGTGCTCGGCGAGGAGAACACGCTCTCCTACGAAGGCCGCGGCGTGTGCGTGGTGATCGCGCCCTGGAATTTCCCGCTCGCGATTCTCACGGGCATGGCGAGCGCGGCGTTGGTCGCCGGGAACACGGTGGTCATGAAGCCCGCCGAGCAGTCGAGCGCGACCGCGTGGCGGCTGCACGAGCGCATGCTCGCCGCCGGCTTTCCGCCCGAGGTGGTCGCGTTCTTGCCGGGCATCGGGGAGCACGTCGGCCCGCAATTGGTCGCGCACCGCGACGTCGCGCAGATCGCCTTCACCGGCAGCCAGAGCGTGGGCCTCGCGATCGTCGAGGCGGCGGCGAAGACGTCGCCGGGGCAGGCCCAAGTGAGGCGCGTGGTGTGCGAGATGGGCGGAAAGAACGCGATCGTCGTGGACGACGACGCCGATCTCGACGAAGCGGTGGTGGGCGTCCTGCGCAGCGCGTTCGGCTACGCCGGGCAGAAGTGCTCGGCCTGCTCCCGCGCGATCGTGGTCGACGCGGTCTACGACGCGTTCATCGCGCGGCTCGCGGCTGCGGCGGCCGCGCTTCCGGTCGGAGCCGCGCACTCGCCGGGTACGACGGTCGGCCCGGTCGTGGACGCCGACGCGCAGTCGCGACTCCTTCGTGCGACCGAGGCTGCGGGCGCGCGCAAGCTGTTCGTGGGCGCGGCGCCGAGCGGCGGCTGGTTCGTGCCCCCCACGATCCTCGCGGTCGATGATCCCCGGCACGAGCTGATGCAGCGCGAGCTGTTCGGCCCCGTGCTCGCGGTCTTCCGCGCGCGCGACTTCGCGCACGCGCTCGAGGTCGCGACGGACAGCCCGTTCGCGCTGACGGGTGCCGTGTTCTCGCGCTCGCCCGCTCACCTGGACGAGGCGCGGCGCCGTTTCCGCGTCGGGAACCTCTACCTGAACCGCGGCTCGACCGGCGCGCTCGTCGGCCGGCAGCCGTTCGGCGGTTTCGGCATGAGCGGGATCGGCACGAAGGCGGGAGGGCCGAACTACTTGCTGCAGTTCGCGGATCCGCGAGTTGTTACGGAGAGCACGTTGCGGCGGGGGTTCGTGCCGGAGGAGATGTGAGTGGCGTGCTTGGATGCGGGCAGCGCAGCCGCGACGGGGCCGGGGGCGGCTGCGGCCGATGGCTCGGCGGCGGCCCCTCTCTTCTGGGCGTCTCGGCCGGAGGGGAGAGCGCGACGCTGCGGGGCCTTGCGTTACCGGATGCTCGGGGCCGGCCTGCGCTTGATTCGGCCGCAGCCGCCCCCGGCCCCGCCGCGGCTGCTCGTGCCCTGCGTGCGAGTCCGGCGTTGGGGGAGGGGCGCGGGTCGGCGCGGCTTTGAGCCGCGCCTCCCGCGTGCGCTTCGCGCTTGGAGAACGGGTGTTGGCGGCAGGATGGGTGGGCGCGCATCGCAGGGCCTCGCGCGCCGGCGTTGCGTGTTGAGGAGGGAGCTAGGCGAGGGGCGCCAGGAACTCGTCGACGGCGCGGTTCCAGGCGGCGGGCTCTTCGAAGTAGGGGGAGTGGCCGGCGCGGGCGATCGTGGTGACGCGGGCGCGGCATTGTGGCGGGAGTTGTTTGGCGCTGGCATGGATGACTTCGGGCGAGAAGAGGGAGTCGACGGCGCCGACGATGAGCAGGACGGGGCAGTCGAGCTTGGCGAGGGTGGCGGCATCGTGGCGCGTGGCGACCAGGCTGGGCAGGACGTCGGCGAGCTTGGGGTCGCCGAAGCCACCCAGCTGCTGGTAGAGCGTGGCGCGCGCGGGCTCGCGGTCGAAGAAATCGGGGGCGACTGCGGGAT
>DATBRS010000286.1:0-2883 GCA_036560185.1 Myxococcota bacterium
GACCGCGTGCTCAACGCGGGCGCGGTCACGGATTTCGTGAGCCTCGGTGTCGGCCCGCTGCGCACCGGCATCTTCAACCTCGCCGACGTCGCGATCATGGCGGGAGCCGCGCTGCTGCTGCTCCCGATTCGCGAGACGCCGCGTGAATCCTGAGCTCGCGCTGTGCGCGCACTTCGCGCGGCTCGCGGAGCGCGACCTGCCGCCCGAGGTCGCGCACGCATTCCTGTTCCAAGACGGCCCGATCGACGCGGTCGTGCGCTGCCGCGATTGCGGCGCGCACGCGCTGCTGCGCCTGCTCGATTGGGCGCCGGCCGACTTCTCGCTGCGCATCTTCGGGCTCGCGGCGCTGCGCGCCGCGGACAGCGCGCTGTTCCTGCGCGACCTCGAACGCGGGAGTTGTCAGGTGGCGCGCGCCGCGACCGAGCTGGCCGCGCTGGTCGCCGCGGCGGGCCCCACCGGGCGGATCGTCGCGATCGACTTCGCGCGGGAACGCGTCGTCGCCTCGGCGCCCGCGCCCCGCGGCATGCGCAGCGAACCCGATGAGTTCCCGGCGCGTTTGCCGCGGGCTGACGACGAGCGCTGGTTCGCCGCGCTCGGCCTCGAGAAGCTCACCGAAACGGAGTCCGACCGCGTGAAGCTCACGATTGCGCCCGCAAATCTCGGCAAGGAGCCCGACGTCAGCGATTTCCTCGCGCTGCTCGACGCCTACGCGCGCGACCCGATGGGCGGTGGCGCGCCGCTTGCGGGCGAAGTGCGCGCGCGTCTGCTGCCCGACCTGAAGGCGCGCATGTTGCGCGGCGACGCGCTCGTGCTGATCGCGCGGCGCGGCGAGCTCGCGGTGGGCGTCGCGGTCTGCCTCGCGAGCTATTCGACCTTCATGGGCCGGCCCGCGCTGAACGTGCACGATCTCGCGGTCGTGCCGGAAGAGCGCGGCAAGGGCGTCGGCCGCGCACTGCTGCAAGCGATCGACGACGCCGCGCGCGAGCGCCGCTGCGGCAAGGTCACGCTGGAGGTGCGCGAAGACAACGCGCGCGCGCGGCAGCTCTACGAGAGCACGGGCTTCGTCGACTACGCGCCGGGCGGCGCGCGCACGCGCACGTTCTTCCTCGAGAAGAAGCTGTGAGCGCGGAGGCGCTGCTCTGGATCCTGGCGGCACTGCTCGTCCTGCTCGGCTTGGCCGGCTTGTTGCTGCCCGCACTGCCCGGCGCGCCGCTGATCTACCTCGGCCTCGTGGCGGCGGCGTGGGCGGAGAACTTCACGCGCGTCGGCTGGGGCTGGCTGGCGCTGCTGGGTGCGATCGCCGCGCTCACCTACGCCGTCGACTTCGCGGCGACCGCGCTCGGCGCCAAGAAATTCGGCGCCTCGCCGCGCGCGGTGGTTGGCGCCGTGCTCGGCGGATTCGTCGGTCTCTTCCTCGGTCCCTTCGGCCTCGTGCTCGGACCCTTCGCCGGCGCGCTGCTGGCGGAGCTCTCGCTGCGGCGCGACTTCGAGGCCGCGCAGCGCGCGGGCTTCGGCGCGACGCTCGGCCTCTTGCTCGGCGGCGTCGCGAAGCTCGCACTCGCGTTCGCGATGCTCGGAATCTTCGTCGCGGTGCGCTTCTCCAACGCGCCGGCTTGAGGAGACGCCGCGTGCGTGGCCTCGCGCTTCTCGCGCTCGCGCTGCTGGCTTCGCCCGAGTCCGCGGACGCGCACGACGATCCCGCTGCGGCCGTCGAGGCCTACTACGCCGCGCTCGCGGCCGGCGACGTTGCCGCCGCGGAGGCGCTGCTCGCGCCCGACGCGATGGTGCTGGAGAGCGGCCAGCTCGAGTCGCGCGCGGAGTACCTCGCGCACCATCTCGCCGCGGACGTCGAGTTCGCGCGCAGCGTCGCGCAGACGCGCAGCGGCGTACGCGTGGTCATCGCGGGCGACAGCGCGTGGGTGACGGCGCGTGCGCGCGCGCAGGGGCAGTTTCGCGGCCGAGCGATCTCCAGCGAGGGCGCGGAGCTGATCGTGCTCTCGCGCGACGCCCACGGCTGGCGCATTCGCGCGATCCACTGGTCGTCGCGCGCGCGCGAGCCCGAGCCGACCGAGCCCGCAGCGCCGAATCGTTAGGCTGGGATCGATTCAGGGGGCGCGATGTTCAAGACCTGCCCGAGCTGCGGAGACGAGTTCGTTCCGCACGTCGTCGAGTGCCCGGATTGCCGCGTGCCGCTAGAGGCGTCGGACGGCGCCGCTCCGCGGCCGGCCCCGCAACGCGACGCCGCGGGCGGGACGCCCGCGATCGGTGACGCGGTCGTGCTCCGGCGCGATCAGCCGGGCGAGCTGCGCCAGCTCGCCGAGGCACTCAGCGCCGCGGGCATCGCCTGCGCGATCGACACGGATCCGCCCGGCGCGAGCATCCGCGGAGGCGTGCTGGGCTCGCGAGCTGCGAGCACCGGCCGCGCAGTCGAGCTCGCCGTCTACGTGAGTGCGGCGGACGCGAAGGCCGCCTCCGCGGTGCAGGCGCAGTGGCTCGCGCGCAGCATGCCCGGCAGCGAGCTCGGCACGGGGGAGCTGCTCGAGGGCCACTGTTCGGGCTGCAACGAGCCGCTGCCGGAGAACGCGCCGGAGTGCCCGTCGTGCGGGCTGGCGATCCTCCCGCTCGAAGTGGGCTGTCCGGCCTGCGGCCTGGCGGTCGCCGTCGAGGCGGAGAGCTGCCCGCACTGCGGCCATCGCCCGTGAGGCGCAGCGCGGCCACGGCGTTCGTCGTGTTCGCGGCGCTCGCCGGCCTCGCCGCGCTGCTTCGCGTAGAGCCCACGCCGCCGCCGCCGGACGCACGCGGCGTCGAGGACGTCGTGCTGCTGCACGGCCTCGGCCGCACGGACCGCGCGATGCGTCCGCTCGAGGACGCGCTCGTGGCCGC
>DATBRS010000287.1:0-11932 GCA_036560185.1 Myxococcota bacterium
CGCGCGCGCAGCTCTTCGATCGCCGCGCGGCGCGCCTCGTCGCTCGCGAAGTTGAAGGTCGCCAGCACGCGGTCGACGTGAGCGCCGTAGCGCTGCTTCAGCTTGCGCGGGATCTCGCTCGGCGAGCCCACCACCGCGAACTGCTCGAGGATGTCGTCGTCGATGCGGCGCCCCATCTCGTCCCACTCGCCGCGCTTGCTGAGCGCGTTCAGCTCGTTCTGCAGCTCGCCCCAGCCGTGCTTCTCGAGCACCGGCCGGTAGGCGGGCGTCGAGCCGTAGAACGCGATCTGCTTGCTGACCGCGGTGCGCGACTGCTCCCAGCTCTTCTCGTCGAGCCCGGTGACCACGAAGCACGGATAGGCGAGCTGGAAGTCGCTGCGCTTGCGCCCGGCCTTGGCGAGCCCGCGTTCGATCGCGGGCAGCGTCTCCTCGACCACGTACTTCGCGGTGGTGAAGGCGTGGATGATCATGCCGTCGGCGGCCTCGCCCGCGACCTCCGTCATCAGCGGCCCGACCGCAGCCAGGAACACGCGCGGCGCGCCGTACTTCGTGTCGGTCGGTGTGAACATCGGCGTCATCAGGGTGTGCTGGTAGAAGTCGCCGCGGAAGTTCAGCTTCTCGCCTTCGTACCAGCACTTCCAGATCGCGCGCATCGCGAGGATCAGCTCGCGCATGCGCGCTGCGGGGGAGGACCACGGCATGCTGAAGCGCTTGGTGATGTGCGGCGCGATCTGCGAGCCGAGACCGAGGATGAAGCGGCCCTTCGAGTAGGCGTTCAGGTCGTGGCCGAGGTTCGCGAGCGTCATCGGGCTGCGTGCGAACGCGACCGCGATCGACGTCATCAGCTCCGCGCGCTGGGTGTGCTCGGCGGCGAGCAGCAGCGGGAAGAACGGATCGTGCGCGGTCTCGGCGGTGACGATGCCGTCGTAGCCCTGGGCTTCGAGCCGCTTCGCGTTCTCGGGAACCTGCGCGAGATCCGCAGTCATCAGGCCGGCGTCGATCTTCATGGGGGTATCTCCAGGTGGGGGTTCACGAGCAGGCGGAGCTAGGGCAGCCCCGCGCCCGGGACGTCGACGCGCAAGCGCTCGATGCGCGCGCTGCGCGTGCGCCGGCATTCGCCGGGCTCGATGCTCGTCGACGTGAGTGCGAACAGCGTGCGGCGATCGGCGCCGCCGAGCATGCAGGCGATCGCCATGCGCTCGCCGCACGCGATGCGCTGGGAGACGCTGCCGCCCTCGTGCACGCGCACGAGCTCGCGCGACATCGGCGACGCCACCCAGATCGCACCCTCGGCGTCGAGGCAGATGCCGTCGGGCACCGCACCGTCCGAGAGTGCCGCCCACACGCGCCGCTTCGAGAGCGCGCCGCTCGCGGCGTCGATCTCGAACGCGCTGAGCCTGCGCCCGAAGGATTCGGCGACGATCAACGTGTGTCCGTCCGGCGTGATCACGGCGCCGTTCGGGAACTCGAGCGCGCTCGCGGCGACGCTCACCGCGCCGTCCGGCTGCACGAGCGCGAGCTGCGCCGCACGCGGCTTCTGCTGGGTGTGCAGGTCGAAGCCGAAGTTGCCCACGTAAGCGCGGCCGCGGGCGTCGACGACCAAGTCGTTGCAGTGATACGTCGCCACGGCGGAGAGGTCGGCGTGGGTCACGAGCTCGCCGTCCGGCTCGCGCCGGAGCAGCTTGCGATCCTCCATCGACACGACGAGCAGCCGGCCGTCGGGCAGCCAGCCGAGCCCGGACGGGCACTCGGGCACGCGCGCGACCGCTTCGACCGCGCCGTCCTCGCTCGCTGCGTAAACGCGCTGCGCGTGCATGTCCGAGAACCAGAGGCGCCCGGCGTGCCAGCGCGGGCCCTCGAGGAACGCGAATCCGTCCAGCCACGGCTCGAGCTGCGCCACGCACATCCTCCCGCGCGAATCGCGGCGAGCATGCACCGGCACCGACTGGCGTCGCTAGAGCCCGCGGGTGGGAAATGGGAGCAAAGGGGTCAGACCCCAATGCTTCCGCGGCGCGCTTGCGCTCGCAGCGCCCCGCGCCGACCGTCCCGGACGCGCGGAGGCCTCTCGATGAAATGGGTGATGTCGATCGCTTTCACGGACCCGGCGCAGTACCTGCCGCTCGCGCGTGCCGCGGAGGCGGCGGGCTTCGCGGCGATCGCGCTCTCGGACCACGTCGTGCACCCCGAGAAGATCCTCACGCCGTATCCGTACACGCCGAACGGCGAGCCGCGCTGGCAGCCGTTCACCTCCTGGCCCGACCCCTGGGTGACGGCCGCCTACCTCGCGGCGGCGACCACGCGGCTGCGCTTCGTCACGAGCATCTACGTGCTCGCGATGCGCAACCCGCTGCTCGCCGCGAAGCAGATCGGCACCGCGGCTGTGCTCTCCGGCGGGCGCGTGAACCTCGGCGTCGGCGCCGGCTGGATGAAGGACGAGTTCGACGCGAGCGGCGCACCGTTCGAGCGCCGCGGCGCGCGAATGGACGAGATGATCGAGATCCTGCGCAAGCTGTGGGCGGGCGGATGGGTGGAGCATCACGGCGAGTTCTTCTCGTTCCCGCGCGTCGAGATGAGCCCGGTGCCGCCGGCGCCGATTCCGATTTGGGGCGGCGGCATCTCGAAGCCCGCGCTGCGGCGCGCGGCGCGCGTGTGCGACGGCTGGATCTCGGACATGCACACGACCGAGGAGCTGCGCAGGATCATCGGCGAGCTGCATGAGCTGCGCGTCGATTCTCCGCGCGCGGGCGAGCCGTTCCGCGTGCTCGGCACCGCGATGGACGCGTTCAACCTCGATGGCTACCGGCGCCTGCAGGAGATCGGCGTGACCCACGTGCAGACGATGCCGTGGTTCTTCTACGGGGGGCCGACCGACGTGCTCGAGAAACGCCTCGACGGGATCCGCCGCTTCGGCGACGACATCATCGCGCGGCTGCCCTGAGCGCCGGCCGCTCGCGCTAGCGCGGCAGCGCGTCGCGAATCAGGCTCGCGACGAGCGGGTCGCCGAGCGCGCACTGCTCCTCGCTCGAGAGCGGGCCCGGGCTCTGATAGCGGGCGAGCGCCTCGAGGGCGCTGCGGGCTTCGCCGTCGCCGGTGCCGCCGAGCACGCACACCTGCACCGGCAGGCCCGCGCTGTCGAGCTCGAACTGGATCTGCACGAACGACGAACGCAGCGGATCGGTGGGTAGCCAGGCGTCGAGCACCGCGCGCTTCATCGCCTCGATGCGCGGCGCGACGGCGGCGCCGCAGCGGGCGAGGTCGCCCGCCTTGCCGTGCCGCGCGGGCTGCGCCGTGCGCTCCGAGCACAACAAGTCCGCGGCGATCGGTTCGCCGGGCGGGCCCTTCGCGGGCAGCGGCCCGGCGCACGCGACGGCGAGCAGCAGGAGCGCGAGCCCGCGCTTCACGGCTGCGCCTCCGCGTGCGCTTCGAGCACCCGCGCCACCGCGCAAGTGAGCCGCTTGGCCATCGGGATGTGCAGGAACTCGTTCGGGCCATGCGCGTTCGCGCCGGGGCCGAGCACGCCGGTGATCAGGAACTGCGCCTCGGGGAACTTGGCGCCGAGCATGCCCATGAACGGGATCGTGCCGCCTTCGCCCATGAACGCCGCGGGCGCGCCCCAATGGCTCTGCGACGCCTCGGCCATCGCGCGCTCCAGCCACGCGGCGAAGGGAGGTGCGTTCCAGCCCTGGCCCGGCGACTCGGCGTGGAAGCTCACGCGCGCACCGTACGGCGGATTCGCTTCCAGCACCCGCTTCACCGCCGCCGTAGCGGCCGCGCCGTCGACCGTGGGCGGAATGCGCAGCGAGAGCTTCGCCGCGGTGAACGGGCGAAGCACGTTCCCGGCGTTGCCGAGCGCCGGTAGGCCGTCGATGCCGGTGATCGAGAGCGTGGGCTGCCAGGTGCGCGCGAGCACGCGCTCCGCCGCGCCGTCGGCCATCGGCCGGGCGCCGGGCACGAACGGAAAGCGCGTCGCGAGGCTCTCGCCGAGCACCGCTGCGGCGGCTTTGGCTTGGGCGCTGCGGTCCGGCGGGATCGCGGCGTGGAGCTCGCGCACGCGCAGCTCGCCCGTGCGCTCGTCCTCGAGCCGCGAGAGCAACTCGCGCAGGATCCGGAAGCTCGAGGGCACGACGCCGCTCGCGTCGCCGGAGTGCACGCCCTCGCGCAGGATCTCGACGCGCAGCGTGCCCGTGACGAGGCCGCGCAGGGAGGTCGTGCCCCAGAGCTGGTCGTAGTTGCCGCAGCCGGAATCGAGAGCGACGACGAGGCTGGGCTTGCCGATGCGCGCCGCGAGGTGCTCGACGTAAGCGGGCAGGTCGCCGCTGCCGGATTCCACGCACGCTTCGATCAGTACCACGCAGCGCGCATGCCGTGCGCGCGCCCGCGCGAGCAGCTCGAGCGCGGTGATCGCGGCGAATGCGGAGTAGCCGTCGTCCGCGCCGCCGCGGCCGTACAAGCGATCGCCGCGGCGCACCGGCGTCCACGGCCCGAGGCCCTCGCTCCAGCCGCTCATCTCGGGCTGCTTGTCGAGGTGCCCGTATAACAAGACCGTCTCGCGTGTCGCGCCGGGGACCTCCATCCAGATCAGCGGCGTGCGGTTCGGCAGGCGGACGATCTCGAGCGCGAGCCCAGGCACTGGGCGCGCACGGCACCAATCCGCGATCAGCAGGGCGGCGCGCTCCATGTGTCCGTGCTCGCGCCACTCCGCATCGTAGGCCGGCGAGCGATTCGGGATCGCGATGTAGCGCTCGAGCGCCGGCAGGATGGACTGCTCCCACACGGATTCGGCGTGGGCGAGCGCGGCCGCGGGATCGAGCTGGCTCATGCGGCGCAGGGTATCTCGGAGCATCGGGATGCGTCGCGCGCGAGGCGTTTCCATTCGAATCGCGGCACGTAGACTGCGCGCGTGCTTCGGGAACTCGGTGCCTCCGCGCTCGGGCTGCTGCTGTTCGGCGCGCCCGCTGCCGCTCAGCGCGCCGACGCGTTCGCGGTGGCGGATCTCGCGACCCGCGGCCGCGTGCTCGAGGCGTTCGCGGTGCGCGACGCGCAGCGCCGCGGCTGGCTGGTCGCGCTCTCCGCGGAGGCGATGCCGCCCGACGAGAAGCGCTTCGTCACGCTGTTCGCGCGCGGTGAGCCGGCCGGCGCCGTCGTGATCGCGATCCCGCAGACGGTGGTGGCGGTGGACGTCGCGGACCTCGGCGGCGCGCCGGGCCCCGAGCTGCTCCTGCTCGAGGCGACCCAGCTGCGCATCCTCGACGCGCGTGGCGCGCTGTTACGGAAGATCGCGCTCGAGCCGGCGCTCCCGATCGCGCCGCGCACGCGCGAGCTGAGCCGGCTCGAGCTCGCGCGCGATTGGAGCGGGCGCGGCGCGCTCGAGGCGCTGCTGCCCGACGAGGCCGGCCTTCGCCTCGTGCCCCTCAGCGGCACTGCGCCGGCGCGCCGCTTGGCCTTGCCTGTCACCGCGATCTATGGCGACCCGCAGCCCGGGCCGCCCGTGCGTTCGGGCTTCTTCCGCACGGCCGTGTTCTGGCCGAGCGTGTTCGTGGCCGACGACGACGGAGACGGCATGCGGGATCTGGTGGCGACCACGCGCTACGCGCTCACCACCTACCGCGGCAGCGCGAGTGGGCTCTCGGCGCGGCCGAGCCGCACGCGCCGCTTTCCACCCTTCACGTTCGAAGAGGAGCGCCGGGCGGACACGAACTTGTTACTGCCGGATCTCGGCGACCTCGACGGCGACGGCGATGCCGATCTGATCGTGCACCGTACCGTCGGCACGCTCACAGGCAGCCGCGCGGAGACGCGCATCCACGAGAATCCGGGCGGCGGCGCCGATCCGCTCGCGACCCCTGCCGGCACGCTCACGGTCGCCGGTGGCGTCGCCACCGCGAAGCTCTCCGACCTCGACGGCGACGGGCGCGCCGAGCTGCTGCAATCGGTGTTGCCGTTCGGCATCGCGCAGCTGGCGCGCATCCTCGTGCGCAGCCAGGCCGAGCTCGAGCTGCGCGTCTACGGCTTCGACCGCAACCAGCTCGGGACGCCGCAGCTGCGCTGGAGCGACGAGATCACGCTGCCGTTCGACTTCAAGGAAGGGCGCGTGACTGCGCTGCTCCCCGATTTCGCGGGCGACTTCAACGGAGACGGACGGCGCGACCTCGTCTACGGCGACGGTGACGGCAATGCGCGCATCCGCCTCGGCGCTCCGGGGGGCGGCTTCGGCCGCGAGGCCGCCTCGGTGCCGCTCGGCGCGAGCGGGGGCGCGAGCCTCAGCGCGGACCTCGACGGCGATCGCCTCGACGAGCTGGTGTTCTGGGATCCCGTCGTGCAGGGTGGGCGCCTGCGCGTCGCCCGTAACAAGAGCAAGCTGCCCGGCTCGCCGCCGCGCGTGGCTCCGGCCGGCCCGTGAGCGGCGCTCAGGCCCGCGACTCCTCGAGGCGGCCCAGCGCTGCCGACAGATCGCCGAGCTGCGTCACGCCCGCGTGCGGCTTCACGGATTCGATCGGATCCCGCACGTCGCCCACGTAGCCGAGCGCGTACGCGCCGCGCGCGTAGCCCATCAGGCGCAGCAGCGGATCGGGCAGCGTGCGCGCGATCTCGAGCGGACACGCGAGGTATTGGTTCTCTTCCTGGCGCAGCCACGCGAGGTTGTACGTGAGGTTCAGCCCGCTGCGGATGCGCGCAGAGCGGTTGGCCCCGCCGCCGTGATACAGCGCGCCCGTGTAGAAGAGCACGGAGCCCGCGGCCATCTCGGCGGGCTCCGTCTGCTCCTCGCTGAACTTCAGCTTGTCGGCGAAGCGATGGCTGCCGGGGATGACGCGGGTGGCGCCGTTCTCCGCGCTGAAGTCGCTGATCGCCCAGATCGTGTTGCACTGCACCTCGAAGCCGCTCGGGAAGGGAAAGAAGTCGAAGGCCCACTGGTCGCGATGAATCTGTTGCATCGGCTCGCCGGGTCCGATCGAGATCAGCTGGGTCAGGTGCAGCTGGAAGCCGGTAGCGTGCGCGAGCACCTTGGCGACGGCGCCGAGCACGCTCGGATGCGTGACGAAATCGCGCGCCGTCGGAGAGCGCGCGATCAGCGCGCCAGTGCGCTTGGTGCGCCGGCCCGCGAAATCGTCGATGCCGGTCGCGTTCGCGGACTCGTAGGGCGCGACCTCGCTCGCGAACTTCGCGAGCTGGTCGGGCGAAGCGAGCCGATCGACCACGGCGCAGCCGTCGCGTTCGATGACCGCGGCGATCGCGTCGGGGGACGCAGTGTTCGGCAGATGCTCGACCGGCATTAGGTCTCCCAGCTCGTTGTTCGAGTTGCTGCCGTTCGCTCGGCGATCGGCGTATCCTGCCGCGCGAACGGAGCTCCTAATGTCGCACGGGATTCTGCGTTTTGCGCTCGCCTTGCTCCTGCTCGCCCCCGCACTCGCCGCCGATGCGCAGCTCAGCGTCTCGGGCAGCAGCTGGAGCGGAACGGCGCAGCTGAAGGCGAAGCTGCGGGCGCCCGGCCAGGGCACCGACAAGATGAGCGGGAGCACGAGCTATCAGGTCTCGTTCGGGCCGCTCGCGGCCCCCACGCTCGCGGCGAATGCCTTTCGCCTCGTGCTAGACGACGGCTCCGTCACCCTCGACTTCACGGGCACGTACACGCTCGACGGCAACGGGCGCCCCGTGCTGACCCCGGACTCCGCCGCCTTCGACGCCGCGCTGCGCAGCTTGATCGACGACGTCTGTATGCAGGAGATCGGCGATCCGGCCCAGTGCGGCGTCTTTGCGACGCTCGATCTCTCGATCGGCAGGCACGCGCTCAGCGCCAAGCCGCGCCGCGGCAAGCGCGGGGTCGACTCCCTGAAGAGCGCGGGCACCGTCAGCTTCACGTTCTCGCAAGGCGCTTCGAAGATCCTGAGCGTGCAGCTCCAGTTCAAGAGCCGCGGCGTCACGCGCGACTGACGCGCGCGGAGCCAGCGATCGCGGCGCGCGCACACTGAGCGAGCTGCGCGTGCCGCTCCGCGAGCGCGCGCGCGAGCGGCACGAAGGTGGCGGCCAGCGGCGTGCTCTTGCGCCAGGCGAGCACGAGCGTGCGCGCAGGCGCCGGAGCCGCGAGCGCGCGCAGCGCCAGCGCGCCGCCGCGGTTCTCCGTCTCCAGCGCAATGCTCGGCAGCAGCGTGATGCCGGCGCCGCCCGCGACCATCTGCACGAGCGTCGCGAGGCTGGTCGCGCGCAGCTCGGCCTCGGCGACCGCCACCACGTACTGGAGCTGCCGCAGCGTGAACGGATGGTGCGTGAAGCGCATACGCAACCTATCCGAGCGCCGCGCGCGCGCGATGCGCGAGGGCGCCGGTTGCGGAAAGCTCCGCCTCCCGATCGGGAAGGAGCGCGCGTGAGAGCCTGGAGAACGCATGCCTACGGAACGCCGCGCCAGGCGCTGCAGCTGGACGAGGTGCCCGTTCCCGAGCCGGGTCCGGGCGAGCTGCGCGTACGCGTGCAAGCGATCCCGCTCAATCTGAACGATCTCGAGCGCATCACCGGCGGCAACATGATGGTGCGCCCCGAGCTGCCCTACGCGCCGGGCATGGAGGTGATGGGCGTGGTCGAAGCCACCGGCGCCGGAGCGGAGGCGTGGCGCGGCAAGCGCGTCGTCGCGATGACGAAGGGTGCCCACGGCGGCTTCGCCGAGGCCGCGCTCTGCCCGATGATCTCCGCCTTCGAGATGCCGGAGGCCGTGCCGCTCCCCGACGCGGCGGCGCTCTACTTCCCGTTTCACCTCGCCTGGCTCGGGCTGTTCGATCGCGCCGCGCTGAAGCGCGGCGAGAGCGTGCTCATCCACGCCGCGGCCGGCGGCTCGGGATCCGCTGCGATCCAGCTCGCCGTGAACGCAGGCGCGCGCGTGTTCGCGACGGCGGGCAGCGAGGAGAAGCTCGCGCTCTGCCGCGAGCTCGGCGCGGAGCTCGCGATCAACTACCGCGAGGGCGACTTCGCGCAGGCGGTGCTCGACGCGACGAACGGCCGCGGCGCCGACGTCGTGTTCGACAACGTCGGCGCCGCCGTGGTCGAACGCTCGATGCACTGCATCGCCTACGACGGCCGCTACCTGATGATGGGCTTCGCCTCGGACAAGACCGTCGCGGACGAGAAGTGGATCGTGCCGCGGCGCGTGCTGCTCGGGAACTTCAAGCTGTGCGGCGTGCTGCTCGCCTACGCCCCGGAAGCCGCGGCGCCCATGCTCAAGAAGGGCACGGGCTGGAACTTCGTCTCGAACCGCACGGGCGAGCGGATCATGCGCGAAGTCGTGGACGGCGTGATCGCGAAGCGGCTGCGCCCGGTGATCGGGCGCGTGGTCGCGTTCGAGGAGATTCCCGCCGCGATGGAGGCGATGGCGGCGCGCGAGACGATCGGGCGCACGATCGTGCGCCTCTACTGAGCTCGCGCGCCGCCCTGCGCGGCTAGAGGTGCTTCGCGAAGAACGCCTCGAGCTTCGCCCACGCGTCCCGGGCTGCTTCCGCGTGATACGACTCGGCGCGCTCCTCGCAGCAGAAGCCGTGGACCGCGCCCGCGTAGTTCTCGATCGCGTAGTCGAGCCCGAGCGCACGCAGCCGCGCGTCGATCTGCTTCACCTCGTCCTGGGAGATGAAGAAGTCGAGCTGCCCGAAGAACAGCTGCAGCGGACAGCGGATGCGATCGGCGCGCTCGAGCAGCGCGCCGATGCCGCCGCCGTAGAAGGGCGCGCACGCGCGCAGCTCGCTCGGCAGCTCGCACGCGGCGAGGAAGCTGAGGCGGCCACCCATGCAGAAGCCCGTCACCGCGATCGGCGCGGCGCCGACCTCCGGCATGCTGCGCAGCAGGGCGAGCGCCACGCGCATGTCCGCGACGAAGTCGTCGTCGCGCAGGTTGCGCATCAGCGCCATCGCCTTGCGCAGGTCGTCGTAGGCGGCGGTGTTATCAGGGGCTTGCCGGTGATACACGTCGGGCGCGAGGGCGACGTACCCCATGCGCGCGATGCGATCGACCTCGCGCTCGAAGTTCGGCACCAGGCCGAACGCCTCCATCAGCACGATCACGGCCGAGCGCGGGCCGCTCGCCGCGGGCTGTGCGACGTACGCGGGCATGCTCCCGCCGCCGCTCGGGATCTCGATTCGGTGGCTGCGAATTTCCATACGTGTCGCTCCTGATGATGGTGGGGCGTCGCCCCGGGTTGAAAGCGGTCGAGAAGGCGCGCGCCCGAGCAAACGCGGCGCGAACGCGGCGGCGCGCGCGGGCTGAGCTGTGGCGCGCCGGGAATCAGGCCTGCGCAGCGCCCCGTGGCGCGGCGTTCAGCTCGTTCGGGGATCGCCCGCGACGAGCCTGCCGTGCTCGAGCCAGCGCGCGAGCGCCGGCGGGAGCTCCGCCTTCACGCGCGCCTCGTAGATCGCGAGATCGCTCGGCGCGACGACGTCTTGCCAGCGCCCGTTCGTGCCCTTGTGGAGGAAGCGGTCGGCGCCGCCCTCGAACAACGCGGCGGCGAAGTCGAGGAGCTGGTCACCATTGCGCTTCATCGCCTCGAAGCTCGCGGCCTCGATCAGGCTCGGCCAGAGCGCCTCGGAGATCTCGATCTCGAGGAACGCCGCGATCCGGCGCATCTCGGCGCCGCGATCCTGCTTCAGGTCGTTGTAGTGGACCAGCAAGACGTTCGCGCGCTCGCGCTCGGCCCAATAGCTCTGCTCGACCGGGAAGAAGGTCACGGCCTTGTCCTCGCCGGCATCGTCGGCGACCCAGCGCCGGAAGAAGTCGCGCGGATTCGCGTCCGCGCGCGGGAAGGGGTCGCGGTACTTCGGGTCGCCGAGGCTGATCTCGTCCGCGCGCGCGAGCGCCGCCGCCGAGAAATTCGCCAAGTGATTGTGCAGCGACATGGCGGCATCGCGTCCGTCGCGCGCGACGTGGACGTACTTCACGTCCTCGTAGAGAGGCAGCGCGTCGAGCGGCAGGTGCGTCTTGAAGAAGCGCCGATGCGTCTGCGCCTCGGCGATCGGCCAGACCGCGCCCTCGGGCAGCGCGAAGCGGAAGTCGGGCCAAGGCGACGAAGCGAACACCGAGCGCGGCTCGCTGCTGCCGAACACCAGCATGCCGACGATGTGCTGCGTCCAAGTGGTGCCGCACTTCGAGTACGTCCCGATGATGATGTCGTCGGGGCGCGGCCGATACCCGATCCAGCGGGCGGCGTCGAAGACCCGCGAGCGTGGCTGCGTCAGCGCGGGCCGAATTTGGTGAACGGCTGCTGCCATGGACTTGCTCCGCGCTCTCGGGCGGCTCCGAGTGTGCATCAGGGAGTGCGCGCTGCGCCGCAGTTCGGCGGGTGACAACGGCCTGCCGCTCCGGAACATCCGTTTGGCCGAATCCGTGCCACCCTTGGCTCGTCCCCTCCCACTCCCAGCGGAGAGGACTTGCACTTGCGAGGACCGACGTGAAGCGATCCACCGCGTTGTTGCTGATCGCCATCGCGTTGGCCGGCTTCGGCGTCTACCGGGCACTCTATGTTCCCGGGCTGCTCGTCGATCCGCAGGAGTCCCTCCTGCTCGTCGCCTTCGTCCTTCAGGCCGTATTCGGGATCGTTGCTGGTTTCGGCGTTTGGCGGCGCGCACGCTGGGCCCCACTCGCCATCGGTCTGCTGTGCGCGAGCGTCGTCGCCACGGCGGTGATCGAGGTCGCCATCGGAGTCATCGCATACCTCCGCGCTCTACTGGAAGCAGTGGTGGCGATCGTCGTCGCCATCTTCCTCATCGGGTACGTCAGGCGTGAAGACGGCGGGTGACACGAGATCGGAGGAGTGTCGCGTCCCGAGGTCGTTGAAGCCGCGCGCGCGTCGAGCGCTCTCTTGGAGATGCCGAGCCCGCGTGCGCGAGCATTTCGCCAAATCGACGTGGCGACCAGCAAGGCGGGCGGGCTCGACAGCGGGGTCTCACGACGCGGCGACCCACGC
>DATBRS010000288.1:0-22066 GCA_036560185.1 Myxococcota bacterium
CCGCGCGTGCTGATGCGCTGCGAGGTCGACGCCGACGGCCGCATTCGCGCCATCCATTCCGTGCTCGCGACCCGCAAGCTGCAGGGCGTCCGCTTCGACGCGTAACGAAGTCGACGTCCCGCGCGTGCTTCTCCCCAACAACCAGGAGAAGCCATGGAGCTGCTCGGAATCACGCTCGCCCTGCTCGCCGTGATCGCGCTCGAGAGAACCCGCCTGCGCCGCGTTCCCTCGCCATTCCTTCGCCCGCACTTCACCGCCGACCTGACGTTCTACGCGACCGGCATCGTCGCGCTCGGGCTCGGCATGCGCGCGCTCGCGCAGCGCGCGGCCTCCGCGCTGGGCGTGCCGCCGCTGCTGGAATGGCCGGCGCTCGCGAGTCTCGCGCTGACGCTCCCGCTCTACGACCTCGGCGCCTGGCTGGCGCACCGCGCGATGCACCGCTCCGCGTTCCTGTGGCGCGTGCACAAGGTGCACCACGCGAGCCCGCGGCTCGATTGGCTCGCGGCGTTCCGGATGCACCCGATCGAGCACGCCATCCGCCACGGCATCTCACCGGTCGCGCTGCTGCTGCTGGGCTTCCCGGCGATGCAGGTCGGCATCGCCTCGGTGATCTCCGGCGGCTGGGCGGCGCTCGTGCACGCGAATCTGCACGTGCGCTGGGACGCGCTCGAAGCGCTCTTCGTCACACCGCGCGTTCACCATCTCCACCACATCCCGGAGACGAGCGAGCGCAACTTCGGCGCGGTCCTCTCGATCTGGGATCGCCTGGCGGGCTGCTTGTTACGGGAGACCGCGCCGCGCGGCGCCTTGCTCGGCGTGCCGGGCGAGCTCGGCGCCTACCCGCACGGCTGGTGGGCGCAGCTGCGCGAGCCGTTCCGCGGCGACGCGAGCGTGCTCAATGCTGCGCGACTTCCGCTCCCTCCGCGGGTTGCGTGACGCGCACCGGCACGCCTGCGCTCGCGAGCGACGCGCGCGCGACGCGATCCCAGTCGACGCGCGCCGCCTCGGCGCCCGCGGCCTTGGTCACGATCGCGCGCAGATCGCGCGCGGGCTCGCGCACCAGCTTGCCGGTCTCGTCGAGCGCGAGCGCGCGCTCCTTCTCGGGATGGACCTCGAGATAGAGCTCTCCCGCGATCCAGCCGAGCTTCACCGGCTGATGCACGACGCGCACGGGGGTTCCGACCGCGGCGAGCGCGAACAACTCCTCGATGTGCTGCGGATAGAGCCGGATGCAGCCGCGGCTCGAGTGACGCCCGACGCCGCGCGGCTCGTTCGTGCCGTGGATCAGGTAGGCGGGCCAGCCGAGATAGAGCGCGTAGGCGCCCAGCCGGTTATCAGGGCCCGGCGGAATCGCGGCCTTCAGCGTCGGGTCGTCGCGGCGCGCCGTCGGGCCCGGATACCAGGTGGGGTTCTCCTTCTTTCGCACGACCTTGGTGGTGCCGACCGGCG
Organism: Myxococcota bacterium; assembly: GCA_036560185.1. Classification (GTDB taxonomy): domain Bacteria; phylum Myxococcota_A; class UBA9160; order UBA9160; family UBA6930; genus VGRF01. Next base: position 1,450 of record DATBRS010000288.1, read on the forward strand.
TCGCGTAGCCCTCCTTCGCGATGCCGATCGGATAGCTGCGCGCAGGCTCGCCCGGCGGGAAGTAATAGAGCCGCAGATCTCCGGTGTTGACGACGATGCCCTCGCGCGGACCCGACGGCACGAGATGCGCGCCGGGCACGACGATGCGCGCGCCGGCGGGCGGCACCCAGGGATCGATGCCCTGATTGGCCGCGAGCAGCTCGAGGTATCCGACGCCGAATTCGGGCGCGAGATCGACGAAGGTGTCCTCGGCGATCGCGTCGTGGAACGCGAGGCGGCCGATCAGATCCGGCGACGGCGGCGGGTTCTCGAGCAGATGCGGCGCCGGCGCCGGCGCGCTCCGCGGTGCGCTCGCCGGGAACATCGCGCAGCCGGTAGCGAGCGCGAGCGCCGCCGCGAGGGCGCGCCCGCGCGCGCTCAGCGAGCCATTAGGGCCGAATCTCGATCGGCGTACCGTCGCCCACCAGCTCCCAGAGCTCATCGATCTCCTCGTTCGTCAGGGCGATGCAGCCTTCGGTCCAGTCGAAGCGGGTGTGCTCGGGGCCCACCCATTCAGCTCCCTCGGGTAGGCCGTGGATCATGATTTCGCCACCCGGTCGCGCGCCCGCCTCGCGCGCGCTCCGCCGGTCCTGCGCGCTCGGATACGAGACGTGCAGCGAGCGATGGAACTCGCTGCCGCCGTTGCGGCCATCGATCGTGTAGAGGCCCTCGGGCGTGCGGCCGTCCCCCGCGCGCCGCTTGTCGCCGAGCGGCTCGCGGCCGAGCGCGACGCGGTACTCGCGCACCGCGTAGTCCGCGAACCAAAGCGTCAGGCGACGCGCGGCCTTCTCGACGAGCACGCGCTGCACGCGCGGCACGACTCGCCCCGCGGCGAGATCCTCCGCGCAGCGCGCGGCCTGCGCCGCCGCATCCTCTTCGGCTGCGGCGACGCGGTGCGCACTCCTACTTCTGCAGAGAACGTTGAAAGATGCGGTCCGCTTTTTCGCTCGCCGTCCTCGCCTCCGTGGCCGCGGCGTCCGCCGCCGCGCGCGCGGCGCTGGCCTCCTGCTGCGCGGCGCCCGCCGCCGCCTTTGCCTCGTCCGCGGTGCGCTTGGCCTCGGCCGCCTCTGCGCGCGCCGCGGCGACGTCGTTCTGCAGCGCGGTCAGGTCCGACGTGGACGCGCAACCGGCGCCCGCGAGCCCCGCTGCGAGCGCGAGCACAGAAATCATTCTCCGCATGCTGTCTCCCCGAAAAGAGCGCGCCGCCGAGGCGGCGCGCGGCGTTGGTTGGCACCCCGCGCCACTCTGGCTCCGACGGCGACCCGTATCTGTGACCCGCGGCACCATCGCGTTGAATCTGAGCGCTCCCCGGGCTAATCCGGCGCGAGTGAGCCCGCCGCAGCCGTCCCGCGCGTACGCGAACTACGTGCTCGCGCTGCTCTCGGCCAGCTACGTCGTCAACTACCTCGACCGCTACGTGCTCTCGATGCTCGCGGGTCCGATCAAGGCCGAGCTGGGCTTTTCCGACGGCGCGATGGGCCTCCTGCTCGGGCCCGCCTTCGCCCTGCTCTACACCGGCCTCGGCGTTCCCGTCGCGTGGCTCGCCGACCGCAGCTCGCGGCGCAACCTGATCGCCGCCGGCATGGCGGTCTGGAGCGCGTTCACGGCGCTCTCGGGGATGGCGCGCTCCTTCGGCGAGATCGCGCTCGCGCGCTTCGGCGTCGGCATTGGCGAGGCCGCCGGTGCCGCGCCCGCGCACTCGCTGATCGCCGACTACTTCCCGCCGGAGCGCCGCGCGACCGCGCTCTCGATCTTCCAGATGGGCGTCCCGATCGGGCAGATGCTCGGCACCGTGATCGGCGGTCTGCTCGTCGCGCCGCTCGGCTGGCGGCGCGTGTTCCTGATCGTCGGCCTGCCCGGCATCGCGATCGCCCTGCTGTTGCGGCTCACCGTGCGCGAGCCGCCGCGCAGCGCACCCGCGCCGAGCCGTTCGCTGCTGGGCGCCGTGAGCGGCTTGCTCGAGAGCGTCGGCGTGTTGCTGCGGATTCGGACCTTCCTGCTGATCGCGCTCGGCGGCATGTTCGCGTCGACCGCCGGCACCGGCTTCGGTTTCTGGCTGCCGCAGATGTTCGTGCGCTCCCACGGCATGTCGCTCGCGGAGTTCGGCGTTCAGTACGGCGTCGTGAGCGGCGCCGCGGGCGTCGCCGGCACGCTGATCGCGGGCCTGCTCGCGGATCGCCTCGCGCGCTTCGACCCGCGCTGGCGGCTGCGCGTGGCCGCTGCCTCGGTCGCATTCTCGATGCCGCTCTTGATCGCGATCTGCGCGGTGCCGGATCCGAGAGTCGCGGTGCTGATCTCGATCCCGAGCGGGATGATCGGCTCCGGCTACGCGCCGGTGCTGTTCGCGATCGCGCAGAGCCTCGCCCCCGCGCGCGTCCGCGCCGTCACCTCCTCGGTGCTGATCCTGTTCATCACCGGCGGCGGGATGCTGATCGGCCCCTGGGTGATCGGCTTCCTCAGCGACTCGCTCATGCTGCGTTTCGGCACCGATGCGCTGCGCGTCGCGATGATCGCCGTGCTCGCGACCATGACTGTCGGCGTGGTCGCGCTGCTGCTCGCCACGCGCACGCTGACGCGCGATCTCGCGCGGGCCGAGCGCGCGGGGTGAAGCCGGGCGGCCCCTAAGCGCTCGCGCGCGCTGCGCCGCTCGCGAGCGCGGGGCGCGTGCGCGCGATCTGCTGCTGCGCGAGCGACACCTCGGCCTTGAGCTTCGGCATGATCTCCGCCGCGAAGCGCCGGCACTGCTGCTCGGCGATCTCGTAGGGCATGCCGCCGTAGCTGAACATCGCGACGAACGCCTCGGCGCCGGTCAGCTTGCGCAGCTCGAGGATCTTCTCGTGCACCTGCTTCGGCGTGCCCCACGGATGCAGGCTCGTGAAGAACTCGACGCCCGCTTCGACGCCGCCGGGCGCGCGCATCTTCTCCTGGATCTTCCCGTACATCTCGTAGCCCTTCAGCCCTTGCAGATGCGTGCCGCCCAGCTCGTAGTGCTCGACCACCGACTGGTAGTACCGGCCGATGTACTTGTGGGCCTGCTCCTTCGCGACGCTCTCGTCGTCGTCCATGAACACCCAGCCCGCGACGATCGGCGGCGGCGGCTCGCTCTTGTTGACCTCGCGATAGATCTCGCGATACGCCGCCAGCTCGCGCACCACGTGCGGCCACGGCTTCTGCGGGACGATCAGGATGCCGACGCCGAGCCGCGCCATCAGCTCCGAGCTCTCAGGCGAGACCGCAGCCGCGTAGGTGCGCCCGCGGAACGACTTGAAGGGGCGCGGGCGAATCTCGCGACGCGCCTGCTGAACGTGCTTGCCTGAGAACTCGACTGCGCCGCGCTCGAGCCCTTCGATCAGCATCTGCGCGCTCTCGGTGAAGATCTCGCGGCTGTCGGCTTGATTGACGCCGAAGCCCTCGAACTCGACCCGCCCGAGGCCGCGCCCGATGCCGAGGATGAAGCGTCCGTTCGACATGTGGTCGAGCACCGCGACCTGCTCGGCGACGCGGATCGGATCGTGCCACGGCAGCACCACCACCATCGAGCCGAGCTGGATCGTCTTCGTGCGCCCCGCGAAGTACGTGAGGTGCTGCAGCACGTCGGGGCACATCGTGTAGTCGGTGAAGTGGTGCTCGACTCCCCACAGCGAGTCGTAGCCGAGCGGCTCGGCGAGATCGGCGAGAGCGAGCTCGCGCTGCACCACCTCGCGATCGGTGCGGCCCGCGCCGATGCCCTGATAAACGATGCCGGTGCCGACGTGCATGGGCTCTCCTCCGGTTCGGCCCACGGTAGAGCAGTTCGCGCCGCCTCGTCTCGTGCCCGCGCGCACCGCCGCTACCGTGCGCGCCCATGCGCGCATTCACCTGGGCTTGGCTGCTGTATGGCGTGTGCGAGACGCTGCTCGCGATCGCGTTCCCCGCGCTGCGCGCGCGGCTCGGCGGCGGCGCGTTCGGACATCACCCGGTCGCGACGCTCGTGCTGCTCCCGCTCTACCCGCTCGCCGGCGCGCTGCTCGGCGCGATCGCCGCGCGCGCGCTGCGCGTGCGCGATGCGCGCGCGCCCAGCCTCGCGCTGCTCGCCTCGGGCAGCGTGGTCGCGGCGCTGTTCGCGTGGCAGATCGCGCGCGGCGATGTCGGAAAATCCGGCATCGTGCTCGCGGCCGGCTTCGCGGCGCTGTTCGCACTGGCGGCGCAGGATGCGCGGCGCGGGGAAGCGCGGCGCGGCACGTGGGCGCTCGCGTCGCCGTGGGTCGCGGTGCCGCTCGTCGTCACGCTGGCGTGGCTGCTGCGCGCGCTGCTGATCCAGGCGCCGCTCGCGCAGCGCCTCGCGGCGTGCGCTGTCTTCGCCGCGCTCTGGCTCGGCGGCGCGTGGCGGCTGCGCGCCGCGATCGCGCGCGGCTGGCTCTCGTCGCGCGGCGGGCTGCGCGCGGCCTGCGCTGCGCTGCCCGCGCTGGGCGCGCTCTGCGCCGTGCTGCTGCACGACGCAGAGCCGGCGTTTCCCGGGCTCCCGGCGGCCTCGCCGGGCGACTCCGCGCGCACGCCCGTCGTGCTCGTCGTGCTCGACACGGTGCGCGCGGATCATCTCTCCGTCTACGGCTACGCGCGCGACACATCGCCCGCGCTCGCGACCTTCGCGCGCGACGCGCTCGTGTTCGAGCAGATGACGACGCCCGGTGACATGACGCTCACCTCGCACGCGTCGCTCTTCAGCGGCCTATTCGTCTCGCACCATGGCGCGACGGTGCCGAATCCGGTGCTCGGCGAGACCACCGACACGCTCGCCGAGCGGCTCGCGCGCGCGGGCTACACCAGTTATGGCATCGCGGCGAACTGCGGCTGGCTCGGCCCCGGGCACGGCCTCGAGCAAGGCTTCGCGCACTGGGATCCGCGCTGCGGCCGGGCTCTGTTCGCGGGCGTCGCGCCCGTGTTTCTGCGCGCATTCGTGCTCGGCAGCGTGCGAAGCGCGTTCTTCCGCGAGCAGGCCGGCTGGCGCTGGCGCAGCGCGCAGGAAGTCTCGGACGAGGCGCTGCGCGCGCTCGCGCATCTCGACGCGGGCAACGCGCCCTTCCTGCTCTTCCTCAACTACATGGACGTGCACCGGCCGATTCAACCGCCCGTCGCGTACCGCACGCGCTATCCGGGCGCTGACCCAGCCTTCGACATGTCGGCCGACTGGTCGGCGCTTCACGTCGAGGTGAATGCGGGCAAGCGCGAGGTCACGGCTGCGGAGCGCGCGCACCTCGAATCGCAGTACGACGGCGCGATCGCTTACATCGACGATCAACTGAAGCGCGTGTTCGACGACCTGCGCGCGCGCGGGCTGCTCGAGCGCAGCCTCGTGATCGTGACCTCGGATCATGGCGAGGGCTTCGGAGACCACGCGACCTTCGGGCACGGGCACGGCGTTTATCAGGACGAAGTGCACGGGCCGCTGATCGTGAAGCTGCCGGGCCAGCGCGCAGGGCGCCGCATCGGCACCGCCGTGAGCCTCGTCGACGTGATGCCGACCGTGCTCGCAGCGCTCGGGCTCCCGCCCGCGCAGGCCGTCGATGGCGTCTCGCTGCTGAGCGAGATCCCGGAAACGCGCGCGCTGTTCGCCGAATCTGTCGACGGCAAGGGTGCGCTCGCGAGCGCGCTGCGCAGCGGATCCCGCAAGCTCGTGCGGCATCGCGGCCGCGCCGACGCGCTCTACGACCTCGCGAGCGACCCGAGCGAGGCGCGCGACCTCGCCGCGAGTCAGGCCGCCGAGGCGAGTGCGCGCGCGGCCGAGCTCGCGGCGTGGCTCGCGGCGCGAGCGAATCAGGGCGCCGGCGCCACGCTCGCGCCGGACGAGGCGGAGCGGCTCAAGGCACTCGGCTACTTGCAGTGAGCTCGCGATCGTGGCGCCCTGATAACAGCGTGAGCGCCAAGACCGCGCCGCATAGGCACATGAACATGTCCCACTGCGTGTCCCAGACGTCGCCCTGCGTGCCAAGGAACGCCTCCGCGGCGATCCCGCCGATCAGCGCGGCCCACCACTCGATCAGCTCGTAGAACGCGCTCGCGGCGAGCACGACGCACAGGCTGAGCCACGCCAGCCAGCGGCCACCCCGCACCGGCGAAGCGCGCACCAGCACCTCACGCGCCACGATCACGGGCACGAAGCCCTGCATGAAATGCCCGACGCGGTCGTAGTGATTGCGCGCGAGCCCGAGCGCGTCTTGCACCCAGAAGCCGAGCGGCACCTCCGCGTAGGTGTAGTGACCACCGAGCATCAGGATCAGCGCGTGCACGAACACGAGCCGGTAGGCGAGCGGTGTCAGGGGAAATCGGGTTCGCGTGGCGATGAGGATCAGCGCCGCGAGGACCGCCGGCGTGACTTCGAGCAGCCAGGTGACGCGATCGAACGGGCCGATGCCCGAGACGACGAGCGCGACCGCCCCGAGCGCGAGCAGCACGCCGGGCTCGCGCGGGCGTGCGACGCTCATCGCGCGGTGTGCTTCGCGATGTCGGCGGTAGGCGCGATGCGCATTTCCTCTCCTCGTGCCGCGACGCCATGCGCTACCACAGCCCGCGCCAAATGGGGAGCGAGCGATGAATCCGTACGAGAGCCAGGTCGCGCAGCACATCGGACGCGACGAGCTGCCGTGGGTCGAGATCGGCGGCGGCAACAAGCTGCGCGTGCTGCACGTGAAGCGCGGCGAGGGGCTGTGGATCGTCGAGAACATCTTCCAGGCGGGCTACGCGGTGCAGACGCACCGGCACACCGGGCCGGTGTGGGGCTACACGGTCTCGGGCGCGTGGAAGTACAAGGAATACGACTACGTGAACCGCGCGGGCTCGTTCCTGTACGAGCCGGCCGGGTCGGTGCACACGCTGATGTCGATCGAGAACGAGACGCGCGTTTGGTTCCACATGTACGGCGTCAATCTGAATCTGCGCGCGGACGGGACGGTGGAGTCGGTGGCCGACGGCATCGGCACGCTGGCGTTCTACAAGGCCGCGTGCGACGCGCAGGGGCTCGGCAAGCCGGACGTGATCGAGGAGTAGCGGCGCGCCGGGCGCGCTCAGCCGTCGTAGAAGAACGGCGTGTGGAGCCCTAACAGCTTCCGCTCGCGCGGCGTCTGGATGCGGGCGATGGTCTCGGCCGTGAGCTGGTTCGCGTCGTGGGTCGTGCGGATGCGTTGGGCGATGTCGCGGCGCGCGTAGTGGACCTGGAGGAACAAGCGGCCCGTCCCGTTCGGCTGCGCCGGCAGGCCGCGGTGCCAGGCGTCGGAGACGAACAACGCGACATCACCGGCGCCGGCCTCGAGCGCGACGGCGCCTCGGCCCTCGTAGCTGAGCGTGGCGTCGTTGATGCGGTCGAAGGGCGCGAGCCGCCCGGAGCGGTGGCTCCCCGGGATCACGGCGGTGGGGCCGCACGCGAGCGGGCAATCTCTCAGGTAGAGGTGTGCGCCGATCGCGAACACGGGGTACGGGATGCGCTCGTCCCAGGGCACGCCTTCCGCGCGTGGCACGTGCGGGCCGGCGTCGCAGTGCCAAGGCCCGCCCGCGAAGCTCGGCGGGTTCCGCCACGCGGTGTTGGCGATGACATGGCAATCCTCACCGAGCAGGGGCTCGATCGCGGCGAGGATCGCCGGGCTGGCGACCGCCTCCTGGCAAGCCGGCGAGCGGTTCAGCATCTCGTAGCGGAACTCGGCGCGGTCCGGCCGGCCGCGCTCCGCGGGCAGCTGCGCGAACGCCGCCTCGATTTCGGCTGTTAGGCGCGCCCGCAGCTCCGGCGCCAGCGCGCCGCGCAGGAGCGCGTAGCCGTCACGCTCGAGCTGCGCGCTGGCCTCGGGCGCGGGCGCTCTGCGCAGGGTGAGGTTGCCGCCGACGCGCTGGATCATGGTGCGCTCCCTCGAGCCGGGCCGATGCTACGCGGGGCGCCGCGCGCTCACAGCAGCCAGATCAGGAGCGCGATGAGGAGCGCCGCTGCGATCGCGAGCGGGATCACGCGCTTCAACACCGGGACGCCCGCTGCCGCGAGCAAGTCGACAGGCGCGGCTTCGCGCCGCGCGGGGAGCGGTTTCGCCGACAGCGGCGGCGCTGCAGGCGACTCCTCCGGCGGCATCGCTGCCGCGTGGCTCTCCGCGGCGGACGCTGCAGCGCGGCGCGGGAGCTCAGCCGGCGGTGCGACCTGCGCGGCGATCTCCGGCGTTGGAGCCGGCGCCGCGGTCTCGGCGGGCGCCGCGCTCGCGGCGATCTCGCGCTCGAGGTTCGCGACGAACTCGCCGAGCAGCTTCCCGCTCACCTCGGCGATCAGCCCGCGGCCCATCTGCGCCAGCCGGCCCACGATCGCGAGATCCGTCTCGACCCGCACCTGCGTGCCCTCGGGCGTCGCGGCGAGCGATGCCGTCACCGTCGCCTTCGCGCTGCCCTGCCCTTTCGTCTCGCGCCCTTCGGCCTGCAGCACCCCGCGCTTCGCCGCGTCGTCCCGCTGCGCGAAGCTCGCCTTGCCCTCGTACTGCGCGAGCACTGGCCCGAGCTTCACGCGCACGCGGCCCTTGTAAGCATCGCCGTCGCGCCCGATCAGCTCCGCGCCGGGCATGCACGGGGCGATGCGCTCGAGATCGGTGAGCAGCGCCCAGGTCTCATCGAGCGTGGCCTTCACGGTGAAGGAGTGTTCGAGCTTCATGGGCGAGGCGCCTCCGCGCGGGCAGGAGGCATGGTTTCGCATCGCGCGCGAACGGAATCAACGGCTGGCGAGAGGACATCGCGCGTTGGTCACCCCTCGCGGTCGCCCATTCGCGCGAGCGCGCGGGCCTCAGTGATCGCCCCAACCGCGCGACCGGCCGTCACGGTCGTGGTCGTGGTCGTGGTCGCGGTCGCGGCCGCCGTCGCGGTCGCAGCGATCACCGCCCGGCTTCGGCCGCGGCGGGGGCGCGGGCAGCCAACACGCGCGTGCCTCCCTCGCGATCCACCCGACGCCCTCGGAGCGGGAGATCACCCCGCCCTCGACGAGTCCGCGGACTTCGTTGAGCACGCAGGTCGCGCGAAGCGTGCCGGCGTCCCAGCGGCGATCGCGCCCGCGCGGCCCCGCGCACGGACACACCTCCGCGAGCGAACAGCCCCTGGCGTTGACGCGCGTGCCGAGCGGAGTCGGGTGACACGCGTCGCCCGTGTTCGCGACCCCGTCGCCATCGGCGTCCGCGTCGCAGGAGTCGCCCGCGCCATCGCCGTCGAAGTCCGCCTGATCGGGGTTCGAGACGAGCGGGCAGTTGTCCTCGGCAGCGTCGACTTCGTCGCCGTCGAGGTCCGGATCGCAGGCGTCTCCCAGCGAGTCGAGGTCGCCGTCGAGCTGGTCCGGGTTCCGTACCTGGACGCAGTTGTCGATCGGGTTCGCCACGCCGTCGCCGTCGAGGTCGCCGTCGCACGCATCGCCGGCGCCGTCGAAGTCGAGATCCGCTTGATCCGGGTTCGCGACGCTCTGGCAATTGTCGACGCCATTGCCGACTGCGTCGCCGTCGAGATCGCCGTCGCAGACGTCGCCGCGCCCGTCGCCATCCCGGTCCGATTGGTTCGGATTCGGAACGAGCGCACAGTTGTCGGCGACGTCGCCGACTCCGTCGCCGTCGTCGTCCGCATCGCAGGCGTCGCCCGCGCCGTCGCCGTCGGCGTCGCTCTGATTCGGGTTCGCAACGAACGGACAGCTGTCGATCGCGTCGGCCACGCTGTCGCCATCGTCGTCCGAGTCGCAGGCGTCGCCGGCACCGTCCGCGTCGGCGTCGAATTGATCCGGGTTCGGGATCAACAGGCAGTTGTCGACCGCGTCGTCGATCGCGTCGGCGTCGGCATCGGCGTCGCACGCGTCACCCACGCCGTCGGCGTCGAGGTCCGACTGGTCGATGTTCGCCACGGACGGACAGTTGTCATCGGTGTCCATGACGCCGTCGCCGTCGGCGTCGATCGGCGCCGACGCGTCGAGCGTCGCGACCCACGCGACCACCTCGCCGGCGGCATCGGTGCCGTAGCCCGTAATCACTCGGCCGTTCGCCGAGACGCCGGTCGCGGCGTCGAGCGTCCAGCCCGTGAGGTCCTGACCGAGGCCCTCGAGCAGCACCGGCAGGCTGCGCATGCCGTGCGCGGCGTCCCAGACGAACGCCTGGGGCCCAAGGTCGGTCATCGAGGTGCCGACGATGGTCGTGCCGTCGCTCGAGACGGCGAGCGCGTCGCTCGCGAACCACGAGCTCGGCAGCGCGCCGAGGCCGACCATGCCGGTCGCCGCTTGCCAGCGGAACGCTTCCTGGCCGTTCGCGGACGAGCCGGTGCCGACGACGACCGAGCCGTCGCCCGAGACGCCGTTCGCCTGCGACGCGGCGCCGCCGCCCGATAGGTCACCGAGCGAGGTCATCCCGGAGGCCGCGGTCCAGCGGAACGCTTCGTCGCCGGAAGTCGCGGCGCCGAGCCCAACGACGACGCTTCCGTCCGCGGAGACGGCGCGCGCCTCGCTGCGATAGAACCCGCCCGGAAGATCTCCGAGCCCCTGCATGCCCGCGCCGGCGCTCCAGAGGAAGGCCTCGTTGCCCGCGAGCGAAGCGCCGCGGCCGACAATCACGAGGCCGTCGGCGGAAACCGCGGTCGCGCGGCTCGCGAAGCTTCCGCCCGCCAGGTCTCCGAGGCCAACCATTAGGCCCCCGGCGAGACGGAAGGCCTGCTCTCCGGAGCCCGACTCGCTGCGCCCGACGATTACGCCGCCATCGTGGGAGACGCCGAGGGCTTCACTGAAGAACATGCTTCCGGGCAGATCGCCGACGCCGGCGATGCCCGACGTCGCATCCCAGCGGAATCCTTCGTAGTTGGTCGTCGAGAGACTGATGCCGACGGCGGTGTGGCCATCGCCCGAGAGCGCGTTGGATTGGCTCAGCGTGCCGCCGCCCGGCAGATCGCCGAGTGGCTGGAAGCTCGCGGCCTGCGCGCTCGCGGCAACGGCGGCGAGTGCGCTGGCGAAGACGACCGAACGGAACGGGAAGGCGGACGTCGAACTCATGGGGCACGGCTCCCTTAGTGATCCCCCCCACGTTTCTCAGTTTCGGCACGGGGTTCGGGAGCAATGGGAACATCCGTCACCGCAGCCGAGCGGCAGCGCAGCCGTGCTCAGCGTGGCAGCGCGCGCGGTTGGCGACGGGGCTGCCACTCGCGGATGGAATCCCGCCGCTGAGACGCGCATGCGCACGACCTGCGGGCGGCCGCGCGAAGTGGGCGGCGAGGATCCACACCGCCTCCCTACGCGCGCACCGTCCCTAAGAGTGGAGAGCCGTCAGCTCGAGCGCAGCCTCGCGTCCAGCGTGATCGTCGCGTTCAGTACGCGCGAGACCGGGCAATTCGCCTTCGCGTGGTTCGCCGCGCTCGCGAACGCCTGAGCGTCGGCGCTGGGAACCGAGGCGCTCACGTCGAGATGCACGGCCGTGATCGTGAAGCCCGCGTCGGTCTTCTCCAGCGTGACGGTCGCGGTCGTCTCGATGCGCTCCGCGGTCAAGCCCGCGTTCGTGAGCTGGCCGGAGAGCGCCATCGAGAAGCAGCCGGCGTGCGCTGCGGCGATCAGCTCTTCCGGGTTCGTGCCGACGCCGTCCTCGAAGCGTGTGCCGAACGAATACTGCGTGCCCGACAGCACGCCGCTCGCCGTCGAGATCGAGCCCTTGCCAGCCCTCAGGTTCCCCTGCCAGACCGCTGATGCTTTGCGTTTCACGAGGGATCCTCCGGCTGCGATCGCGTGACGCTACGGCCGACGTCAGCCGAGCGACACGTGCACGCGGTGTGTCGCGCCATCGTCGATCAGCGAGATGCGCGTCGGGTCGCCTGGCATCGCGGCGCCGTCGATCTCCAGCTTCGTCACGCCTCGGCAGACGCCGCGAGGGTTGGTGACGGAGATCTCGTAGCGCGAAGAGCGGTAGCGAAAGGCGATCTCGAATCCCGGCCAGCTCTTCGGCACGCACGGATTCAGGCGAAGCACTTCGCCGCGGAGCTGGAATCCCAACATGGATTCGAGGCCGACGCGATACATCCACGCCGCCGAGCCCGTGTACCAGCTCCAGCCCGCGCGCCCCACGTGGGGCGGCTCGCTGTAGACGTCGGCGCTGACGACGTAGGGCTCGGCCTTGTAGCGATGGCTGGCGGCGCGCGTGCTGGCGAGCCGGATCGGATTCACGAAGGAGAACAGCTCCGCCGCGCGCTCGCCGTCGCCCAGCATCGCGAAGGCCTGCGCCGACCAGAGCGCGGCGTGCGTGTACTGGCCGCCGTTCTCGCGGACACCGGGCGGGTAGCCCTGGATGTAGCCAGGATCGAGTCCGGCGAAGTCGAACGGCGGCGTGAAGAGCAGTACGAGCCGGTCGGCTCGGCGAACCAGGTGTTCGTCGACTGCAGCCATTGCGCGCGCCGCGCGCACGCGATCGGCGGCGCCGGAGATCACCGCCCACGATTGTGCGATCGAGTCGATGCGGCAGGCGTCGCTTCCGGCGGCGCCGAGTGGCGTTCCGTCGTCGAAGCTCCCGCGCCGGTACCAGTTGCCGTCCCAGGCTTCGCGCTCGAGCGACTCCTGGAGCTCCGCGGCGTGCCGTCGCCAGCTCGCTGCGCGCACGCGCTCGCCGCGACTCTCCGCGAGCGGAGCGAACGCGATCAGGTCGGCGAACAGGAACCAGCCGAGCCACACGCTCTCGCCCTTCCCTTCGCGGCCGACGCGGTTCATGCCGTCGTTCCAGTCCCCACCCCCGAACAGCGGCAGTCCGTGACTCCCGAGCGTGAGGCTGCGGTCGAGCGCGCGCGCGCAGTGCTCGAAGAGCGTCGCGGTGTGTTCGGAGACGCTGGGCTCGAAGAACTGCTCGTGCTCGCCCTCGCGCAGCGCCGGGCCGTCGAGGAACGCCACGCCCTCGTCGAGGATCTTGGCGTCGCCCGTGACCTCCACGTACTGCGCGACGGCGTGCGGCAGCCACAAGAGATCGTCGGAGATTCGCGTTCGCACCCCTCGGCCGGAGGCTGGCAGCCACCAGTGCTGAACGTCTCCCTCTCGGAACTGCCGCGCAGCCGCCCGTAACAGGTGCTCGCGCGTCAGCTCCGGACGCGCGACCGCGAGCGCCATCCCATCCTGGAGCTGATCGCGGAAGCCATACGCGCCGCTCGCTTGATGGAACGCCGAGCGCGCCCACAGCCGGCACGCGAGCGTCTGATACAGCAGCCAGCGGTTCAGGAGAATGTCGAAGGATCGGTCGGGGGTCTTCACCTGGACCGTCTCGAGCAGATCGTCCCAGCGCCGGACCACGGCACGCAACGTCTCGTCGAGGTCGGCGGCGCGATAGCGGGTGATCAAGGCGCGCGCGTCCGCCGCGCCCTTCGTTTGACCGAGCAGGATGCGGATCTCGACCCGCTCGTCCGGCTCGAGCGCGATCGACGTCTGCAGCACTCCGCACGGGTCGAGGCCGGCGCCCACCTGATTCGACAGCTCCTCGTCTCGACACAGGGCCGCCGGGCGCGCGGGAGCTCCGTTGCGGCCGAGGAACTCGGTTCGGTCACCGGTGCACGCGAGCTGACGCCCCCCGAGATCTGCGAAAGCCACGCCGGCGCCGGAGCTGAACGAGTTCCGCGCGAACAGCGCGCCCGTCTCCATGTCGCGCTCCGTCACCACGAAGGGCGCGGTCGCCTCGCGAGAGGCGCCGAGCACCCACTCCACGTACAGCGTCACGGAGAGGCGCCGAGCTCGCTCCGAGCGATTCTCGAGAACGAGGCGAGAGAGCTTGATCGGGTCGGCTTCGGGCACGAACTGCAAGAGCTCGAGCGCGATTCCGTGGGCGCTGTGCTCGAAGCGGCTGTAGCCCTGCCCGTGCGTCGCGACGTACGGGCCGCTCGGATCGCGGGTCGGGAGCGCGGTCGGGCCGAACAGCGCGCCACTGTCCTCGTCGCGGACGTAGATCGTCTCGCCCGGCGGGTCGCCGACGGGGTCGTTCGACCAGGGCGTGAGCTGATTCTCGCGAGCGTTGCCGGCCCACGTGTAGCCGCCGCCCTCGACCGATACCTGGAAGCCGAACGACGGGCTCGCGATCACGTTGATCCAGGGTGCGGGCGTCCACTGCCCGTCTGCCAGAGTTGTTACGTATTCGCGCCCTCCCGCCGCGAAGCCGCCGAGGCCGTTGAAGAACTCGAGATTGGAGCGTTGCAGCGGGCGCTCCGGCCTCGCGAGGTGATTGGCGCGCACGGCAGGCGGCGGAGCCGCGGCGGGCCGCGGCTCTTCGAGCCGCCGCACCTGCTCGGCGAGGCTGCCGCGCCGGCTCAGCAAGACCGCGCGTGCGGCCGTCCGCAACGCGTCGCGCGCGTCGCTGTGCATCAGGTCGCCGCGCAGCACGAACACGCTTCCGCGCGCGCCTTCCGCGTCGGCTTGTGGCCGGGAGGGGCTCGCCCGCACCGCCGCCTCGAGAGATGCCTGCAGCTCCTGAAGATAGGAAGCGGGTCTCTCGTTGATGATCACGAGATCGACCGCCACGCCCTTCATGCGCCAATATTCGTGGGCGCGCAGGAGTTGCCGCACGATCTGCACGTCCTCGAGGTCGTCGATTCGAACCAGCACGATCGGCAGATCCCCGGAGATTCCCAGCGCCCAGAGATGCGTGACGTCTCCCCGGCCGCGGCTCAGCACCTCGGGCGGCGGGCGCAACGTGGGATCGGAGAAGAGCACGCGGTTGGCGAGCCGCTGGAACACGTGCGCCTCGTCGGGCTCGATGCCGAGGTGATGGAGCTCTACCTGGGCTTGCGTCCAGGCCAGCGTCAGCACGCGATCGAAGGCGGTCGCGTCGCGATGCCGGTCGGCGAGGTCGAGCGCGGCGCTGCGCGACGGCGCGATCAGCGTCCAGAACGCGACGCGTGCGGTCGCCCCGGGCGCGATTCGGACTCTGCGGCGAATGCTGAAGATGGGATCGAGGACGGTGCCGACGGATCCGGAGAGCGGACTGCCATCGATGATGGAGATCGGCGCGCGCAGCGCGTGACCGCGGCCGACGAAGCGCGCGCGATCGGTCTCGAACTCCGCCGTGCCGACACCCTCGCCTTCCACCACCGCGAGGTGCGCGGCCCAGACGCAGGCTTCGCCCGGCGAGCGCAGGCGACGAGTCGCGAGCAGAGTGTCGACGTCGGCCACGAGCTCCGTCTGCACGAACAGCTTCGAGAACGCGGGATGAGCGGCGTCGCTCGCAGCGGGAGCCAACACGAGCTCGGAGTACGAGGTCAGCTCGATCTCGCGCGCGCGGCTCCCGAGGTTCGAGATCGACACGCGGCGGACCTCGCCGTCGTCTTCCGAGGACACGGCGACTTCCAGCGTCGTGACCAGCGACCCGTCGCGGCGCACGATCTCGGCCCGCCCCTCGGAGAACGCGACTTCGTAACGATCGGGCTCCGCGCCACTCGGCTGATAGCCCGCCGACCACACCTCGCCGCTCGCGGTGTCGCGCAGGAAGACGTACGAGCCATACGAGTCGCAGGTGACGTCCTCGCGCCAACGGGTGACCGCGAGCCGACGCCAGGCGCTGTAGCCCGAGCCGGCCGCGGTGATCATCACCGCGTAGCGCCCGTTCGAGAGCAGATGCGTGCGCGGGATCAGGTCGTGCGGCGATTGGAAGCGCCGGAGCAGCGGTAGCGCGAGATCGCGCACGTTGGGAGGCGTCCCCACTTCCTCGGCGCGCGGACGGGCGACGACGACATTGCGCGCTGTCCGCTCTTGCAGCAGCAGCTCGGTGGCCTTGATCATCGGGACCGCGTGGAAGCGGGCGCGCATCACGCCGTCGTTGATCGCGTTGTCGATCGCGACGAGCGTCATGCCTTGGTGGTGCGCCATGAAGGCGCGCACGATCGAGACCGATTCGCCCTTGGCGAGCCGCGTCGCGGTGTAGTCGAGCGCTTCATAACAGCCGTACCTGCCCATGCCGCCGGCCGCGGCGATGGCCGAGAAGTTCCGCACGGCCGCCTGCGGATCCACCATGGCCGCGAGCGCAGTCGCGTACGGAGCGATCACCGCATCGCCGCTCAGGCCGCGCTTGAGCCCCAGCCCAGGAACGCCGAAGCTCGAGTATTGATACGTGAACTCGAGATCGCGCGCGTTGTAGGCCGATTCCGAGACGCCCCACGGCACCCCGAGCTCCGCGCCGTAGTGCTCCTGGCGCCGCACGATCAGGTGGCTCGTGTGCTCGAGCACGCTGCGCGCGGGTGCCCGCATCACCAGCGACGGCATCAGGTACTCGAACATCGATCCCGACCATGAGATCAGCGCGGAGCCGCGATCGACCGGTGTCAGGGAGCGCCCCAGGCGGAACCAGTGGCGGCCGGGGATGTCACCCTTGGCGATCGCGACGAAGCTCGCGAGGCGCGCCTCGGAGGCCAGCAGGTCGTAACAACTCGGATCGAGGCTGCCCTCGCCGACCCGAAACCCGATCGACAACAGCTGCCGGCTGGAATCGAACAGGCAGCCGAACTCCATCTCCGCGGCTGTGTCGCTGGCGAGCTGCGCGAGCGCCGCGAGCCGCCGCTCGAGCGAGCGCGCGGCAAAGGCGGAGCGCTCGAGCGCGGCGGCCAGCCCGTCCGCTCGCGCGAGCGCTTCGCCGCCCGCAGAGAGCTCGCGGCTCCGGCTCGCCAGCACTCCGAGGGCGATCTCGCAGAGATCCGGCAGCGCCGCCAGCGAGGGGACGGCGTCGCAGAGCGGCCCGAGCGCCTCGCGATCGGCGGCCAGCGACGCCCACGGCATGAGCGAGTCGAAGTCGCGGGCGTGCGCTCGAATGCCGGAACGCACCGCTTCGGTCCAGGCGAGCAGCTCGGCGCTGGCGGCGTCGCCCGACTGGCCGCCGAACGTCCGTGCGATGTCCGTCAGCGTGTCGGCGAGCACCGCCAGCTCGGCGAGCCGCGTCGCGATGGCCGCCGGCGCGACCGGGACCGCTGCGAGCGCGGCGGCGATCGCGTCGATCGCGTCGTGCAGCTGCTTGCGCGTGACGGTTTGCGTGCGGCGATCATCCGCGAGCGTTCGCAACGCGCCGCGCGCCAGCTCGAGCGTGTCCGCGATGCCGATGGCCCACGCCGGGGCGACGAGGGGAAGATCGATCATCTCCTGGCACGCGCTCTGCAGCGTGATCAGGTGTCCGGCGAGATTTCCGCTGTCGACCGAAGACACGTACTTCGGATCGAGCGGCCGCAGATCCTGGGTGTCGTACCAGTTGTAGAAATGGCCGCGGAAGCGCTCCAGGCGCTGCATCGTCGCGAGCGTCGCGCGCAGGCGATCCGCGGCGTCGAGCGTGCCGATCCAGCCGAAGTCGCGCGCGGCGACCACGGAGAGCAGATACAGCCCGAGGTTCGTGGGCGACGTGCGGTGCGCGATCACCGGCTTCGGGTCTTCCTGGAAGTTATCAGGCGGGAGCATCTGCTCTGACGCGCCGACGAAGCTCTCGAAGAAACGCCAGGTGCGGCGCGCGATCGCGCGCAGCGCGCGAACGTCGGCGGCCGAGGGCGCCTCGCGCTGCGCACGCGCGGGCGGCAGGCTCGCCCACCACGCCACCCCGGGCGCGAGCGCCCAAAGCAGCAGGAATGGAGCCGAGAGCGCGAGCGCGCCTTGATCGCGGGAAGCGACGAGCGTCGCTGCTGCGACGGCGAGCAAACTGCTCCCCGCCATGCGCCACGCGAAGCCGCGCAGACTGAGCCGAGCCCCGAGGCTCGACTGCGCCGCGGTCACCCACTCGAGCAGCCGCCGATGGCTCACGAACAGCCGAAACAGCGTCCGCAGGATGGCGTCGCTCATCAGCCAGGCCTGATGAGCGACGAACGTCACCAAGAGCCCGATCTGCGACAGCGCGAGCCCGAGATCGGCACGCATGCCTCGGAGATGGCTGCGCTTCGAGATCCCGCGCTGGCGCGGCAGGATGCCGGAGAGCAGCGGCAGCACCGCGGGAACCGCGAGCGCCGCCAGAATTGCGGCGGTCCAGATGCGGGCGGAGTCGAGCGGCAAGGTCCAGCCGGCGACCAGCGACGCGAACGCGGCGGGCGCGACCAGTGTGCGGCGCAGATTGTCGATCATTTTCCAGCGCCCGATTCTCGGGATGGCGGCGCGCTCGCGAGAGAGCTTCGAATCGAGGGAGCGGGGCGCGATGCCGAGGAGCCAGGGCAGCAGCTGCCAGTCGCCGCGCGCCCAACGGTGCAAGCGACTCGCGGCGACGTCGTAACGCGACGGGTGCTCCTCGAACACCTCGATGTCCGAGGCCAAGCCCGCGCGCGCGAAGATGCCCTCGAACAGGTCATGACTCAGCAGGCTCGCCGGGGGAATCCGCCCTTCGAGAGCGGCCTCGAAGGCATCCACGTCGTAGATGCCTTTGCCGCTGAAGGAGCCCTCGCCGAACAGATCCTGATAAACGTCGGAAACCGCGAAGGCGTAGGGATCCATCCCGCCTGGCCCCGAGACGGCGCGCTGGAAGAACGAGCCGTCTCGGCCCATCGGCAGCGAGGGCGTTACGCGCGGCTGGAGGACCGCGTGACCTTCGACCACGCGGCCCTTCGCCGCATCGAAGCTCGGGCGGTTCAGCGCGTGCGCCATCTTGCCCACGAGGCGCCTCGCAACGCCCCGCGGCATGCGCGTGTCGCTGTCGAGCGTGATCACGTAGCGGACGTGCGCGGGAATCGCGGGCGGGCGGCCGTCGACCTCGAGGAACGTGGTGTCGGCTGCGCCGCGAAGCAGTCGATTCAGCTCGTGCAGCTTCCCGCGTTTGCGCTCCCAGCCGATCCACAGGCTCTCGCTCTCGCTCCAAACGCGCCTGCGGTGGAGCAGCAGGAAGCGGTCGCCGTCCGCCGCCGGACCGTGGCGCTGGTTCAAGCGCGCGACGGCTTCGCGGGCGGCGCCCAGGATCTCGTCGTCACCGTCGACACGCTCCGCGGGCGCATCCCTCCAATCCGAGAGCAGCGCGAAGCGGAGATCTCCATCCGAGTTCGCGAGCGCGTGGACCTCGAGGCGCTCGATCTGCTCCTCGACCTCTGCGCGCGTCGACAAGAGGGTCGGCATCACGACCATCGTGCGCAGGCTCGGCGGCACTCCGTCGCGCAGCTCGAGCTCCGGCAGCGCTTGCGGGCCGAGGCGCCGCGTGACGCCGGCGTTCACGAGCACGACGGCAGCTTCCGAGATCGGCACCGCCGCGAGCAGCCCGAGCGCGAAGAGCGCGACCGCGCCGACGCCCGCGTCGGCCATCGCCAGCAGCAGCAGGCCGAGCGCCAGTGCGCCGGCGCCAGCGATCGTGCCCACGTAGCCGGCCGTCCCCGCGCGTCTCGCGATGCGCGCGAGCCACGAGGCGAAGGGCGCGCGAGAGGACAGCTCGCGCTCGAAGCCGACGCGTCCTCTCCCAATCAGGAAGTAGCCGGGGTCGCGCTCGCGCGAACAGGTCGCGACGTCGCGGTCTTTCGACTCACCCGGTGAGCGCTGCGCCGACTCGATCACGCGCCGTGCGATCTCGATCTCGGAGCTCTTCGTACCTCGCGCGAGCTCCTCGATGGCGTGCCGATAGCGGTCTCGCGTCGCGAAGCTCATCTCGCCGAAATCGCTGCCGGCGCGCAGCACGGCGTCGACACCGCTCACGCTCTCGAAGAACTCCGCCCAGTCGCTGGCGGAGATCAGCCGCATGCTCGTGATCGCGTTGCGAACCGTCACGTTCATCGCGCCCTGGCGCTGGTGCTCCGCGCTCACCAGGGCGTCGGCGGTGGTGCCCTGCGCGGCCAAGCGCTCGTCGAGCCAGGCGAGCGCAGGCGTCACGGTCGGATCGTGGTCGCGCAGCCGCTGGATCAGCTGCACCACGAACTCCCTCGGCAGCGTGCGTCGATCGAAGCCCCGCAGCGTCGCGGTCGCGACGGCGAGCTCGCGGTCGCCCGAGTCGAGCAGCCGATCCGCGATGGCATCGGCGTGCTGGCGTGCGACGCGTGCGCTGACGATCTGGTCTGCCGCGCGCCGCGTGTTCTCCACGAGCACGATGCGCAGCGTGATCGCGACCGCCCACAGCTCGCCGATGGTGAGTGGTTCCACGGTCTGGTATGCACGCACGAACCGACGCAGCGTTTCCGTATCGAAATAACTGTCGGTATGGGCAACGTAAGCCCAGGCGATGCCGAACACACGCGGGTATCCCATGAATGGCCCGCTCGCGAGCTTCGGCAGCTGCCGGTAGTAGCCGGGCGGCAGATCCTCATAAACCTCCCGGATCTGCCCTTCGACCAGGTGGTAGTTGTCGAGCAGCCATTCGGCCGCCGCGGTGATGGGACGCCCCTCGGCCACCACCCTCGCGATCTCGCGGTAGGCGTTCAGCAATACTGCTTCGTTGTCCCTGAGGCGCACGCCGAGCGGCGGGCGCTTTATCGGTTCAGCCGCGATTTCCTGGGCGGCGGCGAGGCTGACCGCGTGTTGCTCGAGACGCTCGATGCTGAAGAGCTCTTCGCGCAGGAGGTGCCCGGTGTCCCACGGCGACACTCGCCCCATGCGGCCCGCCGCACGTCCTTTCGCGCGGCGCTCGCGTGGTCTCAACAGCACGGTATGTTGCACGAATTCGGAGCCTTGCCAGCGTGATGCCGGTGGCAG
>DATBRS010000289.1:0-3228 GCA_036560185.1 Myxococcota bacterium
TCGAGCGCGACCGGGACGCGCTGATGGAGCGCACGCGCACCCGGCCGCTGCCCGCCGCCGAGATCGCGCCGCGCGCGGCGCTCGCCTTCGGGCTCGGGCTCGCGCTCGTTTCGACCCTGGCGCTGCAGTGGATCGCGGGCAGCGCCGCCGCGGCGCTCGGCGTCGCGAGCATCCTCTTCTACGTCTTCGTCTACACGATCTGGCTGAAGCCGCGCACGGCCTACAACGCGGTGATCGGAGGCGCAGCGGGTGCCGCGGCGCCGCTGATCGCGGACGCCGCGGTGAACGGCAGCGTCGGCTGGCCGGGCCTGCTGCTGTTCTCGATCGTGTTCTTCTGGCAACCGCCCCACGTCTGGGCGATCGCGCTGTATCGCAAGAGCGACTATGCCGCCGCCGGCATTCCGATGATGCCCGCGCTCGTCGGCGACGAGCGCACGCGCCGCCGCATGCTCTGGTACACGCTCGGTCTGTTGCCGGTGACGATCCTGCCGGCGCCGCTCGGTCTGCTCGGCAACCTCTATCTGGCCGCCGCGATCGTGCTCGGCGCGTGGTTCACCTGGGTGTGCGTGCGGCTGATCCGCGAGCGCAGCGACGCCGCGGCGCAGCGCGTGTTCCGCGTGTCGCTCGCGTATCTCGCTCTGCTCTACCTCGCGATGCTCGCGGATCTGCTCGCGACGAAGCTGTTGGCCTAAGGCGCGGGGCGTGGACCTCTCCGCGCTGCCCGCCGTCAACGCGACGCTGAACGCGATCGCGACCGTGCTGCTGCTGTGGGGGCGCGCACTCGTGAAGCGCGGGCGCGTCGCGGCGCACAAGCGCGTGATGCTGAGCGCGTTCGCAGTGTCGAGCGCGTTCCTCGCCTCCTACGTCGTGCACAAGGCGTCGCGCTCGTTCGAGAGCACGACGTTCAACGCCGAGGGCGTCGCGAAGACGGCGTACCTCGCGCTGCTCGCGAGCCACGTCGCGCTCGCGGCGCTCGTGCCATTTCTCGCGCTGGCGCTGA
The DNA here is from genome assembly GCA_036560185.1 of Myxococcota bacterium. Lineage (GTDB taxonomy): Bacteria > Myxococcota_A > UBA9160 > UBA9160 > UBA6930 > VGRF01. Next base: position 1,001 of record DATBRS010000289.1, read on the forward strand.
TTCGTTTCGGCCTGCGCGGCGAGCTCGAGCGTCACCGCCGGCTCGCGCGCCGCGCGTGGCCGATCTGGCTGTACGTCTCGGTCACCGGCGTCGCGATCTACTTCCTGCTCTATCACCTCAATCCGAGCGCGGCTGATTGAGGCGGCGCGCCGCTGCGCGAGTTCCCGCTCGGGCGCGCCGTTCCTCGCGATTTCCTGGCGTCCGTCCCTTGAAAATCGGGGGGCGTCCGCTCACACTGCGCGCCGCTTCTCGGCGGGCGCGCCGCTGTGATCCGATGAGTCCGCCGCGCGCGTGAACCCAGCGAGAGCACGCGTGCAAGGACCATCATGAAGTCGATTCGACTGCTCGTCGCTCGCTTGGCCGCTGCGGCGCTCCTCTACGCTCCGACGCTCGCCGCCGCGCAGGACGCCCCCGCGGAGGCGAACCTGCCGCGCGGCCAGGAGCTGTTCGCGCTGTGCGCGCAATGTCACGGCGATGCCGGCGAGGGCAAACAGCTGATCGGCGCGCCGGCGATCGCAGGCCTGCCCGCGTGGTACGTGCAGAACCAGCTGCTGAAGTTCTCGAATGGTTTTCGCGGCAAGCATTTCGACGACATCGAGGGCATGCGCATGCGCCCGATGTCGCTCTGGCTGACCGCGGCACGCCACGCGCAGCACAATCTCAGCGGCGAGCCGATCGACCCGAATGCGGTGGATCCGAACATCCACGACGTCGCGGCATACGTCGGCACGCTGCCGGCGACCAATCCGGCGCCGACGCTCTCGGGCGGAAACGCCGCGAACGGCGAGATCGCGTACGCGGCCTGCGGCTCGTGCCACGGCCAGAATGGCGAAGGCAACAAAGAGCTGACTGCTCCGCCGCTCGCCGGGCAGAGCGACTGGTATCTGCTCCGGTCGCTCGAGAAATACAAGGCGGGCGTGCGCGGCTACGACGCGACCAACGACGCGCTCGCGTTCACCATGGGCGCGATGGCCGGAGCGCTGCTGCCCGACGAGCAAGCGCTGAAGGACGTCGTCGCCTTCATGTCGACCCTGAAGAAGTAGGAGCCCAGCGATGTCGTCGAACCCGCGTCCTCCGGATGAGCTCGTCGCGAACTCGTTCTGGCTCACGATGGGAGGCCTCGCGGCTTGGATCGCGGCGGCCTTCTACATCATTCTGAACTGAGGTCCGCACGTGGACATCTTCAACTTCACTCGGCTTCCCGCGCTCTCGAGCTTCGCCGGTAGCATCGACGACGTGATCGGCTGGGTCACGGTGCTCGTCGGCTTCTGGTTCGTTCTCACGGAAGCCGTCTTCTTCTACTTCATCTTGAAGTACCGCAAGAAGAACTCGCCGAAAGCGGCCTACATCACCGGCGAAGAGCCCGAGCTGCATCGCTGGATCAGCCGCCCGCACGCGGCGGTGCTCGTGTTCGACGTGTTCATCGTGATCATCGGCGTGAAGGTGTGGATCGACGTGAAGCAGTCGCTGCCGCCGGAGCCGGTGCCGCACGTGCGCGTCGTCGCGCAGCAGTGGGCCTGGAGCTTCGTCCACCCCGGCCTCGACAATCAGCTCGACACCGCCGACGACATCAAGACGGTCGACGATCTGCACATCCAAGCGGGCCAGCAGTACATCTGGGAGCTCGAGTCGCGCGACGTGCTGCACAGCTTCTCGATCCCGACGATGCGCATGAAGCAGGACGCCGTGCCCGGCCGCGTGATCAAGGGCTGGTTCGACGCGAACGCGGCCGGCGTCTACGAGATCCAGTGCGCGGAGATCTGCGGCATCGGGCACGGCCTGATGCCGGCGAAGCTGCACGTCGAAGACGCGGCGGCGCACGTGGCGTGGATGCAGGCGCACGCGCCGGTCGCGCGCATTGCCGCGAACTAGTTAGGGGCGAGGAACACCATGGCTCACGCAGTCGACCACGCGCACGACGATCACGCGCACGGTCACCACGAGCAGAGCTTCTTTCTCAAGTACCTGTGGTCGACCGATCACAAGATGATCGCCATGCAATACCTGTTCACGGGCATGTTCATGGCGCTGATCGGCGGCTTCTTCGCCTACGTGTTCCGCATGCAGAACGCGTTCCCGGGGAGGGAAGTGCCGGGCTTCGGGCTGGTGACGCCCGCCGACTACAACATGCTCGTCACCAATCACGGCACGATCATGATCTTCTGGGTGGCGATGCCCGTGCTGCTCGCGGCCTACGGGAACTACCTGATCCCGCTGATGCTCGGCTG
>DATBRS010000290.1:0-12491 GCA_036560185.1 Myxococcota bacterium
GCAGCCGGCGCGCTGACGAAAGTGGCCCATTGGGGTCAGACCCCGATGGGCCACTTTCCTCCGCGGCGCGAGCTCGACCTGCTAGCAACTCCGTCGGTAACGCCTCGAAAAATCTATTGACACACTCTCCGACGGCGGGAATCATGCGCACCGTCGGACGCGGCCCCATCCCCGGCCACGTGCGGCTTCCTCCAAGCGCGCGGGCGCCCCGTGAACGCCCGTGCGTGTTCGTCTCGAACCCACGAAGGAGGCCTCATGGCCGCAGCAAAAGTTGCGAAAGCTGGCATCAAGCGAGAGAAGGACTGGCTCTATTACCTCGATCGCCGAGGCAACGTGAGCCGAGTCCGCCGTGCCGAAGGCGGCGGGAAGGCGAGGAAGGGCACGACGCAGGTCGTCGCCAAAGTCGGCGTCCAGAAGGAAGAGGGATATCTCTACTTCATCGACAAGGACGGCGACGTGTCGCGCGCGAAGATGGTTCGCCGCGGCAAGGGCACCCGCCGCAAGGCCGCGAAGAAGTCGACGGGCCGTCGCAGGACGCGCTAGTCGGAGCTTCGCAACGCATGGAAGGGGTCGGCGCCGTAACGGGCGCTGACCCCTTCTCCTTTTCCGGAGCCATCGAGCTCGAGCTAGCCCTGATGACTCGCACCGCCTAGCTTGCGAGCGCGCGCCATGAGCGACTCCGACAACGTCATCGCAAGCGCGCGCCAGGAGCCGGGCGCGCATCCGTACACGATCTTGGTCGTGGACGACGAGCCGGCGATCCTCGAGTCGGTCGAGCTGACGCTCGGCGACGACTACCGTGTGCTGAGCGCGCTCAGCGCGCGCGCCGGCATCGAGGTGCTCGAGCGTGAGGAAGTCTCGCTCGTGATCGCCGATCAGGTGATGCCGGGCGTGAGCGGCGCCGAGTTCCTGGAGCGCGCCGTCGAGATCCAGCCGCGCGCCGTGCGCATCATGCTGACCGGCTACGCCGACGTGAACGCGATCATCCGCGCGATCAACGACGGGAAGATCTACCGCTACATCCAGAAGCCGTGGGAGCCGGATCAGCTGCGGCTCGACGTCCGGCGCGCGCTCGAGGCGTACCAGCTGACGGCGCAGAACGCGCAGCTCGCGAGCGCGCTCGCGATCGCGAACGAGAAGCTGCGCGCCGAGAACCTGTTCCTGCGCCGCCAGGCGCAGCGCAGCTTCGCGTTCGACCAGATGATCGGCGCCAGCCCGGCGATGCAGCGCGTGTTCGACGTGATGCAGAAGGTGGCGCAGACCGACGCGACCGTGCTCGTCACCGGCGAGACCGGCACGGGCAAGGATCTCGTCGCGCGCGCGATCCATTATGCCGGTGCGCGCAAGGATCGGCGCTTCGTCGCGCAGAACTGCGGCGCGCTGCCGGACACGCTGCTCGAGAGCGAGCTGTTCGGGCACAAGCGCGGCGCCTTCACCGGCGCGCACATCGACAAGAAGGGCCTGTTCGAGGTCGCGGACGGCGGCACGATCTTCCTGGACGAGATCGGCGAGACCGAGCCGGGCATGCAGGTTCGCTTGTTACGGGTGTTGCAGGACGGCGAGATCCGGCCGCTCGGCTCCTCGGAGACCAAGCGCGTGGACGTGCGCATCATCGCCGCCACGAACCGCGACCCGAAGAAGCTCGTGGAGTCGGGCCGCTTCCGCGAAGACCTGCTCTACCGGCTGCGCGTGGTCGAGATTCGGCTGCCCGCGCTGCGCGAGCGGCGCGAGGACATCCCCGCGCTCGCGCACTTCTTCCTCGATCGCGCGAACGCGAAGATGCGCCGCTCGCTCGCGGGCTTCACGAATTCCGCGATGGATCGGCTGTGCGCGCATCTGTGGTACGGCAACGTGCGCGAGCTCGAGAACGAGATCCAGCGCGCGGTCGCGCTCGCCGGCGACGAGAAGACGATCCACGAGGAGATGCTCTCCGAGCACGTGCGCGGCCCGACGCCCGCGCAGGGTGCGAGAGGCATCGTGCTGCCCGCGGAGACCGACATGAATCGCGCCGTCGAGGCGCTCAAGGCGGCCATGATCCAGGAGGCGCTGAAGACGGCTGGCAACGTGACCCGCGCAGCCGACAAGCTCGGCATCCCGCGCCAATCGCTGCAGAAGATGATGAAGCGGCTCGGGCTGCGCGAAGCGCCAGCCGACGAGTGACGCCGCAGCCGCTGCGGCGGCCGTGGCCCGGAAGCGCAGCACACTCAGCCGAGCTGCTTCCAGCTCTGCAGCCAGCTCCACGCGCTGCGCACGATCGTGTCGAGGTCGGAGTGCCGCGGCTGCCAGCCGAAGTCGCGCATGAAGCGCGACGCGTCGGCGACGAGGATCGGCGGATCGCCGGGCCGCCGCGGCGCTTCCTCGAACGGCACCGGCCGCCCGATCGCGCGCGCGACCCCCTCGATCACCTCCAGGTTGCTGCGGCCGATGCCGGTACCGAGGTTGTATCCGCCGCCGGGTCCGCCCGAGAGCAGCGCCTCGACCGCGCGTACGTGCGCGTCGCCGAGATCGCTCACGTGCACGTAGTCGCGCACGCAGGTGCCGTCCGGCGTCGCGTAGTCGGTGCCGTAGAGCGCGAGCTTCGGGCGCAGGCCCGCGGCGGCTTCGAGCGCAACGGGGATCAGGTGAATCTCGGGCTCGTGGCATTCGCCGATGCCGCCGTCGGGATCGGCGCCGCAGGCGTTGAAGTAGCGCAGCGCCGTCCAGCGCAGGCCGTGGGCGCGCTCCACGTCCGCGAGCATGCGCTCGACCATCCACTTGCTCGCACCGTAAGGGTTGATCGGCTGCTGCGGCGCCGTCTCCGCGATCGGCTGTCGCTCGGGATGGCCATAGGTCGCGGCGCTCGACGAGAGGACGAACGCGCGCACGCCGTGCGCGAGGCACTCGCCGAGCAGGTTGGCGCTGCCCGCCACGTTGTTGCGGTAGTAGAGCAGCGGCTTCGCGACCGACTCGGCGACCGAGAGCGACGCCGCGAGGTGCAGCACGCCATCGATCGGCGCGTGCTCGCGGAAGAGCCGCGCCATCGCCTCGCGATCGCCGATGTCGGCGACGACCAGCGGCGCGCCCTGCGCGAAGTCCGCGCGGCCGGCGCGCAGGTCGTCGACCACGACGGCCTCGTGCCCCGCGCGCAGCAGCGCGCGCAGCACGTGGCTGCCGATGTATCCCGCGCCGCCGGTCACGAGCAAACGAGCCAAGAATCCTCCGATGCGCGTGGTACTTTGCGCGGGCGATGGAAGTCGTGCACACCGCCGAGTTCGAGACGCCCTTCGGTGCGATGGCCTGCGCATCGTCCGAGCGGGGTCTGTGCTTCATCGAGCTGCCGCGCGCAACGGGGCGCGGCATCGCGGGCTGGGTGCGCCGCTTCGCGCCGGATGCGCGTATCGCGCGCGGTTTCGCACCGAATCGCGGTGCGATCGCGCAGATCCAGGATTACCTCGCGGGCAAGCGCGAAGAGTTCCGCCTCGAGCTCGATCTGCGCGCCACCGGCTTCCAGATTCGCGTCTATGCCGCGCTGCTCGAGATTCCCTACGGCGAGGCGCGCAGCTACGGCGAGATCGCGAGCGCGATCGGCGAGCCCAGCGCCGCGCGCGCCGTCGGCGCCGCCGCCGGCGCGAATCCGCTGCCGCTGGTCGTGCCTTGCCATCGCGTGGTCGCGTCGGGCGGGAAGCTCGGCGGCTTCGGCGGCGGCGTCGCGCTGAAGAAGCGCTTGCTCGCGCTCGAGCACGGCAAGCATCCGGCCCAGGGCGAGCTGTTGTGACGCGTGTCGGCGCCGCGCTTCGGGCGGCGCCTTCGCTCACACCTTCGCGAGCGCCTGCTCCAGGTCAGCGATCAGGTCGTCGCTGTCCTCGATGCCGCAGGCGAGGCGCACGAGGGTGTCGGTGATGCCCCAGCGTTGGCGCTCGTCTCTCGGCTGATCCCAGTACGACATCAGCACCGGCATCTCCACGAGGGACTCGACGCCGCCGAGGCTGGGCGCGATGTACGGGAGCTTGCACGCGTCGACGAAGCGGATCGCGGCGTCGAGATCACCCGCGACCTCGAAGGTCACGACGCCCGCGAATCCCTTCATCAGCCGCGTCGCCACCGCGTAGTCGGGATGCGACGGCAGGCCCGGGTACCACACGCGCCGCACCTTGGGATGCGTCTCGAGGAAGCGCGCGACCGCCAGGCCGTTCTCGTTGTGGCGCTGCACGCGCAACGCGAGCGTCTTCATGCCGCGCAGCAGCAGATTGCTCGCGCCGGGATCGAGGATTCCGCCCAGCACGCCGACCGCGTCGCGAATCGGCTTGATTTGCTCGGCACTGCCGGCCGCCACGCCCGCGATCAGGTCGTTGTGCCCGCCGAGATACTTCGTCGCGCTGTGGATCACGAGATCGGCACCGTCGGCGAGCGGCGCGTGATTCACCGGCGACGCGAAAGTCGAGTCGATGATCACTCTCACGCCGCGCTCGTGGGCGATGCGCGCCGCCTCGGGCACGTCGATCACGCGCAGATACGGATTCGTCGGCGACTCGGTGAAGAAGAACACCGTGTCGTCGCGTAGCGCATCCTTCAGCGCGATCGTGTTCGCCGGCTCGATCACCGTCGCCTCGACTTCGAGCTTCGACAGGTACTGCCGGATGAACTGCCGCGTCCGCCGATAGCAGTCGCTGGTGACGACGATGTGCCCCTTGCGCGGCAGCAGGGCGAGGAACGTGGTCGTCGCCGCGCACATCCCTGACGCGAACAGCACCGCCGCCTCGGCGCCCTCCAGCGCGCAGATCTTCCGCTCGACCGCGCGCCAGGTCGGATTCGAGTACCGCCCGTACTCGTCGCGCTCGAGCCGACCCTCCGCGTACTCGCGCACCTCGGCCGAATCCTTGAACCAGAACGTCGAGGTCTGATGAATCGGCGTCGTCAGCGCCGTGCTCGTCTTCCCGTCGCGCTCCCCGCCATGCACGGAGCGCGTCGAATCTCCCGAGAATCGCTTCGTGTCAGTCATACGCCCGCGCCAATTTCCCCTGAGAGTTCCGCAAGTTAGTCACGCACTCCCCTCCTCGCCACGCGCGCCCGCGCGCGCGGGAGCGCAGCGATCCGCGCGCAGCAACCCGCCCGCGACAAGCAACCAACGAAAGTGAATCGCTTGGCGCCTCAACGGCGCCAAGCGATTCACCCCTCCCACTTTGAATGGGCATCGCGCTCGCCAGAGGGGCCGCGCGTCGCGGAGAGGGCGCGGGGGCGGCGGGGGCCGGCGGAGGGCGAATCAAGCGCAGGGCGGGCCCCAACGCCCGGCAGCGGCTTCATGAAACGCCCCGCGCCGTCAGCGCGCCCACTTCACTCCAAGGGGCCCGACCGAGCCATCGCCCGCAGCCGGCCCCCGCCGCCCCCGCGCCCGGACTCCCGAACGCCCGCCTACTCCGCCCCCTCACACTCCTGCACATACCCGAGCTGCTTGAGCTGCGCGCACTCCTCCGCCGAAATCTTCGCCGCCCGCGCGCTGCCGATCTTCCCCGCTTTCGCCGCCGCCTCGAGCTCCGCCGCCTGCCGCGCGAGCTCGCGCGCCGTCCCCGGCTCGCGGTCGGCGACGTTCTCCGTCTCCGCCGGATCGCTCTCCACGCGGAACAGCTCCCGCGGCGCGAGCCCGCGCGGATTCCCCGCGTTCGCCTCGATCCATTTCCAGGTTCGCGTGCGCACCGCGCGCAGCACGTTGCCCTCGTGGTTCTCTTCCGAGAACACGAGCTGGTCGCCGGGCGCTCGCGCCGCAGGCAGCGTTGTTAGGTCGATGCCCTGCATCGCCGGCGGAATCGCGGCGCCGGCTTGGGCGAGCAGCGTGGGGCCGACGTCGATCAGCCGCGCCGGTTCGCCGCGGGCGTCGGGCGGCGCTGCTGGCGCACCCTTGCGCCACTTCACCATCAGCGGGACGTGGATCTGCTCGTCGTAGAGGGTGAGGCCGTGCCAGAAACCGCCGTGCTCGTGAAATTCCTCGCCGTGATCGGCGACCAGCGCGATCACGCTGTCGTCGTAGAGGCCCTGCGCTTCGAGTCGCGCGATCAGCTTGCCGAAGTTGGCGTCGAGGTACGCGATCTCGCCGACGTAGAGCTCGTGCATGCGCTCGGCCTGATCGGCCGGCGGATCCTGAGCAGCGGCCCGCGCGACGCCTACGCCGTTGTACGGGTGCTCGAAGTACGGGTCGTGGGGATCCATGTAGTGCAGGAACAGGAAGAAGCGCGAGGCCGCGTGGCGATCGAACCAATCGAACGCGCGGCGATTCACGACTTCGGAATCCTGATAGAAATCGCCGAAGCGCAGACCCGGTACGAACGTGAAGTAGACGCGCCGGAAGATCTGGTAGAGCACCAGCTTCGAAGACGACTCGACCGCACCGAACAAGTAATCGGGCCCGAGGTAGTGGAACTCGTCGAAGCCCTGCGCGAAGCCGAACGCCTCGGTGAGATTCGTGTTCGAGACGAACGCGCCGGTCCCGTAGCCGGCACGCTGGAACGCTTCGGCGACGGTGTCGATCTCGTCGGGCAGCGCCGCCCCCTTCGCCATCGCCTGATGGCTGCTGGGCACGAGCGAGGTGAGCAGCGTCGCAGTCGACGGCTTCGTCCACGAGGCGTGCGAGAAGCCGCTGTAGAGCGTTCCGCCGTCCGTCGCGATGCGGCACAGGTTCGGCGTCGGCGTGAACGTCCCGCCGTAACAACTGAGGTGATCGGCGCGCAGCGTGTCGACCATTACCAGGATCACGTTGGGGCGCTGCGCGAGCGCGGCCGGGACTGCGGCGGCGGCGTCCGACTTCGGGGGCCGCGCGAGCTCGCCCGCGGCGATCCAGCCGCCGCCCGCCGCGAGGATCAGCAACGCGAGCGCGATCGGCGGCGAGAACAGCTTGCCCGCGGCGCCGCGGAACAGGCGCGGGCCGGCGAGGAACAGGAACAGCGCGAGCAGCCCGAAGCCGCCGAGCACCGCGGCGAGCACCGGGGCCGGCGGCATCTGCTCGAGGTAGACGTCGCGCCGCAGGCGGAACACCGTAATGGCTAGGCCCACCGGCACGAGCGTGGCGAGCAGCGCGAGCGACGGCGTCCAGCCGCGCGACTCCGCCTCGTCCATGGGGAAGACGGCGAGCACCACTCCGCCGAGCGCGCACAGCGCGCCGAAGAACGCCGCGTAGGCGAGCGGCCCGTACCAGAGCACCTGCGCCTCGGTGCCGAACCCTTGCTGCGCGATCGCAGCGGCCTCGGCGAGCGCGAGCACGAGGCCCGCCACGATTCCGGCGCCGAGGCCGTACGCGACGCCCGTGCGCGCACGCCGCGAGAACGGCGGCACCGCGGCGGACGCCAGGGCTGCCTTGCGTTCGCCCGGCGTCTCGAGCGCGCCCGCCGCGCGCGCTGCCGCGGCGTAGTCCACCTGCTCGCCGTTCACGAGGCAGAAGGCCGGCACGTAGGACGGGCCGCGGATCCACCAGTACACGCCCCCGAACAGCGTCAGCGCTTCGGCCGCCCAGAAGCCGAGCGCGGCCGACGCCACCGCGGCCGCGGGCCCGATCATGTGCTGCAGCACGAGCAGCTGCGCGAGCTCGCGGATGCCCTCGCCGGCGATCGTGATGGGCGAGAGCACGGTCGCGAGGATCTGGACGGTCGAGCCGAGCACCACCGGCCAGAACTGCGCGCCGACGGCGCCGATCGCGAGCGCGGTGAAGAAGTACATCGCGGCCGTCGTGAAGTGCACGACGAACGAGAGCGCGAGCGCTTGCAGCAGCAGCAGCTTGTGATTGCGGTACGCGCCGGCCGCGTTCGAGACGCGCGCCACGATGCCGGCGAGGCGCGCCTTGCCGGGCAGCGGGAGCCGCTCGATCACGAGCTGCACGACGCCCGGGAACCACAGCAGCGCGAGCAGCGCGCCGACGATCGCGAGGCAAGCGAGCGCACCCGCCAGCGCCGCGCTGTTCGCGCCCGCGCGCGTCGGGAAGATCTCGCTGTGCTCGTAGAGCAGGTTCATGCCGAACGGCAGCGCGACCAGGAACGAGAGGAAGATGCCGATCGGCCCGATGATCTTCTCGAGGAACTTGGCGGCGGTGACTTCGACGCTGCGCCCGCTGAAGCGCGCGGCGTCGTAGAGCGTGTAGCCGTCGAGGCCGAGCGTGCTCGGCAGGAACGTGCCGATGAAGCGGCCGATCAAGAACGAGCCGAACACGTGGCGGAACGGCAGCGCGATGCTCTGTCCGCGCAGCATCAGGATCCAGCGCTGCATCGACGCCAGGATGCCGACGAACTTGATGCCGGCGGCCGCGGCGCAGAACAGCGCGAAGGTCGTCGGGTCGACGTCTCCCAGCGTGCGAAGCATTAGGGCGCCGGTCGTGACCAGCGTGCCGTCCGTGTCCTTCACCTCGTGCGCGAACAGCAGCCAGAAGATGCGCACGGTGAGCCACGCCTTGAGCACGTTCTGCACGCGGCCGCGCCACGGCTCGCGCAGCGCGTGGCCCGCGACGAACCAGGCGATCGCGACGCCGAGCAGTTCAGCGAGCAGCAACACCAGGCGCATGCGATCTCCCGATTTCCGCGCGTACCCAGGGACGAAATCAGCCCTGTGTGTCGGTCGGCGGCCGAGAGAAGTAACGAGCTTTCAGGTGCCGGGTGCCTGCAGCAGTTCTGCGCGTCGGCGTTGGTATTCCGCCTCGGAGACCTTGCCCGCACGCCGTGCAGCTTCGAGATCGGCGAGCGCGCGCAAGCGCTCCGGATCCGTGGTCTGCGCCTCGTCGTCGACGGGAACCTTGAGCGCGTCCGGCTGCGCGGTCTCCATCAAGATCGTGCGGCGCCGCCCAGGCTCGTTGCGCGCTGCGGGCGAACGAAACGCATCCGCGCGCCAATCGACCGCGACGCTGCGCGGCCCGAGCGCCTCGATGTGGGGCCCGGGAAGCGCCTTGACCGCCTGCGTGCCGCGCCCCGCGATCGGCTCGGGAATCGGCGCGTCGTCGCCGGCCGGTAGCTCGCGGTCGGCGTCGACGAAGTGGAGCTGCAGACGATTCTGCGCATCCACGAACGCGACGAAGCTGGTGGCGAAGCGGCGCGTGAAGATTCCCAGCTTGCGCTCGCGGCGCTGCGCGCGCAGCACGACCTCCTGGGTCGAGTCCGCGCGGCCGAGCGCATCCGAGAGCGCTCCCGCGAGCGGGCGCGTGAGATCGGGGTGGATCGCGGGGCGGCGCTCGTCCGCATCGCCGCCGGTCTCGCGCACGTCGACGCGCGAGAGGATGCTCTCCGCTCGCGACGCCGAGAGCGTCGCCGGGTGCGCGAAGCCGCGCGCGACCGGCGCTCCGTCTCTCGTCTCGCTGCGCAGCCCGACGGTCAAGTCGGGCGTCTCGACGAGCGGGATGCGCATGTAGCGCGGCCCGCAGCCGAGCGAGGCGAGACAAAGCGCGGCGAGCGAGATCGTCCTAAGCACTCAGCGCTCCCACGATGCGGTAGGCCGCGAAGCTCGCGCCATACGCGAGCGCCAGCAGGTAGCAGAACGCGAACGCGGGCCAGCGCCACGAGTTCGTCTCGCGCGCGAGCGTCGCGATCGTGGACGTGCACTGCAGCGCGAAGACGAAGAACACCAGCAGCGCCGCGACGGCAGCGGGGGTGTAGACCGGCGCGCCGGTCTCGCGGTTTCGATCGTGCATCAGCGCTTCGCGCAACGAGCTCTCGTCGTCGCCCGACGCGGCGTAGATCTGCGCGAGCGTCGAGACGATCACCTCGCGCGCGGCGAGGCTCGCGACCAGGCCGATGCCGATCTTCCAGTCGAAGCCGAGCGGCGCGATCGCCGGCTCGAGCGCGTGCCCGATGCGGCCGCCGGCGCTGTGCTCGAGCGCGTACGCCGCCGCCGCGGCCGGCTCGAGCTGCGCGGGAGGCTCGACGCGCGGGAAGGTCAGCAGCGCCCACAGCACGATCGAGACGCCGAGGATGATCGTGCCCGCGCGCTTCAAGAACCGGCTCGCGGCGCCCCACACCTGGGAGGCCACGAGCGAGAGCGTCGGCATTCGGTACGGCGGCAGCTCGAGGTAGAACGGCATCGCGTCGGCCTTCACCAGCGTTCGCCCGAGGATCGCGGCGGCGATGAACGCGGCGAGGGCGCCCAGCAAATAGAGCCCGAGCAGCGTGAGGCCCTGCAGCCCGATCGGCCCGAGCACGCGGCGGGCCGGCACGAATGCGCCGATCAACAGCGCGTAGACCGGGAGGCGAGCGGAGCACGTCATCAGCGGCGCGACCAGCATCGTGACGAGGCGCTGCGTCGCGGAAGGGATCGTGCGCGTCGCCATGATGCCGGGCACCGCGCAGGCGTAGGACGAGAGCAGCGCCACGAAGGCGCGCCCCTCGAGCCCGATGCGGCCCATCAGCCGATCGACCACGAACGCGGCGCGCGCCATGTAGCCGACGTCCTCGAGGAAGTAGAGCAGGCTGAACAGCAGCAAGATCTGCGGCAAGAACACGACCACCGAGCCGACGCCCGCGATCAAGCCGTCCGCCACGAAGTCGGCCACCAAGCCGGCGGGCAGGGCGGCGCGCGCGGCCTCTCCGGCAGCGGCCAGCGCCGCGTCGAGCGCGTCCATCGCGGGCGTGGCCCACGCGAAGATCAGCTGGAAGAAGAGCACCATCACGAGTGCGAACAGCAAGCTCCCGAGGACCGGGTGCAGCACGACGCGGTCGATCGCTTCGGTCATCGCGCTGCGGCCGGCGCGCGTGACGAGGGCTGCACCGAGCACCGACTCGACCCACACGCGGCGGTCTTCGCGCGCCTGCGGCGGCGCCACCGGCGGGCGGCTCCAAGATTCCGGGTGGGGGAGTAAGCGACGAAGTTCGCCGAGTCCAAGCCCGCGATGTCCAACGACTCCGACCACCGGCACGCCGAGCGCTCGGCTGAGGCGCGAGAGGTTCAGCTCGCCGCCCCGCGCGCGCAGCTCATCGATCATCGTGACCACGACGCAGGCCGGAATCCCGAGCGCGAGCGCCTGCGCCACGAGCGACAGCGAGCGCTCGATCGTGCACGCGTCGACCGTGATCACGATGCCGTCCGGCGGCGGCACGTCGGGGATCTGGCCGCGCACGACACGCGACACGACCGCTTCGTCCGGGCTGAGCGGCGTCAGGCTGTACGTGCCCGGCAAGTCGATCACGCGCAGCCGATGCCCGTCGATCCTCGCGTCGCCTTCGCGCCGCTCGACCGTCACGCCGGGGTAGTTGCCGACCCGCGCGCGCAGGCCCGTCAGCGCGTTGAAGAGCGTCGTCTTGCCGGAGTTCGGGCTGCCGACCAGCCCGAGGCGCACGACCCGGTTCAGCGCGGGCGCGGCGCTAGCCACGCTGCACTCGCACGGCTCGCGCCTCGCTTCCCCGCAGGCAGAGCTGGCTGCCGCGCAGCTCGTACACGCGCGGGTCGCCGAGCGGAGCACGCCGCCGCACGGTCACGGGGGTGCCCGGGATGAAGCCGAGGTCCTCGAGCCGCTCGGCCAGCGCGGCGCTCGCGTCGATCTCGATCACCGATGCCGTCTCCCCGATCGCCAGCCGATCGAGCGTCGTCCCGGCGCCTGTCTTTAGAGTGGGCACACTTGGCCTCTGAAAACGATTTTCATTTTCGCGGATAGGGACCGTTTCGGCTAGTCGCGCTCTCGTTTCAAGCGGCGCGACATCAGCCGGCGGCCGGCCTGCGCGGGGGTCAGCTGGCGGTCGAGCACGAGCCGGACGCTCGCGGCGATCGGCATCTCCATCCCGAGCTTCGCCGCGAGGCCGCAGGCGGCGTGGGTCGTGCGCACGCCCTCCGCGATCTCGCTCATGCCTCGCACGATCTCGTCGAGGCTGCGCCCGCGCGCGAGCTCGAGGCCGACCGTGCGATTGCGCGAGAGATCGCCAGTGCAGGTGAGGATCAGGTCGCCCATCCCCGAGAGCCCGAGAAACGTCAGCGGGTCGGCGCCGAGCTTGATCCCGAGCCGCGAGATCTCGTGCAGCCCGCGCGTCATCAGCGCCGAGCGCGCCGAGAGACCGGTGCCGAGTCCGTCGCTCATCCCGACCGCGATCGCGACGACGTTCTTCAGCGAGCCGCCGACTTCGACTCCGACGATGTCCTTGTGCGTGTAACAGCGAAACTGAGGAGAGGAGAGCGCGGTCTGCACCACGACCGCGTGCGCTTCGGTCGCACACGCGAGCGTCACCGCGGTGGGCTTGCCGGCGGCGACCTCGCGCGCGAACGACGGCCCCGAGAGCGCGACCACGCGCGAGCGTGCGCGCTCGGGCAGCACGGCTTCGAGCACTTGATGCATCAGCAGCGAGCTCTCGACCTCGATGCCCTTCACGGTGGAGACGACGATCGCGTCGGGGTGGAGCAGCGGACCCGCGGCCCGCATCACCTCGCGCACGCCGTGGCTCGGGATCGCACAGATCACGAGCGCGCTGCCGGCGAGCGCGCCCGCGAGGTCTGCGGTCACGCGCAGCGTGTCGGGCAGCGCGAACTCGCTGAGATATCTCGGGTTGCGGCGCTCGCGCTGCATCGCG
>DATBRS010000291.1:0-3953 GCA_036560185.1 Myxococcota bacterium
GCCACCCTTCGACGCGTTGTACGAGCTACCGCCGAGGAAGCCCTCGATGCCCTCGACGCTCGACACGTTCACGATCGAACCGCTCTGCTGCGCGAGCATCACCTGCAGCACGTGCTTCGACGCGAGGAAGGTGCCCTTCAGGTTGATGTCCACGACGCGATCCCACTCGTCGGCGTCGAGCATGTGGATCATGCCGCCGCCAGCGACGCCGGCCGCGTTCACGAGCACGTCGATGCGCCCGAGCCGCTGCTTCGCCTGCGTGACGACCTCGCGCACGCGCGCCTCGTCGCGCACGTCGCCGGTCTCGAAGAACGTCTCGGGCGCGAGCTTCGCGCCGGCGAGCCAATCCGCGCCGGCGTCACCCTCGGGCTTGTTGAGGTCGAAGCCCGCGAGCGACGCGCCCTCCTGCGCGAAGCGCAGCGCGCACGCGGCGCCGATGCCGGACGCGGCACCGGTGATGAAGGCGACTTTTCCGTCGAGGCGGGGCATGCGCAGATCCTCCGAGGGATGCGCAGCGTGGCGCGAACGCGCGCCGGCTTCAAGCAACGAAACGGGGCGCGCGCCGCGAGTACGAAGTTCGCGATAGGCTGGGCGCGATTGCGAAGGAGACGCGCATGGAAATTCGCGACTGGGTGATCGACGCCGACACGCACATCACCGAGCCTGCCGATCTCTGGTCGAGCCGCGTGCCCGCGAAGTTTCGCGAGCGCGCGCCGCGCCTCACGCGCAACGCCGCCGGCGTGGACATGTGGAGCCTCGCGGGCGAGACGCCGCTCGTGCCGATCGGCTTCACCGCCGTCGCGGGCTGGAAGGAACCGTTCCCAGCGGCGCCCAAGAATCTCGACGAATGCCCGCCGGCTTCCTACGACGCGAAGGCGCGGCTCGAGTACATGGACTCGATCGGCGTGTGGGCGATGGCGATCTACCCGAACGTCGGCGGCTTCGGCTCGCAGGCGTTTCTCAAGCTCGGCGACCGCGAGCTGATGCTCGCCTGCGTGCGCGCCTACAACGACTTTCTGATCGATTGGTGCAGCGCCTGTGCTTCGCGCTTCATCCCGATCGCGGCGACGCCGTTCTGGGACGTGGAGGCCGCCGTCACCGAGATGGAGCGCGCCGCGAAGATCGGGCACAAGGGCGTGCTCTTCACCGGCGAGCCGCAGGTGCACGGCATGCCGATCCTCGGCTCGCCGCACTGGAATCGCTTCTGGGCCGCGGCGCAGGATCTCGATCTGCCCGTGAGCTTCCACATCGGCACCGGCACCTTCGACGGCGGCTTCACGAAAGAGCGCATGGAAGTCACCGGGATGGGCTCGACCAACGCCACCGTCGCGGTGCAGCTCTTTCTCGACAACGGCAAGCAGCTCGTCGACCTGCTCTTCTCCGGCGTGCTCGCGCGCTACCCGCGGCTCAAAGTGATCTCCGTCGAGAGCGGGATCGGCTTCATCCCGTTCGTCCTCGAATCCTGCGACTACACGTTCGGCTATTCGCGCGTGCGCCAGCAGCGGCCCGAGTTCACCATGCTGCCGAGCGAATACTTTAAGCGGCAAGTCTACGGTTGTTACTTCTACGAGGAGCACGCACCGCAAAACCTGCTGAGCGCGATCGGCGAGGACAACGTGCTGTTCGAGACCGACTACCCGCACCCGGTCTGCCTGTTCGGCAACGTGCGCGAGAAGATCGACGCGGGCCTGCGCGGGCAGCCGGAGCGCGTGCGTAACAAGCTGCTCTGGGACAATGCCGCGAAGCTGTACAAGGTGGAGCGGCCGAATCGCGTGTGGGTGCCGCCGGCGGCGGCGTGACGACGGCTTCACGATCGGACACAGAGAGACGCTGCGCTCAGGAGTCGATGCCGCGATGACGACGAACCGGCGCTCGCTCGCCTCCACGCTGGTTGGCCTGCTGGGGCTCGCCGCTGGACTGGCGGCGTTCCTCGTTCCGCTTCACCACTCGGGTCCCTACGGAATCCCCGGGCGCGGCCTGGTCGGAGGCGTCTTCTGCCTCGCGCTCGCCGGCGTTCTGTTGCTACGAAGAACGCCGGCCCTCGCGCGCGGCCTCGCGCTCGCGGCCTCCCCGTTCGCGCTGTTCTTCGCGCTCTACGGCGCCTTCGCGGAGCTCGAAGAGGTCGTCGTCCTGTATGCGCCTGCGGCGCAGCTGCGGCTGTGGGTAGTCGACGCGGACGGCGCGCCGTGGGTCTCGATGTCGCGCGGCAAGGCCGAGACGAACGCGCTCGACGGCGCGAGGCTGCCGCTCCTGCGAGCCGGAACGATGCACTGCGTGATTCCGCGGATCGTCGACGACGCGATCGCGAACCGCCGCACGTTCGACCTGCGCGAGGAGAAGTACGCGATCCAGCGCTTCGGCCAGCTGCTCGGCATGTTCGGCGACGGGCCCGAGCCCGACACGATCACGCTGCGCCTCGATTCCTGCGGCGACGGCTCCTAGACGCTGGGAACCGCCAGCGCGTCCGCCGGTGGCTGCTCGCCCGCGCTCACGATCGTGTCGGGGAGCGCCGTGCGGCGGCAGCCGTCCCCTGCGCCAGCACGTCGCCAATATGTGGCGATGCTCGCGCCCGTGATGCCGGTCTCGCCCTGCGCGCGGCGGGCTCGCGCTAGGGCGCGGAGTCGAGCGGGCTCCGCACGCCCGCGGCTCCGCGGCTCAGCACGTGCGTGTAGACCATCGTGGTCGAGACGCTCGCGTGGCCGAGTAGCTCCTGAAGCGTGCGGATGTCGGTGCCCGCTTCGAGGAGATGCGTCGCGAAGCTGTGGCGCAGCGTGTGACAGCTCGCCGGCTTCGCGATGGTGGCGCCGGCAACAGCGCGCTTCACGGCGCGCTGAATGGTCGTCTCGTGAAGATGGTGCCGCCGCTCCGTGCGGGCTGCGGGATCGAAGTAGCGCCGAGTCGCGGGGAACACCCACTGCCACCCCCACTCGCGCGGCGCGCTCGGGTACTTCGCGGCGAGCGCGCCCGGGAGCGCGACGGCGCCGAAGCCCGCGGCGAGGTCCGCCGCGTGAAGCACACGCGCCGCCTCGAGTTGATCGCGCAGCGCACTCCGCACCGCGTCGGGAAGCGGCGCCACGCGATCCTTGTCGCCCTTCGCGCGCCGCAGACGCAACTCGTGGCGTGCGAAGTCGACGTCCTTCACCCGCAGCGTGAGCGCCTCCAGCAGACGCAGGCCGCCGCCGTACAGCAGCGCCGCCACGAGCCATTCCACCCCGCGAAGCCCCGCGAGCACGGCGCGCACCTCCTCGCGCGTGAGAACGGTGGGAAGCCGCTGCGGCGCCCGCGCGCGCACCACGCCTGCGACCTCCCCGACTTCGCGCTCCAACACCTCGCGGTAGAGAAACAGGAGAGCGGCGAGCGCCTGATTCTGCGTCGACGCCGAGACGTGCGCCTCGACCGCCAAGTGCGTCAGGAACTCCCGAACTGCCTCGCTTCCGAGCTCGCTCGGGTGCCGCTTCCCATGGAAGAGCACGTAACGGCGGACCCAACGCACGTATGCCTCGACCGTTCGGCGGCTGCGGTGGCGGACGCGCAGCGCGTCGCGCACGCGATCGAGAAGCCGAGGCGGCTTTCCGCCGGCTGCCGATTCCATCTCGGCTCCAGCCGCGCAGGACGGGCGCGGCGAGACACAGGGCGAGCGACTCAAACCTACCGACCCACCCCCACGGGCGCAGCCTTTCTCTCTCGCGCACCCAACGATTATGCGGCGGCCGGAAGCGAGCGGACGCGTCCGTTCGGGTGGGGAGGCCTAGGGGCGGAAGGAGAACGCGTTGCCCCGTCGTGTCTGTGGCGCGAGATTATGCTGCGGTGGGCGCTGTCCAATATGAGTTAGGCGGCCAGGAACCTCAGTTGAGCTCCAGCGTCATGAACATCACTGCGGAGCCTGTGGGCTCGCTCTACACGACCCGCAACGAGTCTAACATCTGCGAGTTGGCCCTCGGGCTGTCTGGGTT
>DATBRS010000292.1:0-5796 GCA_036560185.1 Myxococcota bacterium
CACGCGCTGGCGTCGCGGTAGCTGGGAACCCGCTGATCATCTCCCCAGGGTCTTCGCTGCCGCCTCCGCGACGACCGTGCCGTCGAAGAACTTCGCGTTCGTCCCGCCGAACAGCCGCACCACGTTCTCGAACGCGAAGGCGCGGAAGCCGGCCTCGTCGACGAGGCCGTGCTCGACCAGTTCGAAGGCCTCGGGCAGCACGCCGCGGAAGTCGGGAACGTCCCAGTGGCCGATGTCGCTCGCGAACATCGCGTTGAGGCGCGCGCCCTGCGGATTCACGCGGGCGTCGAAGGCGAAGGCGTTGGTCGGGTCGTCGGCCTCGCAGCCGAAGAAATACTGGCGCGTGAAGACGTCGCGCACGTCCTCGGCGCGCCCGATGCCCGACGGCGCGAACTCGTCGAGCGCGTCGCGGTTCTCGCCCGGATCGGAGAGGAAGCCGAGCGCCTCGTCGAGGCGGCCGAGCCGCTCGCGGAACGACGGCGGCGCGTCGCGCGCGATCAGGCGCTCGAGCTCGGCGCGGTCGAGCAGCGCGGGGTCGTAGTGCGCGATCGCGTCGCGATTGCGCTTCTCGAAGTGACCGAGAATGTCGGCGTAGAGCGTGCAGCCCCAAGCGACGCCGCCCTCGAGGAAGGCGAAGCGCAGCTCGGGGAAGCGGCGCGGCACGCCGCCGAAGAAGAGCGAGCGCGCGATCGCCTCGTTGCCCGCGGCGAAGTTTCCGACGTGGTTCGCGACGTAGTTGGTGGGCGAGTTGCGCGAGCCGAAGCCGATGCCCGTCGAGTGGAACGTCGGCGAGACGCCGAGCTGCACGCAGCGCCGCCAGAGCGGGTCGTAGTCGTGGGCGCTGTCGAGGCCGAGCCCGTCGAGCCAGCGCGCGGCGCGCACGCTCTCGTGGCCCGGCACGGGACGCAGCACGAGGCCGCCGAACAGGAAGCCGCGCAGCCCGAGCGTGCGCGTCGCGTACTCGAGCTCCTCGATCGCCTCCTCGGGCGTGAAGGTGGGGATGATCCCGACCGGCAGCAGCCGATCGCGGTACGCGCCATAACACTCGGCGTAGTAGCGGTTGCAGGCGCGCGCGAGCGCGCGGCGCAGCTCGTCGTCGTCGAGCGCCATCGGCATCAGGCCGAGCGTCGGATAGAGCACCGCCACGTCGAGGCCGATCTCGTCCATGCGCGAGTGCAGCAGCTTCGGAATCGTGGCGGTCGCGCGGTCCAGCGTGTTGCGGGCGGGCAGCCCCCACCAGCCGTGCCGCGCGAGGCCGAGCGAGCGCTTCGTCTTCACGTCGAGCGCGCGCGTGAGCGCGGAGCCCCGCGTCACCGCGTCGAAGCGCTTCGCGACCTCTGCGCCCGCGATCTCGGCGACGAAGTCGCGGACCAGCGGGACGAACTCGAGCAGGTGCCCGTCGGCGTCGACGATCGGGTGCGTGAGACGGTCGCGGATCTGCGCGGTGTCCATGGCTCTCCGGTCGCCGCGCCCGCTCAGGCGAAGCGCACGTACGCGAAGTCGAGGGGGCGGTCGTCGATGCGCAGGCTCGGCGGCGCGATCCAGCTCGCGACGCGGCCGGGCTCGCGCACCATTCCGCCCTCGAGGGCGCGCAGCCAGGCGCTGTCGTCCGCGCACGGAAGCTGCGCCGCCACCGCCGCGCGACTCGGCGCCGGGCTGCCGTCGCTCAGCCAGTGCGAGCTCGCGAAGGGACCGATGCGGCGGTTGAAGCGCGGGCTCGGCAGCGTGAGGCGCTGAGAGATCTCCGCCGCTGCGAGCACGTCGTTCCAGCGCGCCAGCGACTTCTCGCATTCCCTCGAGTAGGCCTCCTGCAGCAGCGCGTTGAGCGCGCGTCGCAGCGGCACCTCCTCGCGCAGCAGCTCGCCGTTCGCGCCCGGCTTCTCGATCGCGTGCGCCCCGTCGAGCAGCCGGTGATCGCCATAATGACCCGAGCGCGCTTCTTGGAAGCGCCCCTTCAAGCCGCTCGCGAACGCGGAGGCGGCGTTCGAGGAATCCGGGCTGCCGAACAGATCGAGGCTCTCGCTGTACCAGTGGTTCAGGAAGCGCTGCAGCAGCGGCAAGTCGATGCCGCCCTGGGCGCGCGCGTCCTCGTTCGGATCGCGTCGCATCAGCCCGGCGGTGCGCGCGACGATCCGGCGCACGCCGAGCTCGCCCACCGCGAGGTGGTGCGCCTCCTCGGTGAGCATGAAGCGGCAGCTTCGCGCGAGCGGGTCGAAGCCGGATTCGGCGAGCGCGGCGAGCTGATACTTGCCGTCGCGGTCGGTGAAGGTCGCGAAGCAGAAGAAGTCGAGCCAGGTCGCGATCGGGCGGTTGAAGGCGCCGAGGATGCGCGGGTGATCGGCGGCGCCGCTCTCGCGCTCGAGCAGCGTCTCGGCCTCTTCGCGCCCGTCGTGCCCGAAGTGCGCGAACAGCAGGTAGACCATCGCCCACAGGTGGCGCGCTTCCTCGACGTTCACCTGTAACAAGTTGCGCAGGTCGTAGAGCGACGGCGCGCGGGCGCCGAGCGCGCGCTGCTGCTCGACGCTCGCCGGCTCCGTGTCGCCTTGTGTGACGACGAGGCGGCGCAGCGCCGCGCGCAGCTCGCCGGGCACGCGCTGCCACGCGGGCTCGCCCGCCACGTCGCCGAAGCCGATGCGGCGATCTGGCTCCGGCGGCGCGAGGAAGATGCCCCAGCGGTAGTCGGGCATGCGCACGTAGCCGTAGTGCGCCCAGCCCGCGCGGTCGACGCTCATCGCGGTTCTCAGGTAGATCTCGTCGGCCTGCAGACCCTCGGGCCCGCGCGCGCGCCACCAATCGAGGAACTTCGGCTGCCACGCTTCGAGCGCGCGCCGCAGCTTCGGGTCGTCCGCGAGTCCGACGTTGTTCGGGATGCGAGATTCGAGGTCGATGCTCACGCGAGCTCCTCAGGTGCGCTTGCGATCGAGCTTCGCACGTTCCGGCCGCCCGTACGCGCGCAGCGCGCCCTCGGGCCCGGAGGCGTTCGGCCGCTGGAAGATCCAGTTCTGCCAGGCCGAGAGGCGCGCGAAGATCTTCGTCTCGAGCGTCTCGGGCCCGCCGAAGCGGAGGTTCTGCTCGAGGCCGGTGAGCGCGTCGGGCGAGAAGCTCGCGCGCTCCTCGATCGCGACGCGCAGCGTGTCTTCCCAATCGAGCGCGTCCGGCGCCTCGGTCGCGAGGCCGAGCACGAGCGCGGCCGGGGCGTCTTGCGGCCCACTCGCCGCCAGCGCCCGCGCGAGCGCCGCGGGATCGCCGAGGAAGCGCGACTCGAGCCGCGAGAGGCCGTTGCCCATGCGGTAGGCGCCGTGGTTCGCGGCCGTGAGCTCGAGCGCGCCGCCGTCCGCGAGCAGGTAGATGCGGTCCGCGGCCAGCGCGAGCTCGAGCAGCGTGCCCGAGAAGCACGACTCGGCGTCGGCGAGCGCGAAGCAGGAGCGCGCCGAGTTCTCGAGGCGCTTCAGCACCCGGCCGAACAGCGCGCGCACCTCGCGCGCGAGCCAGTCGTTGCCCGCGAGCGCGGCGTCGAGGGCGCGCGCGTCGGCGAACGCGCCGCGCGTGCGCAACAGCCAGAGCCCGAGCTCGGGGTGATGGAAACGCAGGCGCAGCAGCGCATCGTCGAGCTCGCGCGCGAGCCGCAGCCCGCCTGTTAGGTCCGCCGTCGCGTGCAGCGTGATCTCGGCGCAGCCGCGCTCGTGCGAGAGCGCGACGCGCACGTGCCGGTAGGCGATCTCGCGCGCGCTGACGGCCGGGGCGAGCGGCTCGAGCGCGATGCCGGGGCCGCGCGCCGCAGCGCTCGCCGCGGCGAGCGCGTCTCGCGTCTCGCGCTCCACGAGGGCCGCGAACTGGCCGGGCGGCGCGGCCGCGTCGACGAGCCGCCACGCGAGCGCGCGCGCGGCGCGCACGCCTTCCTCGCGCGTGCAGAACACGTCGGCGAGATCGCGCCGCACGCCGCGCTTGTCGGTGAGGCGCGTGAGTCCGCCGGTGCCCGGCAGCACCGCGAGCAGCGGCAGCTCCGGCAGACTCACCGCGGCGCGGCGATCGTCGACGAGCAGGATGCGTTCGCACGCCAGAGCGAGCTCGTAGCCGCCGCCGCTCGCCGTGCCCGCGAGCACGGCGATCCAGCGCTGGCCGGCGCGCGTTGCCTCCTCGATCTCGAGCCTCGTCTCGTTGGTGAGCTTGCAGAAGTTCACCTTCAGCCCGTGGCTCGCGCGCGCGAGCATGCCGATGTTCGCGCCCGCGCAGAACACCTCCGGCAGCGCGGATTCGAGGCGCACGCACGCGACTTCCGGGTGCTCGAAGCGCAGCCGCTGCACCGCGTCGCGCAGCTCGAGGTCGACGCCGACGTCATAGCTGTTGCGCTTGAGCAGGGTGGCATCCATCAGGGCGCCGGCCTCGTCGACCGCGAGCGTGAGCGTTGCGACGCGCCCGTCGACGCGGAGACGCCAGTGGCGATAGCTCCCCGGCTCGCATTCGAAGCCGTCCGGTACGCCGTCTCCGAAGCGGTTCACGGGCGTTTCTCCCGGAGCGCGCGGCGCTGCAGCTTGCCGGTCGCCGTCTTCGGCAGCTCGTTCACGAACACGACCGCGCGCGGCGCCTTGTGCGGTGCGAGCCGGCGCTTCGCGAACTCGCGCAGCTCGGCGGCGAGCGCCTCGCTCGCGGCGACGCCGGCGCGCAGCGCGACGTACGCGTGCGCCTTCACCAGCGCATCGGCATCGGCGTGGGCGACGACGGCGGCTTCGAGCACGGCGTCGTGCGCGCACAGCGCCGCCTCCACTTCGACCGGCGAGACCCACTGCCCGCTCACCTTGAACAGGTCGTCGCTGCGACCGACGTGCCACAGGAAGCCATCGGCGTCGCAGCGGTAGCTGTCGCCGGTGCGCAGCCAGCCCGGCGCGAGCATCGTGCGCGCGCTCTCTTCCGGGCGCCGGAAGTAGCTGCGCGCTGCGCTCTCGCCGTGTGCGAGCAGCGCGCCGACCTCACCGGGGGCGACGTCGCGATCCTGCTCGTCGACGAGCCGCACCGCGTAGCCCGGAACCGGCTTACCGCTCGATCCCGCGCGCGACGCGCCGAGCCGGTTCGAGACGAAGATGTGCAGCATCTCCGTCGAGCCGAGGCCGTCGAGCAGCGGAGTGCCGAAGCGCGCGTGCCAGCGCTCCGCCAACGCGGCGGGCAGCGCCTCGCCCGCGGAGACGCACAGCCGCACGCGCCCGAGCGACGCCGCTGCGCCGGGGTGCGCGAGCATCGCCGCATAGAGGGTGGGAACGCCGAAGAAGAGCGTCGGCGCCTCGCGCTCGATCAGGCCGAACATCGCCTCGGGCGTCGAGCGCCCCGGATGCAGCACGCACTCCGCGCCGAGCGCGACGGGGAAGGTGAGGCTGTTGCCGAGGCCGTACGCGAAGAACAGCTTCGAGCCCGAGAGCAGGCGGTCGCCCGGGCCGATGCCGAGCACGCCTCGGCCATAACAAGCGGCGGTCACGGGCAGGTCGCGATGCCGGTGGACGACGCCCTTGGGCGCGCCCGTGGTGCCCGAGGTGTAGAGCAGGAAGGCGGCGTCCGCGGCTCGCGTCGGGGCGCAACCGGGATCGCTCGCGTCCTCCGGCGCGGCGCCCTGAATCTCCGCGCTTGCCACCACCACGCGCGGCAGCTCCGGCAGCAGTGCGAGCGCGCCTGTGAGCTCCGCGTCGACGAACGCGAGCAGCGGCTGCGCGTCGCGTGCGATCGCCGCCACGTCGGCGGCGGGGAGCAGCGTCGAGAGCGGAACCGGAAGCACGCCCGCCCGCAGCGCGCCGAGGAAGGCCGCGAGGA
>DATBRS010000293.1:0-3288 GCA_036560185.1 Myxococcota bacterium
CGCGGAGTCCCGTCGCGCGCACGAACCAGGCTGCGAAGAACGGGTACTCGCGTGCGTGGCAGGAGACGAGCGCGCCGCCGTGGAGGAAGAGGATCGCGGCGTCGCCCGGCTGCGCGGGCTTGTCCCTCAGCGAGACCCACACGCCGGCGACGCCGCCGAGCGTCGCAGGCTCGGTCGCGATGTCCGGGCCCGGATCGTGCCCGTGCGCGGGCTTGAACTTCGCGCGCACGACGTCGTAGGTGTCGCCGGGTACTGCGATGCCCTTGGGAAACTGCGCCAGCGCCGCGCGATATTCGGGGCTCGGCCCGCCGGCTCTCATCGCAGGCCTTCCCAGAGCGCGCGCGTCCGCGCCCCGGGATCGCGCAGCGGGCCGACGCGCGCGCCGAACTCCATCACCTCGCGCGTCTCCGGCCCGTAACAATTCCAGGGACCGGTCTGCTCGCAGGCCGGATCGCCACGCTGCACGAACGCCGTCCAGGCCGCGTGCATGCGCTGCGCGAGCGCGTCCGGCCGCTCGCCGGGCCCGAGCATCGCGTCGACGCCGGGCCGATCGAGCGTATTGAACGCGAACGGAATCTCGAGCGCGTGGGTCGCGCCGAGCCGGCCGCCGAACGCGCGCGATTTCCAGCTGAACAGGTACTTCCACGTGCGGCCGCCGCTGCCCGCGTGCGCCTCGGCGAGGCGCACGGCGGGGATGCGGAAGACGTGATCGGTGGCGATCGCGAGGGCGAGCTCGCGCGCGGTCGCGCCCGCGTACTCGGCGCGGTACGCCGCGACGGCGCGCGCGGCGTCGGGGAAGTAACGCGCCGCGTGGCGCTCGAGGCGCGCGTCGTCCACCTCGGCTACACCGAACAGCGTCATCTCGTCGGCGTTGGTACCGACCAGCACGTTCACGCCGCGCGCGGCGCCGTCGCGAATCGACCCGATCGGCTGCTCGCGGATCGCCGCGCCGTCGACGACGGGCATGAACGGCATGCCGCGAATTCCGGCAGCGTCCGGGAGCTCCCCTTCGCGCGACAGCTTCTCCACCTCGGCCTGCGCCGCGAGCACGCGCTCGACGGGCGCTGCGAGCATTTCCGCAATGCTGTCCGCGCCGAGCGCCTGCGCGAAGCGGCGCGCGACCTCGCCGCCGGCGCGCGCGTCGTTCACGTGCTGCGCCGCGCCGCTCTGCGGGATTGCGCCGCGGAACAGACCGCTCGCGCCGGCGACGCCGAGCAGAATGCCGACGCTCATGCCGCCCGCGGATTCGCCCGCGATCGTGACGCGCTGCGGATCGCCGCCGAACGCGGCGATGTTGCGCCGCACCCAGCGCAGCGCCGCGAGCTGATCCTGGATGCCGGCGGATCCGCTCGTCGCGTAGTCGCTGCCGCCGAGCTCGGCGAGATGCGCGAAGCCGAGCGCGCCGAGCCGGTAGTTGATCGAGACGACCACGATGCCGGCGCGCGCGAACGAGCTGCCGTCGTACCACGGGATCGCGCCCTGCCCGTTCCGAAAGCCGCCGCCGTGAATCCACACCAGCACCGGACGGCGCGCGTCGTCGCAGGCGGGCGTGCACACGTTGAGCGTCAGGCAGCCCGCTTCGTCCCAGCGCACGTTCGGATTGCCGACGAGCCCGTCGCCCGGAAGCTGCGGCGCCGCAGGGCCGAAGCGCGTCGCATCGCGCACGCCCGCCCACGCGTCGGGTTCCTCGGGCGGCCGGAAGCGACGCTCACCGACCGGCGGCGCCGCGTACGGAATGCCGGCAAACAGCAGCACGCCGTTCTTCTCACGCCCGCGCACTTCCCCGGAGCCCGTCGTCGCGATCGAGTTCGTCATGCGCGCGATGGTGCAGCGAGGCGCCGCGAGATGCGAGATCTCCCTTCCGCGGGCCTCACATCCTGCCGGCCATCGAGACCTTCCAGCGTTCGAGCCAGTGGCGGTTCGCGTCGCCCGCGCGCGCGGCGCTGATCGCGTCCGTGTCCCACAGCTTCGAGAACGTGAAGGCGCGCGGGCACTGCGCGTAGGCCTCGTCCACCTCGATCAACAGGCCCTGCAGGATCTTCGTGTTCTCGTCGCGGGCGAACACTTCGGGCGCAATGCCCGACAGGCGGCCGTCGCTCTTCTCGACCACGGACGCGCGGCCGTTCACGCGCACCGACCAGTCGCAGCCGGGAATGAAGAAGAGCAGCGCGGCCCTGGGATTCGTCTCGAGGTTCTCGTAGGACTGGAACAGCTTGTTGCCCGCGACGTCGGGCAGCAGCAGGCGCTTCTCGTCGAGCACCTTCACGAAGCCGGGCCGCCCGCCCTTCGGCGACGCGTCGCAGTTTCCCTGCGCGTCCGCGGTCGAGAGCACCGCGAACGGCGACGCGCGTACGAACTCCTGGATCATCTCGTTCAGCGTGGGGAAGATCTTCTTCACCACCATCGGAATCGGCTCACCGAAGGTGTGCTGCGCGCGGTTCATGGCGTCCTCGTCCTCGTAGATGGGCGGCCGCCCCATCTTATGACGCCTTCCGCGCCACGGGAATCGCGAGGCGCCGCGCTAGCGTGCGCGCTCCCTCGGAGCCGCCGGATGCCCGCCTCGCTCGAAGATCGCCTCGCGCTGCAGGATCTCTCCGCGCAGTACGCGCGCGCCGTCGATCGCCGCGACTACGCCGCGTTCGTCGCGCTCTTCGCGCAAGACGGCGTGCTGTGCGGGCCGGGCTACGCGATGCAGGCGCACGGCGAGATCGAGCGAGGCATCCGCCTGATCGAGCAATACGAGACTACGCAGCACTGCGTGCACAACCAGCTCGTCGACGTGCAGGGCGACGCGGCGTCCGGCGAGACCTACTGCGTCGCCCGCCACGTGTACGAGAAGGACGGCGTGAAGCGCAAGCTCGACATGGGCGTGCGTTATCAGGACCAGTACCGCCGCGAACGCGGCGCCTGGCGCTTCGCCCGCCGCGAGCTCGTGCTCGACTGGACGCAAGACCTGCCGCTCACGGCATGAGGAGCGAAGCGCCGACCCAAGCCAGCGAGCACACGCCTGACCACGAAACGCGGGCTCGATGCGTGCCGCAAGCCGCGAGCGCCCAACAAGGCGCATCCTCCAATGCGTGACGCGGCGCGCAGCGAGCCGAGTCCGCGACGGCGAGCGAAGCCACAGAAAAACCGAGGCCGACCACGAAGCGCCTCTGTCCCGGCACAAGGAGCCCCCCCCCATGACCATCCGCACCTCCGTAGGCCTCTACGGCCTGGAGAATCTCCTCGGCGGCGACTTCCGCAGAGTCACAAGCGTCGTGCGCCAAGCCGACCTGCTCGGGATCG
>DATBRS010000294.1:0-11485 GCA_036560185.1 Myxococcota bacterium
GTGCCCGGCGAGAACTCGAGCGGCAGCTTGGCGAGCGTCGCGATCATCTCGTCGAGCGTGCGGCCGCGCTCGCCGACGTCGAGCCGCCGGTAGGCGCGGTCGACGTTGGTGCGCTCCATGAAGCCGTAGGTGAGCCCCGACATGTGAGTGAAGAGATCGCGGACGGTCATCGGGCGCGCGGGCGGACGCGTCGCGAACGCGGGGTAGTTGCCGGCTTCGTAGACCTGCAGGTCGCGCCACGCCGGGATGAAGCGGTGCACCGGATCCTCGAGCTGGAAGGCGCCCCGTTCGTACAGGGTCATCAGGGCGACCGAGGTGATCGGCTTGCTCATCGAGTAGATGCGGAAGATCGTGTCTTCGCGCATCGGGACGCCGCGCTCGACGTCCATCATCCCGACCGGCGCCAGGTGTGCGATGCGCCCGCGCCGCGCCACGAGCGTGAGCGCGCCCGCGATCTTCTTGTGCGCGAGGTAGCGCCGCTCGAGGTGGTCCTCGATGCGCGCGAGGCGCTCGGACGAGAGGCCTACCGCTTCGGGTTGGGCGCGTTCCATGCGCGGGTCTCCTTCGGCGCGAAAGCTAACCCGGCGTCAGTCCGGCTCGCCGATTACCTCGCGAGCGCCCTCCGCAGCGCCTCGAGAACTTCCTGGGCGCCGCGCTGCGAGACGGCGGCGCCGGGCATCAGGCCCGAGCCGTGGAATGTGCCCGGGAAGGAGTGCAGCTCGACCGGAACGCCGGCCTGTAGCAGGCGCAGCGCGTAGGCGATGCCCTCGTCGCGCAGCGGATCGAACTCCATGGTCGAGACGTATGCCGGCGGAAGCCCTGATAAGTCGATGGCTCGCGCCGGCGCGGCGTACGGCGAGGTTTCGCCCCGAGGGTCCGGCCCGAGGTAGTGCTTCCAGCTCCACACCGCATTCGGGCGATTCCAGAGCGGTGTGTCCTGGAAGGCGAGCATCGACGGCGTGTCGAGCCGGTCGTCGAGCTCGGGGATCTCGAGTAGCTGAAAGCAGAGCGCGGGGAACCCGCGATCCCGCGCCATCAGCGCGGTGCCGGCCGCGATGCCGCCGCCCGCGCTCTGGCCCGCGATCGCGATGCGCGCGGCGTCCACGCCCAGCTCGGCGGCGTTCTTCGCCGTCCAGCACAGCGCGGCATAACAATCCTCGACCGCTGCTGGAAACGGGTGCTCGGGCGCGAGCCGGTACTCGACCGAGACCACCAGGGCGTCCAGCTCCGCAGCCACGCGCTGACACCAGGGGTCCATCATCGCGATGTTGCCGAGCATGAAGCCGCCGCCGTGGATCTCGAAGACACAGCCGCGCGGGGCCCGCGCCGCGGCGCTGGGCGTGTAGATCCGCACGGGGACCTGCGGCGCGCCGGCGGGGCCGGGCACCGCGCGATCGGCCTTTGCGACGTCGCTGCGATCGGGGGGCGGCGGCAGCATGAGCGCGCGCATGTCCCGCACCGCGCGAATCTTCTCCGCGGTCGAGAAATCCTGGACGGTGGGAAGAACAGGGAGCAGCGGGGCGAACTCGGGGTCGTATGCGCGTTTCGTCATGGGCGCGCAACGTAGTGCGGCGCGCCATGCGCGCGCACGCGAAGCGGCGCATCATGCGCGGCTCGGGAGGAAGCGCGCATGGGCGATCTGGTCGTCGTCGAGTCGCGCGGGGCGGTGCGCATCCTGCGCCTCAACCGTCCCGAGGCGCGCAACTCGCTCTCGCCCGAGCTGCTCACCGAGCTCGGTGCAGCGCTCGACGGCGCGGTCGCGGACGACGCGGTGCGCGCGGTCGTGCTCACCGGCACCGGCGACCGCGCGTTCTGTGCCGGCATGGATCTGCGCGCGTTCTCCGAGGGGCGCACCGGCCGC
This sequence comes from Myxococcota bacterium, assembly GCA_036560185.1. Classification (GTDB taxonomy): domain Bacteria; phylum Myxococcota_A; class UBA9160; order UBA9160; family UBA6930; genus VGRF01. Next base: position 1,862 of record DATBRS010000294.1, read on the forward strand.
GCGGCCGGCGGCGGCGATGCCATGGGCGCGTTCGGGCGCTTCATCCGCGACAGCATTCCGAAGCCGATCGTCGGCGCCGCGCAGGCGACCGCCGTGGCCGGCGGCTTCGAGCTGTTACTGGCCTGCGATCTGATCGTGGCGTCCTCGGCGGCGCAGTTCGGGATTCCGGAGGTGAAGCGCGGTCTCTTCGCCGCTGGCGGCGGTGTCTTCCTGAGCGCGCGGATTCCCCTCGCGCTGGCTCTCGAGCTCGGCCTCACGGGCGATCTGATCGACGCGGAGCGCGCGCTCGCCCTCGGCCTGATCAACAAGATCGCCCCGCCGGAGCGCGTGCTCGACGAGGCGGTCGCGCTCGCGGAGCGCATCACCGCGAACGGGCCGCTCGGCGTGCGAGCGACCAAGGAGCTGATGCGGCTCGCGGCGACGACCTCCCTGCGCGAGGCGGCGGAGCGGCAGGCGCAGCTGCAGCCGCGCGTGTTCGGCAGCGAGGACGCGAAGGAGGGCGCGACCGCGTTCGTCGAGCGGCGCGCCCCCGTTTGGAAGGGGCGGTAGCGGCGATGGACGCACGGGTCGCGATGGTCACGGGTGCAGCGCGCGGCATCGGCGCGGCGATCGCGCAGAAGCTCGCGGAGCACGGCTTCGCGGTGGGCGCGTGCGACATCGATGCGAGTGGCGCGGCGGAGCGCGCGCGCGCGATCACGGGGGCGGGCGGCCGCGCCCTCGGCGTCGGCCTCGACGTGACGAGCATGGCCTCGGTCGCCGCCGGCGTAGAGCAGATCGAGGCGACGCTCGGCGCGATCGACGTGCTCGTGAACAACGCCGGCATCGACGTGCCGGCGTTCTTCCTCGAATCGCGCGAGGAAGACTGGGAGCGCCTGATCGCGGTCAACCTGAGGGGCGTGCTGCACTGCACCAAGCGCGCGCTGGTGGGCATGACGGAGCGGCGCCGCGGGCGCGTGATCAACATCGCCTCGGACGCGGGGCGCGTCGGCGCGGGCGGCGAGGCCGTCTACAGCGCGACGAAGGGCGCCGTGATCGCGTTCACCAAAGCGCTGGCGCGCGAGATGGCGCGGCTCGACATCACCGTGAACGCGGTCTGCCCGGGCGCGACCGACACCGCGCTCTTGGCGCTGCTCGGCGAGTTCAACCCGAAGCTGCACTCCGGCCTCGTACGCAGCATTCCGCTGCGCCGCGTCGGGCAGCCTGCCGACGTCGCCGGCGCGGTCGCGTTCCTCGCGGGCGACGACGCGGCGTACATCACCGGCCAGTCGCTCTCCGTGAGCGGCGGCCTCACCATGCTGTGACGGCGATGGAGCTGTGGGAGCTCGCCGCGCGCGAGGGCATCCGCGACACGGTCGCCCGCTACACGTGGTGCGGCGAGTTCATGGACGGCGCGGGCTTCGGCGACTGCTTCACGCCGGACGCGGTGCTCGAGATCAAGGGCGGCGCCACCTATCGCGGCCGCGACGAGATCGTCGGCATGCTCGGGGGCGTGCGCGAGCGGACGCGCGCCGTCGCGCCGCTCGCGAGCGCGATGCCGGCGGTGATGCGCCATTTCGTCGCGAACCTCCGCATCGAGCTGGAGTCGCGCGAGCGCGCACGCTGCTTCGCGTACTTCACGGTGTTCGTGCCGCCGCACGGCCACGACCACTGGGGCCGCTATGCGGACGAGCTCGTGCGGGAAGCCGAGCGCTGGCGTTTCGCGCGCCGGCGCGTGAGCGTCGACGGCGCGGTGGCGGCGTCGCGGATGTGGCCGCTGGGCTGAGCGCGAAGGCGCGCGGAGGGGAGGTCGAGATGCAGGCGAGGACGCAGAAGTTCTCAGGCTTCGAGGGCGTCTCGCTCGTCGCGGACGTGTTCGGCGACGATGCAGCGTGGCCGGTGCTGCTGATGCACGGCGGCGGGCAGACGCGGCACGCGTGGGGCAACACCGCGAGCCAGCTCGCGCGCGCCGGTTGGCGGGCCGTCTCCCTCGATCTGCGCGGGCACGGCGACAGCGCCTGGGCGCCGAACGGCGACTACTCGTTCACCAGCTACGGCGCGGATTGCATCGCGGTCTGCGACCAGCTCGGCAAGCCGCCCGTGCTCGTGGGTGCGTCGCTCGGCGGCGTCTCCGCGATCCTCGCGGAGGGCAACAGCGACCGCGTCGTCTCGAGCGGCCTCGTGGCCGTGGACATCACCCACCGCACGAATCCCGAGGGCATCCAGAAGATCAAGGACTTCATGATGTCCGGCCTCGGCGGCTTCGCCTCGCTCGAAGAAGCCGCCGCGGCGATCGCCGCCTACACGCCGCACCGCAAGCGCGCCGTCAATCCGGCCGGGCTCGAGAAAGTGTTACGGCGCAAGCCCGATGGCCGCTGGTATTGGCACTGGGACCCGGCGTTCATGTCGCGCAAGGGCACGGAGGTGCCGTCGCCGGATTTCTCGGGCGTGTTCGAGCTCGCGCTCGCGCGCATCCGCGTGCCCACGCTGCTGGTGCGCGGCAAGCTCTCCGATGTCGTAACCGAGGAAGGAGTGCGCGATTTCCTCGCGCGCATCCCCGGCTCGAAGCTGGTCGATGTGAGCGACGCCGCGCACATGGTCGCCGGCGACCAGAACGACGCATTCTCGAGCGCCGTGATCCGCTTCCTGGAGGAAGACGTGCGACCGCGCCTCCCGCGCGGCTGAGCGCGCGCTTCATTGCCCTCGCCGCAAGGAGTCCCCGATGGAATATCCCCTGCCCAACAACTCGTGCGACCTGAAGGGTCAGGTCGCGCTCGTCACCGGATGCTCGTCCGGGCTCGGCTGGCGCTTCGCCAAGGCGCTCGCCGCGGCGGGCGCGAGCGTCGCGATCACGGCGCGCCGCAAGGACCGGCTCGAGGCGCTCGCTCAGGAGATCCGCGCGAGCGGCGGGATCGCCGAGCCGTTCACACTCGACATGCAGGACTCCGCGCAGATCGTCGCGACGGTGGAGGCGGCGGAGCGCGCGCTCGGCCTCGTCACCATCCTCGTGAACAACGCCGGCATTCCCGACGCGCAGCACGCGACCAAGCAGTCGCTCGCGCTGATCAATTCCGTCTTCGACACGAACTTGCGCGGGCCCTACGTGCTCTCGTGCGAGGTCGCGCGGCGCCTGATCGCCGCGAAATCGCCCGGGCGCATGGTGAACATCTCCTCGATGGGGGCGTTCCGTTATCAGGGCGGTGGCGGCGCCGCGCTCTACTCGATCACCAAGGCCGGGATCGTGCGCATGACGGAGGCGCTCTCCGCGGAGTGGGCGGGCTACCGCATCAACGTGAACTGCATCGCGCCGGGGGCCTTCGAGTCCGAGATGATGACGGGAATGCTCTCGCGCATCGGCGACATCTCGAAGGGATTTCCGCGCCGCCGCGTGGTGAACCCGGCGCTGATGGACAGCACGCTGCTCTACCTCGTCGCGCCGAGCTCCGAGGCGGTGACGGGCACGGTCATCAAGATCGACGACGGGCAAGGCCCGAAGTGAACCGCCTGAATCACGTCAAGATCGTCTCGACCGATCCCGCGGCCGTGGATCGCTTCCTGCGCCTCGTCGCGGACGTGCCCGCGGGCTGGCCGCTCGGCGACCCGGTGCGCGGGCCGGCCGCGCCGCCCGGCCCCGCGCTCGCGGCGTCGACGCTCACGAGCGACGACGTCGCCGCGGCGCGCGGCGCGAGCGAGCTGCACGGCTTCATCGCGGGCGACGAGAAGAGTCGCCAGTTCCAGATCCTGCGCGGCGACTCCCCACGCATCTGGGCGATCGCGATCGGCACCCGTGACGTCGCGCGCGCCCACGCGCTCTGCCTGGCGCACGGCTTCGAGGCCTCGCCGATCGAAGTGACGCCGTGGGGCGGCGGCCAGGCCGTGCGCTTCTTCTTTGCGCGCGCGGGCGGTGTGATGTTCGAGCTGATGAGCCTCGAGCGCGCCGCCTGAGCGAGGCAGCGCGCCGCCCCTGACGCGCGCGCCGCGGCCGCGCTATCGCACGCGCTCCGCCGGCCAGGAGACGCACGCGATGTTCATCGGACTCAGCCCCGAGCAGGAGGCGCTGCGGCGCGAGTTGCACGCTTACTACGAGAAGCTGCTCACGCCCGAGGTGAAGGAGATGCTGGTGCGCGAGCACGGCACCGGCCCGGGCACGAAGCAGATCCGCATGCAGATGGCGAAGGACGGCTGGTTCTGCTTCGGCTGGCCCGTCGAGTACGGTGGCCGCGGCGCGAGCGAGATCGACCACTTCATCTTCTTCGACGAGTCGATGCGCGCCGGCGCGCCGGTGCCGATGCTGAGCGTCAACACCGTCGGCCCGACCATCATGCGCTACGGCACGCCGGAGCAGAAGTCGTTCTTCCTGCCTCGGATCGCGGCGGGCGAGCTCGAGTTCTGCATCGGTTACTCCGAGCCGAACGCCGGCACCGACTTGGCGTCGCTCAAGACGACCGCGCTGCGCGATGGCGACCACTACGTCGTGAACGGCCAGAAGACGTGGACCAGCCTCGCGAGAGGCGCCGACTACTGCTGGCTCGCGGTGCGCACCGATCCCGCGGCCGCGAAGCACGCGGGAATCTCGATGCTGCTGGTCGACATGCAGACGCCGGGCATCCGCGTCGATCCGCTCGAGCTGCTGGTCGACCACAACATCAACCAGGTTTTCTTCGACGACGTGCGCGTGCCGGTCTCGAGCCTCGTGGGCGGCGAGAACAAGGGCTGGAAGCTGATCACGAACCAGCTGAACCACGAGCGCGTGACGCTGTGCTCGTCGGGCGCGCTGGAGGGCGCTTATCAGGCGGTGCGCAGCTACGCGGAGCAGACGAAGCTGCCCGACGGCCGCCGCGTGATCGACGACGAGTGGGTGCAGGTGAACCTCGCGAAGGTCTACACCGGCCTCGAGTTCTTGCGCCTGATCAACTGGAAGGTCGCGTGGTCGGCGTCGCAGGGAACGCTCTCGCCCGCCGACGCCTCGGCCACCAAAGTGTTCGGCACCGAGTTCTACTTGGACGCGTTCCAGTGGCTGATGGAGATCCTCGGCCCCCGCGGCTACCTGGTGCGCGGCTCCCCCGGCGCCGCCGCCGCCGGCATGCTCGAGAACCTCTACCGCAGCCTGATGATCCTCACCTTCGGCGGCGGCGTGAACGAAGTGCAGCGCGACCTGATCGCGCTGTTCGGGCTGCGCTTGCCGCGCATTCCGCGCCACTAGTCCGCTCGACGACACGCACGAGGAAGTCCCAACAACTCGGAATCACGCCCGAACGCGGCTCGAGAAGCCGCAAGCGATCCGCGCCGCGAACGCGGCGCAGATCGCGCACAGCGAGGCGAAGCCGAGCGGAGCCCAACCAAGATGGATTTCTCCCATTCCGACGAACAGCAGGCCGTGATCGAGCTGGCGCGCAAGATCCTGCGCGACGCGGCGACGCCGCAGGCGCTGCGCGCGCTCGAGAAGAGCGGCGCGCCGCGCTTCGATCGCGCGCTCTGGAAGCGCCTCGCCGAGGCCGGCCTGCTCGGCGCGGCGATCCCTGAGAACTATGGGGGCGGCGAGCTCGGCTTCCTCGCGCTCGCGGGCATCCTCGAAGAAGTCGGGCGCTGCGTGGCGCCGGCGCCGCTGCTCGAGAGCGCCGTGCTCGGCGCGCTGCCGATCGCGCAGTTCGGCAGCGCAGCGCAGAAGGAGCGCTGGCTCCCGCGCGCCGCGCGCGGCGAGGCGATTCTCACCGCCGCGCTGATCGAGCCGCATCGCGAGCCCGCGGACCCCGGCACGCGGGCGGAGGCGAGCGGCGCGAAGTTCCGTCTCAGCGGCGAGAAGCTCGCGGTGCCGGCCGGCGAGCTCGCCGACGCGATGCTCGTGCCCGCTGCGCTTTCGGGCGGGGGCGTCGGCGTGTTCCTGCTCGACGCGCGCGCGCGCGGCGTCACGCAGACGCCGCTCATCACCACCAGCCGCCAGCCGGAATCGGCGCTCGCGCTCGACGGCGCCGAGGCGGAGTTGTTGGGGAGGGCAGAGCAGGGCGCCGAGATCGTCGCCTGGATCGTGCTGCGGGCGACCGCGGCGCTGTGCGCGCTGACGGCGGGCGTGACCGCCGAGGCGCTGCGGCTCACCGCGGAGTACACGAAGACGCGCAAGCAATTCGATCAGCCGATCGCGACGTTCCAGGCCGTCGCGCAGCGCGCGGCCGACGCGTTCATCGACACCGAGGCCGTGCGGCTGACCGCGCTCCAGGCCGCGTGGCGCATCGACGCCGGCCTGCCCGCGGAGGCGGCGGTGGCCGCGGCGAAGGTGTGGGCCGCCCAGGGCGGTGCCCGCGTCGTGCGCGCTGCGCAGCACCTGCATGGCGGCGTCGGCGTCGACCGCGAGTACCCGCTGCACCGCTACTACGTGACCGCGCGCCAGCTCGAGCTCACGCTCGGCGGCGGCACGCAGCAGCTCCGCACGCTCGGCAAGCTGATCGCGCGGGGCGAGGCGTAGGAGGCGAGAAAGCGTCGACTCAGCTGCGAATCGCCCCCGCCGCGCCGAAGCAAGCCCGAGCAAGCCCGGGGACGTTCCGCGACTAAGTCAACCAAACCAGGAGCGTCTCGAGCCGCGCGGATCGCGCAGGCGGGCGTAGGCCGCCGCGATGATCGCGTCGTCGGCCCACGCTCGTTGACTTAGTTGCGGAACGTCCCCGCAGCTCCGGGTGCGCGCGCGGTGAAGTGCGGCAGATCGAGGATCGACACGACGCCGGGCGGCGCGTCGCACACCGCGGGGATCGCGTTGACGACGCGCAGCGCGGTGCCGGTGATGCCGGCGGTGTTGTGGTCCCCGTCGGCGCCGATCGGCTCGATCTCACAGGTGAAGCTCGGCGAGCCCTTCAGCTCGATCTTGTAGCCGGAGCGCTTGCCGGCGGAGAGGCGGTCCCAGGCGGGGCCGATGTCGTCGCGGAGCCGGTTCACGTGGGCGGCCACGATCATCGGCTCGCCCGCGACCATGCCCTGTACCTCGAAGCGCACCGCCGCGCAGGTGCCTTTCTCGATGTGTCCCAGCGCGGTGTCGAAGCTCTCGGGCGCGGGCAGGCGCTCATGCTCCTCGCGGATCTCGTCGAGCCGCACGCCGAGCGCGTCCGCGGCCATCAGCACCATGCAGCCCCAGCCGCCGCGGATCATGCCGGGCTGCAGCAGCGGCGCCTGATAATCGAGCGGTCGCCCGAAGCCGAAGTAGACCCCCGTGAAGCCCGGGTCGGCGTAGGTGGAGTAGTCCATCAGCTCGGAGACGCGCAGCGAGTCGACGCGCTCGCAGCACGAGGCGAGCTGCAGCGGAATGATGTCGCCCGACCAGCCGGGGTCGAAGCCCGACGTGAAGAACGTGCTCTGGCCCGCGGCGCACGCCGCCGCGAGGCGATCGCGCAGCTTCGGGCTCGCGTCGGGGTAGCAGAGCGACACGAGGGCGGTGTTCACCACGTTCTTGCCCGACGCGAGGATCTTGCAGAGGTCCTCGATCGTCGCGCGGATGCGCGTCTCGCCTTGGGCCATGTAGGAGACGCAGTCCGCGTCGAGTCGCAGCAGGGCCTCGGCGTCGTCGGTGGCGCGCACGCCGGTGGGCGTCGGCCAGCCGCACAGCGCTGCGGCGTCGAGCCCGCGCTTGTCCGGCGAGTGCGCGTGCACGCCCACCAGCTCGAGCTCGGGATGCCGCAGGATGCCCGCGAGCGCGCGGCGGCCTGCGTTGCCCGTGCCCCACTGGATCACGCGCAGCTTGCGGTCTCTGGGAGTGCGCACGTCGAGCTCCGATCTCGAGAGTTTCGTTGCGAGAGTTGTTGGGGCGCGCTCTGCGCGAGGGCCCGGGCGCCTAGCGAACGGCCGTGCCGTCCTCCTCCAGGATCGAGTCGAGCCAGCGCTGCGCGGCCACGTCGAGCTCGCTGAAGGTGACCGCGAAGCTGTCGGCGTTGCTCCAGCGTACGCGCCCGTTGATCGCGATCTCGCCGCCCACGCGCCGCTGCACCAGCAGCCGCACCTCCGTCTCGGGGCGCAGCCGCGCGCCGCGCGCCGAAACCCGCGCGCCGCGCCGGGAGATGTCCACGAGCGTGCCTTCGCGCTCCTGCCCTGCGGAGAGCTTCACCTCGAAACGCACGGGAAGGCGCTGCTCGCTGCGTTGCTCTTCGGTCATGAATCCTCGCGATCGACGGGGCGTTGGAGTGGCGGGCGGGTGATCGGGCGAGCCGGCGCTCAGCGCATCTGCGCATTCTCGCGCGTCAGCGGCTCGCGCCCGTCGAGCGTGCGCAGCTCGCGGCCGAGCTCGCGCAGCAGCTCGAGGCTGTAGGTGATGCGGCCGGTCAACTTCGCGTCGCAGCACGCGAGCGCGAGCGCGGCCTCCGCCATCGCCTCGACGGGCTCCACCATCTCGGGCTGGATCCACCGGTCCGCGCCGGTGAGGCGCACCGCTGCCGTAATCACTGCGGCGACGGGCGCGAGCGTGTTCACCGCCACGCCGTCGCGCGCGAGCTCCGCCGCGAGCCCCTGCGTGAGGCGATTCAGCGCGGCCTTGCTGGCGGCGTAGAGGTGGGCGCCGCCGCGCTGTGCGAAGTCGGCGTACGGAGGACCGATCAGCGGCTCGGCGGTGGCGGAGGAGACGTTCACGATCCAGCCGCGCTGCCGTTCGCGCATCCCGGGCGTCACGAGCTGCGCGAGGTGCAGCGCGGCCTCGACGTTGGCGCCGAGGGTCAGCGCGAAGTGGCTCGGCGTGAACTTCTCGAACGGCCGGTAGGGCCCTGCGGCAGCGTTGTTCACGAGGATGTCGATCGGGCCGAGCTGTGCGCAGCACGCTTCCACCGCGGCGGCGCGCGATGCGGCGGCCGCGACGTCGCCCTGAATCGCGAGCGCGCTTCCGCCGGCCGCTGCGATGCGCGCGACCGTCTCGCGCAGCGAGCCGGGCTCGGCCCCGCGCGGCGCATCGAGGCTGCGCGCCACGCAGGCGACCCGCGCACCCGCCGCGGCGAGGCGCTCCGCGATCGCGGCGCCGATGCCGCGGCTCGCGCCCGTCACCAGCGCGACGCGGCCGGCGCATTCGTTGGATGCGGTCGTCACTCATTCTCTCCCGGCCGGCGTGCGAGGCGCGCACGGTAGTGCGGATCACGCCACACGCGATCGGATACCGTGCCCCGCCCACGAGGAGGACGCGATGCCCGTCACGATCGTGAACACGCCCGACGCCCCGGCGCCGATCGGGCCCTACTCGCAGGCCGTACGCGCAGGCGACACGCTCTACGTGTCCGGCGTGATCGGGCTCGACCCGAAGACGGGGCAGCTCGTGGAGGGCGGCGTCGCCGCCCAGGCGGAGCGCGTGTTCGCGAGCCTCGCCGCGATCGCACGCGCCGCCGGCGGCTCGCTCGCGAACGCACTGAAGCTGACCCTCTACCTCGTCGACCTCGCGGACTTCGGCGTCGTGAACGAGCAGATGGCGCGCGCCTTTCGCGCGCCGTTCCCCGCGCGCGCGACGGTCGGCGTGAAGGCGCTCCCGCGCGGCGCCGCGCTCGAGATCGACGCCGTGCTCCATCTGGGTTGATGCGCGCGCGCCGTCCGCTCCGCCGGGCGAAACGGTCGCCTTGGAGCTGATGGCGCAAGCGAGCGGAACTGCAACGGAAATCGCAACGCGGCTGCGCTACTCCCGGGGCACCGCAACGGGGG
>DATBRS010000295.1:0-22827 GCA_036560185.1 Myxococcota bacterium
CTCCACGGGCAACCGGCCGGAAGCGCGGGCGCGAGGCTGGGCATGTGCGCAGCCTAGGCGAGGGGCACGCGCGACCGCGCCGGCTCCGCTCGGCCGCGATGGCTTCGACGCGCTGCGCTCAGGACGCGACGGCTGCGTCGAACGTGGCCAGGTTTTCGCGGCACATCGCGGCATAGCGTTCGAGCGGGAAGCTCTCGCGCACGAGGCCGATGTGGCCGAGCGCGGCGACCAGCGCTGCGCGCGATTGCGCGGAGTCGAGACCGAGCAGCGCGCCGTGCGCGGCGATCTCACGCGCCAGGCGCCCGTGCGCGACGCCGAACGAGCGCGCGGCGCGCACCAGGTCGAAGAGCGGGTAGCCCGCGGCGCGCGACGTATCCCAGTCGATCAGCACGAAGCGGCGCGAGAAGGGCGGGGCGCCGGGCGCGCCGAGCAAGTTCCCGCGCCAGAGGTCGCCGTGCATCAGCACGTGGCGCGGCCGCCACGTGCCGCCGGCGAGCAGCGCGCGCGCGCTGCGGGCTGCGTCGCGCACGCGCGCGTCGAGCGCGGGCTCGCGTCCCGCGTAGCCGAGCGCAGCGTCCGTGGCGGCGCGCGCGGCGTCGTCTGCGGCGCCCGCGGTGCGCGCCGCGACCGCACGCAGCCAGGCGAACAGCGCGCCGGCGAGCCAGCGGCGCTCGAGCCCTGCCGCCACACCGCTGCCGAGCACGCGAGCCGGCGGGAAGATCGCCCAGCTGCGCCCCTCGCACGCGCCCTCCGCGCGCGCGATCACGACCGCGCGCCCGAGCTCGGCGCCGAGCACGCCGCGTGCCTCGCGCCCGCGCTCGCAGCCGCGCGCGATCAAGCGCGGTGCGATCTCGGGCGAGCACAGCACGACGCCGAGCAGCTCGCCGCGCGCGCTTCGCGCCGCGAGCTTCAGCGTCTCGTCCGCGACGCCCTTCGGCAGCGCGAATGGAGCCAGCACCACGGCCGCACCGAGCGCGTGCGCGACGTCTGCCTCGAGCGCGCGGCGCAACGAGTCGGGAATTTCCTGAAGCGCGGCGCTCACCCCGATCACCTTAGTCCGTTAGCGTCCGCGCCCGCATGGCAGCTCCGACCGATTCCGGCGCGCGCGAGCGCGCGGCGCTGATCAGCGTGTTCGCCGTCGTGATCATCGACCTCGTCGGCTTCGGCATCGTGATGCCGATCCTGCCGTTCTGGGCGCGCGAGTACGGCGCCTCGGGCACGACGCTCGGCTGGCTCGCGGCCACCTACGCCGCCGCGCAGTTCGTCTTCGCGCCGCTCTGGGGCTCGCTCTCGGATCGCGTCGGACGCCGGCCCGTGCTGCTCGGCACGATCGCCGGAACCACGCTCTCGCTCGCACTGCTAGCGGTCGCGACCAGCATCCCGATGCTGTTCGCGGCGCGCCTGCTCGCGGGCGCTTTCGCGGCGAACTTCTCGGTCGCCTCCGCCTACGTGAGCGACGTGACGCCGCCCGAGCAGCGCACGGGCCGCATGGCCCTGCTCGGCGCCTGCTTCGCGATCGGGTTCACGCTCGGGCCGGCGCTCGCGGGGCCGCTCTCGCTGCTCGGCATCCACGCGCCGATCGTCGTCGCAGCGGCGCTCTCGGCGGCCAACCTCGTGTTCGCCTGGCTACGGCTCGCGGAACCTTTGAAGTTGGATTCGGCGGTGAGCAGCGGCGACACGATCCCCGAAGCCGCACGCGGCCCGCGCTTCGCCGCACTCTCCGATCCGCGCGTACGCGCGATCGCGCTCGCGAACCTCGTGTTCTCGCTCGCGGTCACGCAGCTCGAGACGATGTTCCAGTTCTTCATGGCCGATCGCTTCGCCTGGAACGCGTTCCGGGTGTCGCTGGTGCTCGTAGCGATGGCGATCGTGATGGGCGCCGTGCAGGGCGGGATGCGCCGCCTCGTGCCACGCGTCGGCGAGGCGCGCCTGATCATCGCGGGCACCGCCCTGATGACCGCGGCGTTCGCGCTCATTCCCGAGATGCCGAGCGTGCTGCTGCTCGCGCTGCCGCTCGCGCTCTCCGCGATCGGCCGCGGCATCGCGCAGCCGAGCATGATGGGCCTCGTCTCGCGCGCGGCGCACGCGGGCAACCGCGGCGCGGTGATGGGCACGTTCACGTCGATGGCATCGCTCGCGCGCGTGTTCGGGCCGATCGCGGCGGGCTGGCTCTACGATCGCGACATCGCGTACCCGTTCTGGCTCGCGGCGGCGTTCGTGTCGCTCGTGCTGATCGTGCCGTGGCAGCGGCTCGCGGGCGAGCTCGGCGCCGCGCCCTCAGGCTGAGCGGCGCTGCGGCGCGCCGGCCGGTGCGCGCGCCTCCGTATCGACGCGGTAGCCGACGCCGCGCACCGTCTCGATCAGGTCGCGCGCAGCGCCGAGCTTGCTGCGAATCGCCTTGACGTGCGTGTCCACGAGCCGCTCGCTGACGTGCGCATCGCCGCCGAGCGACCGCAACAGCTCCGCGCGCTTCACCACGCGACCGCCGTTCTGCGCGAGGTGCTTCAGCACCTCGAACTCGCGCAGCGTGAGCCGCACACGGCGGCCGCTCAGCTCGGCGACGCCGGCGACGAGGTCGAGGCGCAGCGCGCCCGCGCTGATCTCTCCCGGCGCCTGCGGATGCGCGCGCTGCTGGCGGCGCCGCAGAATCGCTCGCACCCGCGCCGCCAGCTCGCGCGACGAGAACGGCTCCGCCACGAAGTCGTCCGCGCCGTTCTCGAAGGCGAGCACGCGGTCCATCTCGTCGCAGAACGAGCTCACCATGATCACGGTGACGGCATCGCAACCGGGCAGCTCGCGCGCCCGGCGACACAGCGCGACGCCGCTCACGTCGCAGGTCTGCGCGGCGACCACGATCAGCTGGACCGTCGCGTCGAGGCACGCGAGCGCCTCCTTGCCGGAGGCGAAGAACTCGACCGCGAGCGACACCGACGTGAGCGCCGCCCCGACGCTCTCGCGCCAGGCGGCGGGCTCTCCGATCGCAAGCACTCGGTTTCGCTCGGACATCTCGTTCGGCTCACGCAAGACCGGCAGCGTGGCAGCGTCGTGAGGCGGCTCTGTGAGGACGCGGCGAGAGTTCTGCGACGGAATCGTGAAGAAGCCCGGCGCGCTCGTGTCACAAACGTCGCGCCCGCGTCACGAACGGGCGCGCCGCGCGTGTCAGGATCGCGTCGATCGCGCGAGGCCCAGTGGATGGATACGACGTTCGAGCAGGCAGCGCATGACGGGCGCGTGAGCGAGCGCGTCGGCGCGCTCGCGCAGCGCGCTGCGTTCGAGGCGTTCTTCGCGCTCTGGCTGCCGCGCGTCCACCGCTTCGCGCGCGCGCGCCTCGCTGAGCGCGAAGCCGCCGAGGCGGCCACGCGCAGGGCGCTCGAGGCGGCCGTGCGCGCAGGCGCCGTCGGCGCGCGCGGCGACGTCGCGCCGCTCGTGCTCGCGCTCGCGAAGGCCGCGATCGCGCGCCAGCGCGCGGCCACCGCCGCCTGACCGCGCGCTCACGCGTTCGTCACACGAACGCCGCGCGGCTCTCAGGGGAACGTCCCGAATCTTCGACCGGCGCCTCGTAGCGTGCGGCGCGCGCTTCCGAACCGATCGCGCGCCGCTCGCGAGGCGCGCTCACCGACCGAGGTACGCCCCGTGTCTCACTCGCTCCGCATCTGCGCGCTGATCGGCTGGATCGCCTTGCTCTCGCCGCTGGCCGCGCTCGCGCAGGACGAAGCGAGCGGAAGCGAGCTCGCACCGACTCTCGGTGTGCCGAGCTTCGAGGCCGCGGCCGAAGGAGTCGGCGCGATCGCGGGCACCGTGTTCAGCAACGCGGACGCGAGCCCGGTGGCCGGAGTCGAGGCGACCCTCGTCGCGAGCGACGGCGCCGAACGCGGAAGCGCGCGCACCGACGATGCGGGCAGCTACCGCTTCGACGACGTGCCGGCAGGCACGTACAGCATCCGCTTCGCGAAGCCTGGCTTTCGCAATGCGCGCATGACGGAGTTCCCGGTCGTCGCCGATCAGGTGAATCCGGGCGACTTCGCGATCTCGCCCGAGGTCGCCGCGAGCGACAGCGGCGTCGAAGAGATCGTGATCACGGCCGAGCGCAAGATCCCCGTCGCCGATCGCCCGAACGCGGACGAGCTGATCAACACCATGGACACGGTGGAGATCGGCAAGTTCGCGGCCTCCGACATCGGCGAGGCGATCAAGCGCATCCCCGGCATCAACGTGGTCGAGGGCCAGTTCGCGATCATCCGCGGCCTCGAGGATCGCTACAGCAGCACGCTCTTCAACTCGGCACCGGTGCCGAGCCCGGATCCCGAGAGCCAATCGGTGCAGCTCGATCTCTTCCCCTCCGAGATCACCTCGAATCTGGTCGTGTCGAAGACCTTCGCGCCCGACCTGCCGAGCAATTCGTCCGGCGGCTCGATCAACGTGCTCACACAGTCGACGCCCGAGGATCTGGAGTTCAAGCTGAGCGTAGGAACGGGCTTCAACGAGAACGCGCGCGATCGCTTCGTGCAGCGCGTCGAGAACTCGCCGATCGGGTCGGAGGCGAGCCCCTCCGACGTCACGGAGGGCGAGTTCGGCGCGCTGATCGGCTGGCGCACGATGCTGGCCGAACGCGAGCTGAGCGTGCGCGCGCTCGTCAACTGGGAGCTCGACTACCAGACCAAGATCGGCTTTCAGGAGAATCGCGAGCCGCGCCCGGCGCAGATCCGTCTCTTCCCAGCCCCCGCGACCGTCGTGAGCTCCGGCGACCTCTCGCTCGGCGAGCTGAACCTCTCCGGCGGGCGCTTCGAGTACACCGACAGCGAGGAGATACGGCAGACCACCGCGTTCCTCGCGCTCGGGCTCGATCTCGACACTGACGGCAACCACCACGTCGACTTCTCGACGTTCTACACGCTGAAGGAAGAGGACGCGGTGCAGGTGCGCGAGAACGGCTACCTGCCGGGCTTCGACTACAGCACGCTCGCCGCGATCCAGCAGGGCGGCGGATCGGTCACGGGCAGCAGCGGATCGAGCGCGGGCGTCTACTCGGGCTTCGCGACGCTCAGCTCCTGGCTCACCTCGGTGCGTCCGGAGCCGAGCTTCGGTTTCGACAACGGTCCGCTCTGGTTCGCGAACTTCACGGGCAGCCGCGCCTTCGAGCAACGCCGCGATCTGCTCGTGTACCAGCTCAACGGCACCCACGAGATCGACTCCGTGCCCGGCCTGCGCGCGACCTGGGCCGCGAACCACGCCATTACGAACCAGGAGGAGGGCTACTTCGCCGCGCGTTACTTCTTCGAGCCGAGCGATCCGAACGCGATTCCGAGCACGTTCCCGGTCGAGTCGGGCGTGATCGCGCCAGGCCAGTTCGTTGTGAATGGCCATCAGATCTTCGGGAGCATGAACGACGTCGAGGAGACCCAGAACTTCGCCCGCCTCGACGTCGAGTACGAGCGCGGCATCGCGAGCTGGCTGGTCGCGAAGCTGAGCACGGGCGTCTGGTACGAGCACGCCCAGCGCGACGTCGCCGCGAGCTACCTCGAGACGCCGGCCGGGCTCTCTGGCCCCGGACGCTTCTCGATCGTGGGTGCGACGCCGACCGATCTCGGCGGCGCCATCGCGCCGGGCATGCTCACCGACGCGAGCGGCAGCTTCGAGGGCTCGCGCGATACCACCAACGACTCGCAGCGCGAGATCTTCGCCTTCAGTCTCGGCGGCAAGGCGACGCTCTTCGAGCAGCTCGATCTGCTCGCGGGCTTCCGGCGCGAGCACATCCAGATCGCCACGCAGAACGACCCCTTCATCGGCGAGTTCAATCCCGATGGCTCGCCGCGCATCTTCCCTTCGGCCTATCTGTTCTTCGATCGTCCGGACAACCCGGCGCGCTCGAACGAGCTGCCGGCCGCGCCTGGAACGATCTTCAACGATCAGATCCTCGGCATCGACGTGCCGATCGATCCCACCACCGGCTTCGTGGACCTGGTGACCGAGAACGCGATCCGCGCTCTCGTCAACACCAAAATCGACGAGACGCGCATCCTCCCCTCGGCGGGCGTGACGTACCGCCCGCTCGATGGCCTCTCGCTGCGCGCCGCGTACTCGCAGACCGTGGCGCGGCCCGCGTTCCGCGAGATCGGTTACTACGTGGCGGTCGAATCGGGCTCCGACGATCTCGTGATCGGGAATCCGCAGCTCGGCCTCTCCGACGTCGAGAGCTGGGATCTTCGCGTCGAGTACAACTGGGGCGACTTCGGCGATCTCGCCGCGCTCAGCGCGTTCACCAAGACGATCGACGACCCGATCGAGAGCATCGTGCTGCGCAACCCGGTGGACGCGAGCACTTCCAGCGCGCTCTACCGGACCTTCTTCAACAACCCGAACCCGGCGGACCTGTGGGGCATCGAGCTCGAGGGCCGCAAGGCGCTCGACTTCCTCGGCATCGACGGGCTCGAGTACGTCTCCCTCGCTGCGAACTTCACCTACATCGACGCGAGCGTGGATCGCACCGACGTGGAGATCCAGCGCGCGCGCGATTTCTTCGGCGTGGCGCCCGGCGACCAGGAGAAATTCGCCAGTCTCTCGAAGAGCCGGCGCCTGTTCAGCCAGCCGGAGTGGATCGCGAACGCGGACATCACGTTCGATCAGCCGGACTGGGGCACGCGCGCGACGCTCGCGTTCTTCGGGATCAGTGACGTCCTCGACGCCGCTGGCAGCGCGAACCTCGGCACCAGCGGCCGCGTCGAGTCGCTCACCCTCGACCGATACCTCGACTCCTATCACCAGCTCGACCTGATCTTCAGCCAGCGGATCTTTCAGACGCGAATTCCCGGCGAGCTCGTGTTCAAGGCGAGCGTCAAGAATCTCACCGACAGCGAGCGGCGCTTGATCTGGGATCCGAGTCAAACCGCGCGCAAGATCGTCGAGCGCGCGTTCCGGATCGGGCGGGATCTCTCGGTATCGCTCAGCTACTCGCACTCGTTCTAACAGGCGTCGCCCAGCGGGGCGCGGTTCCGTCGAAGCCGCGCCACCTCGCTCGTGAAGCTTGTGTGACGACTCCGTGGGGGCGCGCCACTTCGCGCGCGCCGCTGCCACTCCTCGGCAGCGTAGTCATGGGCCCACGCAAACGTCATCGCAGCGCTCCGAGTGCGCCACTCGCTCGGGTCACCGTTCGCCCGTCGCTCGCGAACCGCGTGGGCGAACGAACCCCATAACAACCGAAAGAGAGAAGCTCACGATGCGAAAGCAACTCCTCGCTCTCATGGCCGCCGCCGTCCTCGGCGGCGCCAGCGCGGCGAATGCGTCCGCCGCGAACTGCGGCGCGACCGACGTGCCGCAGCTGTGGCCCGCCTGGCCGGCGGGCGACATCACGGCCAACACCACCTGGACCGGAACGATCGTGCTGCAGAGCCCCGTGTTCGTGAAGAACGGGGCGACGCTCACGATCACGCCCGGCACGATCGTGCGCGGGCAGCCGCGCCAAGCCCTGTTCGTCGCGGGCCAGACCGCCGGCAGCCCCGGCGCGCTGATCGTCACGCAGAACGGCCGCATCGTCGCCGACGCCACCGCGGGCAACTCGATCATCATGACGACCGCGGCGACCGACAATAACAACGACGGCGTCGCCGACGACGTCGACGCGCCGCTCGGCTTCAAGGATCCGTGGGCAGCGGGCGACGTGTTCCTCGACGACACCTGCGGCAGCGCGCCGCTCGCGCCGCTCGACAAGGCCGGCAACGGCAACGTGCAGCTCTGGGGCGGCCTCGTGGTGCTGGGCAACGCGCCCACGAATCTCGCCAACGTGAGCGTCGGCCTCGGCCTCGCCTACGGCCAGACCACGATCGAGGGCCTGCCCGCGCCGGGCTTCCCGATTGCCGACGCGGCATTCGGTGGAAACACTCCCCACGACAACTCGGGCATCCTGCGCTTCGTCTCGGTGCGCCACGCAGGCGACGAGATCGGCAACAGCAACGAGCTGAACGGCGTCACGATGGGCGGCGTCGGCGACGGCACGCTGATCTCGAACGTCGAGGTCTACGCGAACTTCGACGACGGCTTCGAATGGTTCGGCGGTACCGTCAACGGCGATCACCTGGCCGTGTTCTACGCCGGCGACGACAGCTTCGACGTCGACGAGGGCTACGCGGGCGTCAACCAGTTCCTGGTGACGTTCCTGAGCTTCTTCAACGAGAACGACGCCGGCTTGTTCGGCACCGCGTCCAGCGACAAGATGGGCGAGCTCGACGGCGACGACAGCGACCTCGGCACGATCGACCGCGTGAACATGCGCATCAATCAGGCGCAGACGGTGGTCGACACCACGCCCTGGCCTCTCTCCGCACCCGCCTTCTACAACCTGACGGGGATCGGCTCGACGCCCGACGGCACGCGCGACTTCACGCCCGTCTCCGCGGCGAGCACGAACCGCGGCGTCCAGTTCCGGCATTGCTTCGCGGGCGACGTGTTCAACAGCGTCGTCGTCGACACTGGTGCCGAGACCGGCATCGAGGTCGATACGGCGCTGGTGGCGAACTGCCCGGCAGGCCACACCATCACCGACCACGTCAACACGGGCTTCGTAAACCTCGTGTGCTCGACGCTCGACGACGGCGCCGCTCTCGCGGCGAGCGAGCTCACCGTCGTGAGCAACGGCGACGCGCTCTCCGAGCTGCTGCGCGGCGTGGCTCCGAGCACGAATGACAACAACTCGGTCAATCCGGCGACCTTCGATCTCGTGAACGACGACATCACGTTCGACCCGACGGGCGACGCCAACGGCAAGCTCACGGCGGGCCTCAAGGCGGCGCCGACCAATCCGCGCACGGTGCAGGGCATCGGCCGGCCGAATGCGGGCTGCGCCGCTCCGCGAGGCACGGGCCTCGATTCGAGCGCGACCTATCGCGGCGCCTTCTCGTCCTCGAACCCGCTCTGGACCAACGGCTGGACCACGCTGAACCAGGCTGGCCTGCTCGCGAACTGAGCGACTTCAACACACCCATCATCCAAGAAGAGAAACCATCATGCGGAAACTCACACTCACGATCGCGGCCGTCGCTCTGTCGCTGGCCTACTCGATGTCTGCGCAAGCGGCGTCGCTCGTCGCCGGCTGGGACTTCTCCCAGTACTACGCGGACTCCGTCCACTCGATCGACGGCGGAAATTCCGCCGCTCCCTCCGACATCCGGGCGAACTACTCGAGCTTCGATCCGAACGGAGCGGGCGCGCAGGCGGCAGCCTTCGGCGTCTATCACCTGCCGTTCACGCCCGTGGGCGACGCGAGCGAGCCGTTGCTCCCGACCGCCGTGCCGGGAACGGGGTCGCTGCTGCCCAACATCAACCAAGGTCCGTACAACAACTTCTCGGTGCTCACGCTGGAGGGCCAAGCCTCCCAGAGCGATCTCGCGATGGTTGCGGTGCAGACCACGAGCCTCGTGTTCGAGGCGGATCTGACGACGGTGCCGCAAACCGGCAGCGACTGGCAGATCACGCTCGCCGGCGCGACGCAGCTCGGCACGGGCACGATCCAGATCGAGTTCTCGACGAACGGCAGCGCCTGGTCGCAGGCGGGCACGATCAGCGTGTCGACGAGCGCCATCGCGCTCTCGTCCACCGTGCAGGCGGTCACGTCGGATCGCGCGTTCTTCCGGCTGACGCTCAGCCCGAGCACTGTGATCGACAACGTCGGGATCACCGCGAACCTGGTAACGGTTCCCGAGCCGTCGACGGCAGCACTGCTCGCCGCCGGCCTGCTCGGCCTCGGCCGCATCGGCCGCCGCCGCCGCGCCTGACGAGCGCTGCGTCCCTCCCACGGAGCCGCCACCTCGCGAGGGGTGGCGGCTCCTTCTCTTCTCTTCTCTTCAGGAGCTCGCATGCATCGCATCGCAATGAGTCTCGTCGTGGCCGCGCTGTTCACAGCGCCGGTGCGCGCGGGCACGCTCGATCCCGAGGGCGCGCAGGAGCTCCCCGCCTACAGCGTCGCGGATCGGGGCGCGCCCGAGGTGACGGAGGCGAACCTGCTCGCGAGCGAGCGCTTCTGGCCGTATCAGGCTGCGCTGCTCTCGAGCGGCGCGCCCACGGGCGCGAAGCACGCGCTTGCGGCGGGCGCGCTGGGCGTCGTGATCCGCGCCGAGGCAGGCGCGCGCGTGCGCCTCGACTTCGGCCGCGACGGTCTCGTGACGCTGCCGGTGCGCGACACCGACTTGTTGGGGCGCGCCAACGCCATCCGCTCGGGCGTGGTCACGAAGACCGCGCCCAACCTCACGTTCGCGATCGCGCCGCGCCTGCTCGACGCCGAAGCCGAGGCCCCGCGCCGCGTACGGCTCGAGGCTTCCATGGAGCGCTCGGGGTTCCTCTGCCTGTTCGCGGATCCGAGTGCGCCCGGTTTCGCGCGACTCGCGGCCTCGCTCGCTCCGCTCGGCGGCCGGGGCGTGCTGCCGGTGCTCTTTCCGCAGGGCGAGCATCCGGACGCGGCGCTGCTCCCGAAGCTGCGCGCTGCCGGCTGGAGGGGCGCGTTCGCGCTCGACCACATGTCCGAGGCCTACACGCGAACGCTGCTCGACGACGGGGCGCATCTGCCGCTGCTCGCGCTCTACAGCGCGGAGGGCCGGGAGCTCTGGAGCGGCGCGGTCGGGGCCGCGATTCCGCCCGAGCTCGAGCGCGCCCTCGCGGACGGCTTCGCCCCGCAGCATTGAAGCGAGCCGCTCGCAGCGCGCCGGCAACGCCATCGCCCCGTAACACGCGCGCCGCTGCACCGCAGCGCGAGCTTCACCGCCTGTTCGGCAGCGGGCCATCGCGCCGCCTTGCCCGCCGTCGATGCTCTCCCCAACAGACGAGGAGAGAACCATGCGCATCGCGATCGCGACCGAGGTCCACGCACCGAAGATCGACGGCATCTCGAACCGCCTGAATCACACGATCCGCGAGCTGATCGCGCTCGGGCACGAGGTGCTCACGATCGCGCCCGCGCCGGCGCAGCCCGTGTGCGATGGCGAGCGCCTGCTGCGCGTGCCGGGCGCGCGCTTCCCGCTCTACCCCGACGTCGTGGTCGGCGCGCCCGATCCGCGCATCGCGCTCGAGCTCGCGCGCTTTCGTCCCCACGTGCTGCACGCGGTCGGGCCCGTGGCGGTCGGCGTCTTCAGCCTGCTCGCCGCGCGCGCGCTCGCGATCCCGACCGTCGCGTCCTTCCACACCGCGCTGCCCGAGTACGCGGGGCGCTACGGCTATCCGCGACTCGAGGGGCCGGCCTGGAGGCTGCTCGCAGCGGCGCACCGGCTCGCGGAGCTGAATCTCGTTCCTTCGCGGAGCACGCGCGACGCGCTCGTCGCGCGCGGCTTCCGCATCAGCGGCCTCTGGCGCGGCGGCGTCGACCCCGAGCACTTCCATCCGAGGAAGCGCTCCCTGGCGATGCGCGAGCGCCTCGCGGGCGGTCGTTTCGACCGCCCGCTTCTCTTGTGCGTCGGGCGACTCGCCGCCGAGAAGAATCTGCATTCGCTCGCCCCGGTGCTCGCCGAGATTCCCGGTGCGCAGGCCGCGTTCGTGGGCGACGGCCCGGAGCGCGCGCGTCTGGAGCGCACTTATCAGGGAATGCCGGTCGCGTTCGCGGGCTTCCTGAGCGGCGAGGAGCTGGCCGCGGCCTACGCGAGCGCCGACGTGTTCGTGATGCCCTCCACCACCGAGACGCTCGGCTTCGTCGCGCTCGAGGCGATGGCGTCGGGGCTGCCGGTCGTCGCCGCCGACGCCGGGGGCCTGCGCGAGATCGTGAGGGACGCGGAGACCGGCTTCCTGTACGAGCCGGCCGAGCCGAAGGGCGCGCTCGAGCCGATCCGCCGGCTGCTCGCGAGCCGCACGTTGGCCGAGAGCTTCGCGCGGCGCGCGCGAGCCGAGGCGGAGCGGTACAGCTGGCGCCGCGAGACGCAGGGGCTGGTCGCGAGCTACGAGTTCGCGATCCGGCGTGCCGAACGGCGCTCACTTCGCGTCAAGCTGCGCAGCTTCTTCGAGGCATGACGGCGGAGATGCCGCTGCGAGAAGAACTTCGGCCCTAGTCCGCACGCGCAGCGCATTCGCGCTCTAGAATGCTCCGCGATGCCCCTCGGTGACGACGAAACGATCCGCTCCTTTGGCCCTAGCCGCTTCCTGAATCGCGAGCTGTCGTGGCTCGAGTTCAGCGCGCGCGTGCTCGCACTGGCCGAGGATCCCGCGCTGCCGCTGCTCGAGCGCGTCAAGTTCACAGCGATCTTCTGCACGAATCTCGACGAGTTCTTCCAGGTGCGGGTGGGTGCGCTGCACGAGCAGCTGCGCGCCGGCGTCGCGGTCAAGAGCTTCGACGGCCGCACCGCCTCGGCGCAATGCGACGAGATCCGCGCGCGTGTGCTGCAGCTGCTCGAGCGCAAGCGTGCGGTCTTCACCCAACAACTCTTGCCGCAGCTCGCTCTGGCCGGGATCCGGCTCGCGACTTGGAAGGATCTCGACGAGCCCGCGCGCGCGGTCGCGAGCGAGTACTTCGCGAGCCACGTGGAGCCCGTGCTGACGCCGCTGTCGGTGGACCGCGCGCACCCCTTCCCTGCCATCTCGAACCTCTCGCTGAATCTCGCCGTCTGGCTCGAGAACCCCGAGAACGCGGCGGTGGCCTTCGCGCGCGTGAAGGTGCCGGCCACGCTGCCGCGCTTCGTGAAGCTCGGGCAGGGCGAACCGCTGCTGCCGATCGAGGAGCTGATCGGCGCGAAGCTCGATCGTCTCTTTCCCGGCATGCGCATCCTCGAGCGGCACCCGTTCCGCGTGACGCTCGACGCCGATCTCGAGCTCGACGAAGGCGAAGCCGACGACCTGCTCGAAGCGGTAGCCGAGGGTCTGCAGCGCCGCCTGCGCATGAACCACCCGGTGCGGCTCGAGACCGCGCACACGATGCCGGCGGACATGCGCGAACTGCTGCTCGAGAACCTCGAGCTGAATGCGCTCGACGTCTACGACTTCGAGGGCCTCACCGATCTCGGCGACCTGTGGGAGCTGTACGACCTGGCGCGTCCCGAGCACAAGTTCACCACCGAGCGCTCGGTACAGCCACTCGCGCTGCGCGGCGAGGAACCGGATCGCGCGGCGGATTTCTTCGAGGTGCTGCGACGCGAGGACGTGCTCGTGCACCATCCCTACGAATCGTTTCGCGGCTCGGTCGAGGAGTTCATCTGGCAGGCAGCGCGCGATCCGAGCGTGCTCGCGATCAAGCACACGCTCTACCGCACGTCGGGCCGCGAGAATCCGGTGGTGCTGGCGCTCTGCCACGCGGCGCAGGCAGGCAAGCAGGTCGCGGTGGTGATCGAGCTGCGCGCGCGCTTCGACGAGCAGGCCAACATCGAGCGCGCGCAGCTGCTGGAGCGCGCCGGCGCGCACGTCGTCTACGGCGTGATCGGCCTCAAGACCCACGCGAAGCTCGCGCTCGTGGTGCGCCAGGAGCCCGACGGCCTGCGCCGCTACTGCCACATCGGCACGGGCAACTACAACCCGATCACGGCGCGCATCTACGAAGACCTGGGGCTGTTCACCGCCTCGCCCGAGATTGCGAGCGACGTCGCGGCGCTGTTCAACTACCTGACGGGCCTCTCGCGCACCCCCATCTACGAGCGCTTGCTGGTCGCACCGCACAACTTGGTGCCGCGCCTCCAGGAGCTGATCGAGGCCGAGATGCGCGAGCCCGACGGCCACGTCGTCGCCAAGGTGAACGGCGTGCAGGATCCGGCGACGATCGACGCGCTCTGCGAGGCCTCGCGCGCGGGCGTGCGCGTCGAGCTGTTCGTGCGCGGCATCTGCTGCCTGCGGCCCGGCGCGCTCGGGCTCTCGGAGCGCATCACGGTGCGCTCAATCCTGGGCCGCTACCTCGAGCATTCGCGCGTGTTCCGCTTCGGCTCCGAGCGGCGCGGCCATCGCTATTTCATCGGCTCCGCGGATCTGATGACGCGCAACCTCTGGCAGCGCGTGGAGGCGCTGGTGCCGATCACCGCGCCGGAGCACATGCGGCGGCTCGACGCGCTGATCGCCGCCGCACGGCTCGACGACGAGCACGCCTGGGAGCTCGATCAGGACGGCACCTGGCATCGCATCGAGAAGCGCGCAGGTGCGAGCCTCCAGCGTGCGCTGCACGACGCCGCGAGAAGCCACGACGCTCGTTGACGAAATCGCTGCGCTCGCCGAGAAACTGTCCGCCATGGCGAGCCGCCGATGAAGCTATTCCTCGTCCGCCACGCGAAGGCGTACAGCCGGTCGCGTTGGCGCGAAGACGACGAGCTGCGCCCGCTCACGCCGGCCGGCGATCTCCAAGCCGAGGCGATCGCCATCGCGCTGGCGGAAGAGCACCCGCAGCGCCTGATCTCGTCGCCCCACGTGCGCTGCGTGCAGACGCTCGGCCCGCTCGCACGCGCGACGGGACTGCGCATCGAGCAGGACGCGCGGCTCGCCGAGGGCGCGACGCTCGACGGCGCCGCGCTGCTGATCGCTTCGCTCGGCGACGCTCCCACCGTGATCTGCGGCCACGGCGACCTGCTGCCGATGCTGGTCGCCTCGCTCGACGCTGATGGCGCGCGTCCGAGCGCGATCGACTGCGAGAAGGGCTCGTTCTGGCGCATCGAGGCGACCACCGAGGGTGGCCGGCGCGCCACGTACTGGCTGCCGCGCGATTCGAGCGGCGCACCGAGCGCGCAGGTGGGCGGGCCGCGCGCGCGACGCCTCGCCGTGCTCGACCTCGGCTCGTCGTCCTTCCATCTGCTCGTCGCCGACGCCGAGCCGGGCGGCACCATCCACCGCGTCGGCCAAGAGCGGGTGATGCTGCGGCTCGGCGCGCTGATCTCGGACGGCGGGAAGATCCCGCGCGCGGCCGCAGACACCGCCGTCGAGACGGTGGAGCAGATGCGCGACGACGCGCGCGACGCCGGCGCCGAGCGCGTGATCGCGGTCGCCACCGCGGCGCTGCGCGAAGCGAGCAACGGCCGCGAGGTCGTGCAGCGCCTCTCGGACGCGCTCGGCGAGCGCGTGCGCGTGCTCTCGGGCGAGGAGGAGGCGCGGCTGATCTTCCGGGCGATCGACCAGCGCATGCGGCTCGGCGACGCGCAGACGCTCGGCATCGATCTCGGCGGCGGCAGCCTCGAGATCGCGGCGGGCTCGCGCGGCGAAGTGCGCTGGGAGAAATCGCTGCCGATCGGCAGCGTGCGTCTGCATCAAGAGCTCGGCCAGGACGACCCGCTCACAGCGGAGCAGCAAGAGGCGATCTCGGAACGCGTGAGCGCATCGCTCGCGCCGCTGCGCGAGCGCACGCTGCGCTTCGCTGCGGAGCGCGCGGTCGCGATCGGCGGCACGGTGCGCGCGCTCTACCGCCTCGCGAACGGGCTCGACGAGGACACGCACCGCATCCCGCTCGACGCGCGCCTCCGCCGCAGCGAGCTCGACGCGCTCTGCGCGCGGCTGGCCGGCTCGAGCCACGCCCAGCGCCTGCGCATGCGCGGCATGTCAGCGCGGCGCGCGGACCTGCTGCCGACCGGCGCGCTGATCGTGCGAGAGATCTTCCGCTCGCTCGCGCTGCGCGAGGTGGCGGTGTGCGACTGGGGGCTGCGCGAGGGCGCGCTGCTCGACGCGATCGCGCGGCGCTAGCAAGCGAAGCGCGCAGCGAGGCGGAGTCTTCGGAACCGAGCGGAGTCGAACAGTGGCCTCGAAGTGCGCTGGGCCCTCGGTGTGCGGTGATCGGGCATCCTGAGCCGGCCTCCTAACCGGCCGGCCGCGCGCTCACTTCAGGTAGGCGGCGTCGATCGTCTGCATGCGCAGCGCCGCAGCGCGCGCGAACGCGGTGAGACGCAGGCGCCGCCCGAGCTGGTGTGCCGCCCACAGCCGGGCGCCGTAGCGCCGGACCCGAAAGCGCAGGCGGCCGAAGCGGTCGCCGAGCAGGAGCGCCGCGCGCCGCGGCGCAGGAATCCACGCGGCGCGCACGCGGCTCGGCGCGTAGCCGCGCGCGCGCAGCTGGGCGCCGAGCTCGCGCTCGAGCCAGCCGAGCTCGCGATCGCTCAGCCGCTCGCGCCAGCGCTCCGTGAGGCGCGGGTCCGGCGCCTGATAAGCGGAGCGCTTCGGGTAGTCGAGCATCTCCGGCGCGTAGTCGAGCCCGAGGAAGGCGCACAGCCGGGTGAGCTCGCGACGCGGGTCGCGGATCAGCGCTTCGTAGTGCAGCTCGATGCGGTGCTCGCGCGGGATCAGCGCCGAGACGCGCCGCCACTCGCGCTCCGCCTCGCGCCACACCGGTGCTGCGGCCCACACGTTGCCGGCCCAGCCCATCTCGACGTGCGAGCGCGCGACGTCGCGGCCGTCGCGAATCAAGTAGATGAAGCGCGCCTCGGGCCAGAGCCGCAGGATGCGCTCGTAGTGGCGATGCGCGGTGACGCCGACCACCGGCTTGTGCGTGCGGCGCTGCAGCTGCTCGAGGAAGGAGCGCACGAGCTCGGGCAACGCGAGGTTCGCGTCGATCACGATGCGCGCGCGGCGCGCCTGGCGGCTGTCCGCGAGCAGGCTCCAATAGTCGACCAGGTCCGGCTCCTGCGCGCCGGAGCGCGGCGCGGGCCATTCGAGCGCGAAGTCGAGCTCGCAGGGCCACGCGATCTGCGGATGGCCGTCGAGCATCAGCCGTAACAGCGTCGTGCCGGAGCGCTCGGCGCCGACGAGAAAGACCGGAGAGTCCATGCGTCACCTCGGGTTCGAGATGAGCATCGGCGGCGCTCGTTGCGTTCTCGGGGCGGCGCCGCGAAGACGCGATTGCGTTTACGCGGCCGCGCGGGCGCTTCAGCCCGCCTCGTGCTCGGCGCCCGCGACGGGAGCGACGCGCCCGCTCGCGAGGCGCTCGGCGGCGTGCCGGATGCGCGTATCGAGCTGGCGCACGACGCGGTCGCAGCGCAGCGCGCGGGCGTACAGGCGCTCGGGGTGGTGACGCCCCGCGCGCACGACCTGGTCACGCAGCGCGCCGGCGCGGCGCGCCAGGGATTCGCGTAGGGGCAACAGCACGGCGAGCTCGGCGCGCGCGGGCTCGTCCAGGGGGTCGGCGGTCTGCATGCAGCGAGCGGCTCCCGTGGCTGGTTCGGAGGATTCCGAAAGAAAACACGCGGCGATGTGGGTCTCGTGTGAGAATTCCGTGTCGTTCGTGTGAAGACCGCGGCGCGCTGCCGCTTCCTACCCATCTGGACTAGAACCCGCGCATGACTTCTCCCGGCGCTCCGCTTCGCTTCGGCATCCTGGGCGCGGCGAACATCGCCCCGCTGGCGCTGATCCGGCCGGCGCGCGAGGACCCGAACGTCGAGGTCGTGGCGGTGGCCGCGCGCGATGCCGAGAAGGCGCGCCGCTTCGCCGCGCGGCACGACGTCGCGCGCGTGCACAAGAGCTACGAGGCGCTGCTCGCGGATCCGCAGCTCGACGCGATCTACAACCCGCTGCCGAACTCGCACCACGGCCTATGGACACTCCGCGCGCTCGCGGCGGGCAAGCACGTGCTGTGCGAGAAGCCGTTCAGCGCGAACGCGGCGGAGGCGCAGCGCGTGGCGGACGCGGCGCGCGCCTCAGGGCTCGTCGTGATGGAGGCGTTTCACTGGCGCTACCACCCGCTCGCGGCGCGCCTGCTCGAGATCGTCGCGAGCGGCGAGCTCGGCGAGCTGCGCCACGTCGAGGCGCAGCTCTGCGCGCCGCTGATCAAGCCGGGCGACATCCGCTACCGCGGCGACCTCGCGGGCGGCGCGGCGATGGACATGGGTTGTTACACGGTCTCGATCGTGCGCGCGCTCGCGGGCGCCGAGCCGAGCGTCGTCTCGGCGCGCGCGAAGCTCTCGTCGCCAGGAGTCGATCGCGCGATGGAGGCGGAGCTCGCCTTCCCCGGCGGCGCCAGTGGGCGCGTCGTGTGCTCGATGTTCTCGTGGCGGCTGTTCGGCATCTCGGCGCGCGTTCGGGGCACGCGCGGCGAGCTGCGCGTGTTCAACCCGATCGCGCCGCAGTTCTTCCATCGCGTGCGCGTGAAGTCGGAGCGCGGCAACCGCAGCGAGCGCGTGAGCGACGGCACGAGCTACGGGCACCAGCTCGCGGCCTTCACGCGCGCCGTGCGCGAGGGCGCGCCGTTTCCGACCACGCCAGACGACGCGGTGAAGAACATGGCGGTGATCGACTCGATCTACCGCGCGGCGGGGATGCAGCCGCGCGAGCCGGCGACCAGTTAGGAGCGAGGCAGACCCAGCTCGGGCGAGAGGTCCGGCGGCGGGACCTCGGTGTCGGGCTTGTCGAGCCTGTCCTCGCCGATCCTCACGACCGGCGCCGGCGCAGCGGGGTGATACGGCGCTTCGGCGAGTACGGGCTCGCGGCTCGGCGGCAGCGGCGCGATGGCCGCGTAGCGCACTTCGCTGAAGTCGCGCGCGAGCGTCTCCGCGAGAAACTGAGCGCTCTGCGCGCGAGCTTCGGCATCGCTCGCCCAGATGCTCTCGAGGAACGCGCGCAGCGCGAGCGTCGTGATCATCAGCTGGCGGCCCGGCGCGAGCGCCTCGGCGGGTGCGCCCTTGGCGCACGGCGGCGGCATGTCGAGTTGCGTGCGCACGCCCTGCGCTTCGCCGCCGAGCCCCGGGAACGGGCTCGCACCCGGCTCGATCTTCAGCACGCGCGTGAGCGCCCAACAACCGACGCGGTCCGGGTTGCCGAACACGCGCATCACGCCGTCGCTCATCGGCGCGAAGCCGGTGTGCGTGCCGCCCCGGAGCGTGAGCAAAGCGCCGCCGTGGGCGAGCAAGCCGGGGATCGGCGCTGCGTTCACGCCGTAGTCGACGATCGCGTCGACGTCGCCCGCGATCATCAGGAAGGGCACGTTCGCGCTGGCGAAGAGGCGCGGCGCGAACATCGCGCTCGGGCCGGCGATCGAGACGGCGGCGGCGATGCGCGGGTCGCGCAGTGTCGGGTGGAACGCGGCGAGCGTGGTCGTGAAGCCGCCGAGCGAGAGACCCGCAGCCGCGATGCGCTGCGCGTCGATCGTGCCGCGGAACGGGCGCTCGCTCTCGCTCCAGCCCGTGACGGCGTCGATCAGGAACGAGACGTCGCCGGGCTGGCTCGCCGCGTCGGAGATGTTGGGGCCTCCCGGCGCGCGAAAGTTCGTGGCGGGGTAGTCGGCCGCGATCACCACGGCGCCGTGGCTCGCGAGATCGCGGGCGTAGCGCTCCGCCTCGTCGCGCATCGACATGAAGCCGTGGCTGTACACGACCAGCGGGTGCGCCTCCTCCGAGCTCTCAGGGAACCAGAGCGTCGCCGCGAGCGTGCGGCTCGGGACGCCGGGGAAATCGCCGTGAGCGGGCGTCGGGCGCGACGCGTCCACGAGCGTGCGATCGGCCGTCGCGACGGCGTACGGGCCCGGGCGCAGCCGATCCGCGCTCGTGCTCAGCCGCGCGGGGCCGGCCGGCGCGGTGGCGAGGTGGGCCGCGCAGAATCCGACGACGATCAAGACGAGGAGCGCGAGCAGCGCTTTCAGGAATCGCATCGGACCTCCCTACCTCTCATGGTTTCGCCGCGGGCTGCGCGTCCGCGGCCTCCGCTGGGCGTTCGGGAGGCGGCGCGAACACGAACGCCTGGGCTTCGCATAGCGCGCGCTGCGCCACGGGATCGACCTTTCCCTTCTCCTTCGCCTTCGCCTGCGCCACGCACTGCGCGGTCGCGGGCGACGGCTGCTGGGCGAGAGCGCCGAGCGCGGCGATTGCGGCCCGCGCGTTCCACGTCGTGTTGTTGAGCAAGCTCGCGGGGTTTGCGTCCTTGAGACGCGGCTCGGACAGGAATGCGTTGTCGATCGAAGTGAGCGACTCGATGCCGCCCGCGCGCTCGAGCAGTGGCACCCCTTCGAGCGACCGCAACGCGAGCCAGAGCGACAACCCTTGCGCGGTGCCGATGTAGAGGTCGCCGCCGCCGAGGTCTTGGTACACGTAGTCCCACTGCGCGACGCGCTCCGTCCAGCGCAGCCGCACGACGTGGATCTCGATCGCGAGCTCCGCTTGGCAGCCGAGCGTGCTGCGTAGCGCCTCACGCTCTGCCCTCAGCACGGTCTCGCGCTTCGCGGGCATCGCGCGCCCGGTCAGCGGGTCGTACATCCCGCCCGCCGCCTTGGTCGCCTCGGCCGCCGCGCGCTCGACGCGCTCGCTCGGCACGGTGCCGAAGTGCGCCTCCCCCAGCTTCTTGGCGAGGAACTGCTCCATCCACGCGCTGCGCAGCGCCCACTGCCCGATGGGTAGATCCGCGCGGGGCGCCCGAAGGCAGATCGTCTGGACGCTCGCCTGGAGCTCGCTCGGCGGGACGCGGAAGCCCTCTTGCTCCAAGTCGTAGGGGCCTGCGGCGGCCACGAGCGGGAGCCACGCGCCCAGTACGCAAGCCGCAGTGCCTCTCGACATGCGCGCCAACGTAGTTCGGGCTTGACCCGTCTGCCTCGCGCGTCGCAAGATTTTCGAGATGCTGCGCGCTGGAATCGCTGCTCTCGCGTTGCCCCTAATGCTCGTGCTCGGGTCGGGCGCGCGCGCCGACCTCCGACGTGAGCCCTTCAGCGTGCCCGCGGATCAGGTCAAGGCGCGCGTCCACACGGTGGCGATCCGGCCGCCGCGCATCGAGGCGCCCTACGATTTTCCGCCGGAGGCGACGGCGCGGCACACCGCGGTGCTGCAGCGTGAGCTCGAGCGCGCGGGGCTCACGGTGGTTCCGGCCGGCGCCTACGCGCGCGCCTGGATCGAGGCATCCGCGCGCCTCGGCGGCGTGTACGACCCGCTCACGGGAGTCGCCGACCCTGAGAAGTGGAAGCTCGCGCGCGAGCACACGCTGCGCGAGCTGATGCGCGTGCATGCGATCGACGCCGTGCTCGACTGGGGATACTTCGAGGCGCCGATCTACGACCTGGACGGCTCCCCGCCGTACTGGGTCGCCGGCGGCGAGCCGCTCCGGATCGACGGCGCGAAGCTGCGCGTCTACGACGCGGGCATCGGCGCGAACCGCGTCGTCGGGCTGTGGGCGTGGGCGACGCTCTCCGACCGAGCCGACGGCGAGCTCTATGGCCGCGCGACCGAGGTCGCTTGGTCGCAGCTGCGGCTCGGCGCGCGCCTCGAGCAGCGCGAGCTGTCCGAAGTGTTGGGGGCGAACAGCGACAAGCGCGTCGCGCACCTGCTCGTCGATCTCGTGCGCGCGTTCCGATTCCAGCCGCCTGCGCCCGCGGCGCGCTGAGCCATGCGAGCCAGCGGGCGCGGATGGGCCGGAGGAATCGCGGCCATCCTCGCGCTCGCGGGCTGCTTCGGTACGGATCCCGCGCTGCTGGAGCCGCTCGCACGCGAGCCCGAGAAGGCCTCCGACGAGCGCATCATCTGGGAGCAGGCGGCTCACTTCGAGCAGGCGCTCGCCGCGTCAGAAGACGTCGTGCGCGACGAGGCGCTGCAGGCCTATCTCGACGGCGTGACGCGCAGCGTGTACGCGCGGATGAATCCGCCGCGAGGCGTCGAGCCGCGCGTCGTCGTGGTCCGCCAGCCCCTGAACAACGCGTCGGCCGCACCCAACGGCCTGGTGCTGATCTACAGCGGGATCCTGGCGCGCATCGAGAACGAGGCCGAGCTGGCGACGCTGCTCGGGCACGAGCTCGCCCACTTCGTGCGCCGCCACTCGCTGCAGGAACGCCGCGAGCGAACGGCCACCGAGAAGAGCGAGCGGCTCGGCCGCGCGCTCTCGCTCGGACTGTTCGGCGGCAGCGAGGCGAGCTCGCGGGCCTCGATCGAGCAGCAGGTGAGCGGATTCTCGCAGCGGCTCGAGCTGGAAGCGGATCGCCTCGGCTTCGATGCCATGCGCGACGCGGGCTACGACGTCCGGCAGTCGGTCCGCATGTTCGAGGTCGTGCTGCTCGACGAGGAGGCACCGACCGTCGCTGATCCATTTTATTATGCGGACCATCCCTCCATGGAGTCGCGCGCAGCGCACTACCGGCAGCTGATCGCGGCCGCGGAGCCCGGCGCCGGCGAGATCCGCGCCGAGCCCTACGCGGCGGCGACCCGCAGCCTGATCGCGCAGAATATCGAGGACGACCTCGCGCTGTCGCGGGTGCGTTCGGCGCGGCGCGGCGTCGATCGCTTGCTCGCCTTCCCCGACGCGGACGGCACGGCCTACCTGCTGCTCGGCGAGTGGCACCGTCTCGCCGGCCAAGCCGGAGCCGCCGGCCTCGGAGAAGCGGCGCGCGCGTACGAGCGAGCCACGCAGCTCGCGCCGGAATCGGCGCGTGCGTGGCGCGCGCTCGGCCTCGCGCGGCGCGATCTCGGCGAGGCGAGCGAAGCCGCGCGCGCTCTCGAGCGTGCGATCGAGCTCGCGCCCGCTGCGCTGGACCGGCCGATCCTCGAGGCCTACGTGCGCGAGGCGCGCGCCGGCGGGGCGAAGCCGTAGGCGTGCAGCGCGCCGCCATCGTGCGCGGACTCGGCGCAGCGCATACCGTGACGCGGCCCCAGAGCTGCGGCCGAAGGAGCCTCGATGAAGGACCTGCACGACAAGGTCGCGGTTGTTACGGGGGGCGCGAGCGGGATCGGGCTCGGCATCGCGAAGACGCTCGCGCGCGCTGGCGTGCGCATTGCGCTGCTCGACCTCGAAGAGCGCGCGCTCGCGCCCGCCGAGGCCTCGGTGCGCGAGGTCGGCGGCGACGTGGTCGGCATTCCCGCCGACGTCTCGAGCCGCTACTCGCTCGATGCGGCGGCGCAGCGCGTGCTCGAGAACTACGGGCGCGTCGACGTGCTGTGCAACAACGCCGGCGTGGTCGTGCTGGGCGCGCTCGCCGACGCGACCGCGGAGGATTGGCGCTGGGTGATGGGCGTG